>JAKANS010000057.1 GCA_021823625.1 bacterium | reverse complement strand
TCCGGACGCTATGGGACGGAGTGTGCCGGTTAAAACGCCAGCCCCTTTTCAAATCGCCAATGAAATCAGTGGTTTTGAGCATGTTTCCTGTGGGACGGCACTGAAGCAAGAACCAAAAGAAGGAAGACTCCAGCCAGCGTCCGAGGCCGACGACCGGTAGAAGCCAGTACGGAGCTATAATGCAAATGCCGGCCAACAGCAGCCATCCCAAGCCGAGGAGGCACCCATCTGCTTGGTTTAATTCACCCGATTGCCCCCGCAGCTTGTGAACGTGCTTGGGCTTTGGCACTGGAATTTTCGCTTCCGCCTCATGTTCCTGGTCACTTTTCTCGCGCTGAAGCTTTGAGATCTCCGCCTCCTTATTAGAGATTCGTTTCCGAAGATGTTGCTCACAGACTGCTTTGAGCTGCCCCAGGGTCTCTGCGGCCTCAGTTCGGGCGCTGAGACAGATGTGGACATTACGTCGGGATGCATCGGTGACTAGTTTCGCGTGAATAATTTCGTACGGCTGGACCTCCACTACCAAGCCGAACAGTTTAGCGCAGCGTATTACCTCGCACAGGGTGTCGAGTGTCTGATGGGCTTCCGCGCTAAGTCGAGACCGAAGTTGATGTTGGCATTCAAGAACTGCCTCACGTATGGCATCGAAGTCCTCTTCAATTGAGGCCAATGACCAATAGGTCAGGTCCAGCCGAAAAGTTCCTGAAAGTGCCGCAATCGAATCGGTCTTTCTTCCCGCGAGAGCACAATACTTGGCGTGCCGGTAGCGAGATCCGGCGTTGTCAGGTTCCAGTTCGACTGCCTCAGCGGCGAGGTCCACCGCTTTTGCCCGCTCTCCCAAGGCGTAATGAGCGCGAGCAAGATGCGTGCAAGCCAAAGCTCGCAGCGACCTCTCGTCTGCAAATTTGCGGGCGAGCTCGAAGTTATGCACGGCTTCTGGCCTCGAGTCCTTGTTAACTGATATGAATCCTAGGTACTGATATGCGAAGTGATTGGTTCGGTTTGCTTCCAAAGCCCTCTCGAACCGCTCCTTGGCAAGGTCGTATTCTCCAGCCTCGTAGCACTTCACTCCTTGATCGAAATACTGGCGTGACCGGTTATCGAGGGAGCTGAGAAGAACTTCCAGTATTTTTTGACAAACTTCGGTTTGTCTCTCAATCGCCCAGCGGACCTCGGTGAGTTCCCATCCGAGATAATCGCACATTCCTTGAATTGCCCCGGTAACCGCCTCAGCTCCCCGCGTGATGACGTCCTGCAGATCATTCGACAGCATTCGACTTTGGTACTCCACTTCACTCCGAACCACTTCAGCGGCGGCAGTTTGATTGTCGGCTATGCGTTTGACTCCTTCGTCGAACTTGGAGGTCAGGGTGGATTGAAGCGACTTGAGACGATATTCGTTTCGCGCAAGACCGCGAGATTCAGGCGACCATTCGGCATAGGTCTTTCCGGTAAGAAGAAACTCACTTGCGTAGCTCATAGGACTCGTCGTTTGTGGTCGGCTCGCCACCGGCCAAGCAACAAGGACTCAGCCACGCTTCCTTGCTGATGGCAAACTTTTCCTCGTCGTGTGTCGTCTTCGAGGCATTGCCGTTTTGCTCCTTCTCGTCAGCCTTCTCGAACTGCACGCGGTCGCGCTGGAGGATGTCGCCGTGGCAGGCGCGTTGCAGGAATCCGCCGAGCAGGGTCAGAGTGAGCGCATGGCCTTCACGTCTTCCACCAACGTCGCAAACTCCTGCGCCGTGCCGCGCACGCCGAGGGTGTAGAGCAGATGAACGCCGCCGTCACGGGACAGCCGCAGCAGCTTCACCTCTGGCGCGGTAGTCTGCCAGAACGCCTTCAGTTCCCGGAGGGAATACCGGGTGGTGACGACGCACAGGCCGGAAAAGGAAAAGGGGAACAGGGTCGGTTCTTGATGTCGGCTTAGTCGGGTTCTTGATGTCGGCTTAGTCGGTGATAAAGGCTTCCTCGCCACTCAACGAAACGAGAAACCCGTGTCCTCTGCCACCGCCTTCGGCGGGCTCAGAATGACGGAGGCGAGGATCGCCTGGCGCGCGGTGCGGGGTTGGCGGAGCAACGCCAGCACGGCGGCAGTGTCCGGCGAAACGGTGCGTTGCGGAGCTCGTGGCCCAAGCGGCTTGTGTTGTTCGGTGAACGTCCGGGCGGCCTGTAGTTTCGTCCCTGCGGTGTTGTCCACGGTGCTGCCGCGCCGGTAGGCCGAGGCCGATTCCGCCATCGAAGCGAGATCGAATGCCGGTGCGGGTTCCGCGTCCATTTCGCGGGCGGTCTTCGGGAAATGAGTTCCCGCCGGCAATGGGACCGGCACGAACTCCTCGCCCGGCTCGGCGGTTCGCACAGGGCGGGGCGCGCTCGGCGGCGGTGCCGCAGGTACTTCGCGCAGGACCGGCGGTGGCGCGGGGGCGGGGGGCGGCGCTTCAGGTTCTTCGCCCAAGAGGCGACGCAGTTCGCCTTCGAGATCGAAAAACGGTCTGGGGCGGGTCGGCGGCGGCCCGGTGTCGGGACCGGCGGTTCCCGGTCGGCCGAAGGGAGGCACGGGACGTTCTTCCTCGCCCGCCTCCGGCGACTGGCCTTTGCGTTGTTTGAGCCAACTGCCCAACGCCGACAGGAGCATGATTACCACGAAGGCAATCAGGCTTTCGAGCGAGGCGGCGAAGAGGGGCGTCATGGCAATCCGCGGAGCGATCAGGGAGTGGTCTTGGTTTTGTCACCGGCCGCGGTGGAAGGTCCCCCGCCGGCGATGCTATCCCGCATCACGGTGTCGGCCTGGATGTTCTTCATTCGCAGGTAATCCATGATGCCGAGGTTGCCGGCGCGGAAGGCTTCGGCCATCGCCAGCGGCACCTGGGCCTCGGCTTCGACCACGCGGGCGCGCATTTCCTGGGTGCGCGCCATCATTTCCTGTTCGGAGGCGACGGCCATCGCGCGCCGGACTTCGGCCTGGGCTTGGGCCACGAGCTTGTTGGCTTCGGCTTGTTCGGCCTGGAGTTTGGCGCCGATGTTCTCACCCACGTCCACATCGGCGATGTCGATCGAGAGGATTTCGAACGCGGTGTTCGAGTCGAGCGCTTTGTCGAGCACGGTCTTCGAGATCCGATCGGGGTTTTCGAGGACGATTTTGTAGCTCTCGGAGGAACCGATGGTGGTGACGATGCCTTCGCCGACGCGGGCGATGATGGTTTCCTCGGTGGCGCCGCCCACGAATCGGTCGAGGTTGGTGCGCACCGTGACGCGGGCCTTGGCTTTGACGACGATGCCGTCCTTGGCCACGCCGTCGATGGTGGTCTTGCCGGTGGCGGGGTTGGGGCAATCGATGACCTTCGGGTTGACGGAGGTCTTCACGGCGTCGAGCACGGTCTTGCCGGTGCCCTTGGTGGCGAGGTCGATGGCACAGGCGCGGTCGAAACTCAGGTGAATGGCGGCCTTTTGTGACGCGATCAAAGCGCGAACGACCATCTGCACGTCGCCGCCGGCGAGGAAGTGAACGTTGAGTTGGTCCACGTTCACGTCGAGGCCGGACTTGCGGGCGTTGATGTAATTGTCCACGACCAGGCCGACCGGCACGCCGCGGAGGCGCAGAGCGGCCAGTTCGATCAAGCCCACGTAAGCGCCGGACACCCACGCGCGGATGAAGATGGTGAAGAAGTTGAACAGCAGGATCAGGAAGACCAGGCCGACCAGCAGCAAGGCTCCGAGCAGAATCCACTGAAACGGGATGGCGGCGAGGGCGTTTGAGTTCATGGTGGTGTCAGGGTTGGGTTGAGTTGGGACAGGCGAAGTTAAGTTCAATTCGGGGCGGCACGCACAACCACACGGAAGCCTTCGACGGCGACGACTTTGATGGTGGCGCCACGCGGGATCAGGCCGCCTTCGGTGACGACGTCCACGCGTTTGTCGCCGATGAGCGCGGTGCCGGCGGGGCGGAGATTCGTCAGGGCGGTGCCGGTGCGGTTGAGCAATTCCGGCCGATCGACGCCCAAGTCACCCACGGCCCGGCGTGTGACGAACGCCTGGCCCAGCCGGCTGCGCGGGAAAAAGCGAATCCAGAGCAAACCGGCCACGAGCAGGGCCGCCAGCACGCCCAACAGAACCAGGTTGCCGACGCGCGGGCCGAAGTCCACGTAACTGACGACCACCCCCGCTACCAGGCACCCGGTGCCGATAACCCCGGCGATCATCCCCGGAAGGATGGTCTCCAAGAGGATCAGCGCCAGACCGGCGACGAGCAGCAGCACCACCAGTTCCATTGCGCCGCCAGCATACGCAAACAGGCGAACGACGCAAGGCTGGTGCCGTGGGCCGCGGCGAAGGGCGGATTCCTGAAACCAAAGACCGCGCGGGCGTGTACCAATCTCCAGCGGCGCCACTCACAGTCGTCGCGGACGGCCGTGGTCGAGGGTGCCGAATCATTTGAGGATCGATTATGCCGGTGCTTGCCAGATTTTACGGAGTGGTGGTGCGGATGCTCTTTGCGCCACTTTTGGGCGCGCATTTCCACGCCATCCACGGCGAACACGAGTTGATGGTCTCGATCACGCCGCTGACGGTCATTCAGGGGGATGCGCCGCCGCGCGTGCGCGCGCTCGTGCTGGAATGGGCGCGCCGCCATCAAGCCGAGTTGCTCGCCGCCTGGGTGCGTTGCGGGCAGGGACTGCGGCCGCGGCCCATCGCGCCGTTGCCTTGACCGGGAGTGAACCATGAGAACGTTTGGACTCTTCCTGCTGTGGTGCCTGTTGTTGGTGCTGTGATGGCCGCTGGCAATCCTCGCGCTGGTGTGCTTCCCGATTGTCTGGCTCTTGCTCTTGCCGTTCCGCGTGGCGGGCGCCGTCCTGGAGGGAATGCTGGCGTTCGTCCGCGCGCTGTTCCTGTTGCCGGCGCGGCTGCTCGGCCACCGTTCGTGAACCGCCCGGCGCGGGAATGGTTTTGCCCTGCGGTTGGCCGCTGTGGCTTAATGCCGCGGCGAGCCTATGGACAAAACGAAAGTTGCCATTCTCGGTGCCGGGTTCATCGCGGACATTCACCTGGAGTCCTACCACCGCTGCGTGCCGGAGGCCGAGGTGGTCGCCGTTTTCACACGCAACGCCGAAAAGGCGGCCACGTTCGCGCGAAAGCACCGAATCCCGCGCAGTTTCAGCGACCTGGAGGCGGCCATTACGGAGTCGGGCTGCGACGTGGTGGACGTGTGCCTTCCGAATTTCCTGCACCACCGGGCGGTGATGGCAGCGGCCAAGGCCGGCAAACACGCGATCGTGGAAAAGCCGCTGTGCCTGACGCTCGAAGAAGCCGATGCAATGATCGCGGCCATGCGGGCGGCGGGGCGGAAGTTGATGTACGCCGAGGAACTGTGTTTTGCGCCGAAGTACGAGCGGGTGCGGGCGCTGGCGAATGCGGGCGCTTTCGGACGGCTGTACCTGCTAAAACAGGCCGAGAAACACAGCGGCCCGCACAGCGACTGGTTTTACGACATCGACCAAGCGGGCGGGGGCGTCATCATGGACATGGGATGCCACGGCCTGGCGTGGTTTCGCTGGATGCTGGGGGGCCGGCCGAAGGCGTTGCGCGTGTCGGCGCACCTGCAAACCGGCCTTCTCCACGGGAAGCGCACCCGCGGCGAGGAGAACTCAACGGTGCTGGTGGAGTTCGAGGGAGGCTGCGTCGGGATCGCGGAAAACTCCTGGGCCAAGCCCGGCGGGATGCAAGACCGCGCCGAGGTGTATGGCACCGGCGGCGTTTGCTTCGCCGATCTTTTTCAGGGCAACTCGGCGTTGACTTACAGCGAAAAAGGCTACGACTACGCGATGGAAAAGGCCGGGAGCACACAAGGCTGGACGTTCACGATGTTCGAAGAAGCGTTCAACCAAGGCTACCCGCAGGAACTGAAGCACTTCATCGATTGCGTCCGCCACGATCGATCACCGGTGGTCAGCGGCGAGGACGGGCGGGCCGTGCTTGAAATCATTTACGCCGCCTATGCTTCGGCGGGCACCGGCCGGAAGGTGGACCTGCCTTTCGCCCCGAAGGTGACGCGCCCGATCGATTTGTGGCTGGCTTGAGCGAATCCACCGACGCGTCGCCACGCCAAGTTTTGCCGAGCATCCACCATCCTCGAATGCACTGCCTGTCCTTCGATCCTAAGCCCGCCGGGGCGATCTTGGCTCCCAATCGCCGGCGCTAATGAACGCAGAACAAAGCATTTTGGTCACCGGCGGCGCGGGATTCATCGGCTCGCACCTCACCGAACGCCTGCTCGCAGCCGGTCATTCCGTCACGATCATCGACGATTTCTCGACCGGCAGTGCCGACAATCTTCGCGCCGTGCAAAACCACCCCAGGCTGCGGGTCATCGCGTCGATGGTCTCCACCTGCCCCAACCTGAACGGGTTGGTCGATGGCGCCGACGCGGTTTTCCACCTGGCCGCCGCCGTGGGCGTGGAACTCGTGGTTCGCTCGCCCATCCGAACGATCAAGACCAACTTGAGCGAAACCGAGGCCATCCTCGAGGCCGCCGGCCGGCGCAGCGTGCCGGTCCTGTTGACTTCCACCTCGGAGGTGTACGGCAAGAGCCAGAAGGAAGAGTTTACCGAGGACGACGACCTGTTGATCGGACCGCCCAAACTGGGCCGGTGGAGCTACGCGTGCTCGAAGCTGATGGACGAGTTCCTCGGTCTCGCCTACGCGCGCGAACGCGGCGTGGCGGTCACGATCGCCCGTATTTTCAACACCGTCGGCCCGCGCCAGACGGGGCGTTACGGAATGGTCTTGCCGCGATTCATCGCCGCGGTTCGCGCGGGGCAGGCGTTGCGCGTGTTTGGCGACGGGCGCCAGACCCGCTGCTTTTGTTTTGTGGGGGACACGGTCGAAGCGCTGCTGCGACTCCAAGCGTGTCCGGCGGCGCGAGGCGAAGTTTTCAACGTGGGGGGCGTCGAGGAAGTGAGCATCCGGCGCCTGGCCGAGCTGGTTTTGGAAACGCTGGGAGGTGCCTCGCCGCTGGAGTTCGTGCCTTACGATGAGGCCTACGCTCCCGGCTTCGAGGACATGCGGCGGCGGCGGCCTTCGATCGAAAAGATCTTCCGGTTCATCGGATTCCGGCCCGCGGTACCGCTGACCGAGATCATCCAGCGGACGGCGGCGGCGACTCCGGTGAGTTCGCACTGACCACTCGAACTGCGGGGACGAGATTCCACTGTCGGCGGTAGTGCCTGGCAGGCATCCAGGTTGCTGCCCGGGTGGGAAAACAAAAAAGGCACCCTCGCGGGTGCCTTGTAACCCAAGTCAGACTGAAAACTAGCTGTTGTTGCCCGGGACGAACGGGAAAACGAAACGCTGAATGTTCTGCGAGTTGATGATCTGCTCGCGGAAGCGCGCCCCGGTCATGGGTTGAACGCTGCCGTCAGAAAGCCCCGCATTGCCCTGATTCTGATGGATCGTGTTGTGGTAGTTCAGGTAGCTCTGGACGTTCCCCCGATTGCCCACGAAGCGAGGGTCGAACTTTTGCTCGACCTTGAAGAACGCGTCGTAGGCCGTGGCGGTCGGCGCGTTGGAGATCGTGGAGATGTTGCGGTCCGTCGTCAGGATGTCCTGCGGCCGGGTCTCATCCGCGTCCAAGTTCACGCCGTAGCTCACGGACTTGTTGCCGCGGCCCTGATTGACGTTCGGAGGCGTCGTTACGGTGCCACCAAAGATCATGCCGTAGAAGTTGCTGATGGCGTTGCGCGCACTGTCGGCGGGACAAACCACGGTTTTGGGCGTGGCCAGTTCGTTCGACATGGTGGCGAAGATCCGGAACATGTTGACGGGATTGCCCTGGCCGTTGGCCAGCGTGACGTACTCGCTGCAGCCGCCGTCATTGGTGCTCAGCGACTGCGGGAACCGGTCACCTTGGTCCGTCGAGTACTCGCGGAAGGAGAGACCCACTTGTTTCAGATTGTTCGCACAGTTGATTTTCTGCGCCTTGGCCTTGGCTTTGGCGAGCGCAGGAAGGAGCATGCCCGCCAAGATGGCGATGATGGCGATCACGACCAATAGCTCGATCAGCGTGAAGGCCCCGCGTTTGTTTTTCCGGAAGATTCGGCTCATAAGGTTCGACTATTTTATTGGGTTACGGCTCGGGACACTCTAGGCATTCAACTCGGAGTGTCAACGATTTTTCTACCGGTTAATTCATAGCACACCCGATGCCAGCACCACAGTTTCTTTCATCAGGTGAAAGTATTTTGTAAAACACTAGTGTCAAATACTATATGTCTTGGATGAGGAAGGAATTCAGCCGGATCGAAGCGTTTGGCTAGCGTCCCGGGGGGCGTGCCGGGCGGATATCTCTCCGGGGCGACCAGTGCGTCCTCGCGGCCAGCCGGGATCTCGCTGCCCAACTGTGGGATTCGTAACCGGGAGATGCCGAATCCGAACGGGATGTGTCCGGCGTCGCACCGCGAAATTCGCGTGACCATAACGCGCGACGCTGCGAAGCTCGCCGAAAAATGGACCGTGAGAGCCTGGACAAGTGGTGCGAGCGCGGAATCCTGTGGGTGGTCATCGCCTGCCTGGTCTATGGCCCACTGGCGTTCGGGGGCGTGCGAGCGAATGATTCTGCCTATTTTGCCTACCTGCAAGGAGCGATCGCGTTGGCGATCGGTCTGTGGGGAGCGCGACTCTGGCTGAGTCCTTCGTACCGCTTGCAATGGCCGCCGGTCTGCTGGTTCGTGCTGGGATTCATGGTCTGGTCGGGGGTGCGCTACCTGCAGGCCGAGGTCGAGTATGTGGCTCGGTTGGAGTGCCTTCAAATCTTCGTTTACGGGTGGCTTTTCTTCCTCGTGCTCAATAATTTGCATCGCCAGGAATCCACCCTGACGCTGCTGTCGGCTGCCTTGGTGGTGGGCACGGCGATTTCGCTGTACGCAGGCTATCAGTTCCTGACCGAATCGGACCAAGTCTGGGGCGTTGCCCGGCCCCAAGCCTATCATGGCCGGGGTTCCGGCACTTTCATCTGCCCGAACCATCTCGCGGGCTACCTCGAAATGCTTCTGCCGGTCGCCTTGGCCATCGTGATCTTGAGTCGCCGCCGCGCGGTGGCGCGCATCTTCACGGCCTATGCCGCGTTGACGATTTTCGCCGGCATCGGGGTCTCCGTCTCGCGCGGAGGGTACCTGGCCACCGGGGTGTCGTTGCTGTTTCTGCTGGGCGTGCTGCTCTGGAATCGAGCGTTTCGGCGTTACGCATTGGTGGGGTTGGTGGTTTTGGTGGCGCTGACCGCCGTGTTCCTCCAAAAAGTCCGGCACCCGCGAGACCGCTTCCGTTTGATGTTCGTGGAGGGCCAGCAAGAAAGCGTGTCAGTGCGGAACGACTTGTGGCATGCCACCGCCAGGATGTGGCTGGATCATCCGTGGGTGGGGGTCGGGCCGGCGCACTTCGATCTTCGGTTTCCCGCGTACCGCCCGGAAACGGTGCAGACCCGTCCGATCTGGTCGCACAACGATTACCTCAACGCCTTGGCGGACTGGGGCTTGGTGGGTGGCGTGCTCATCGGCGGGGCGCTGGTGAGCCTGGCGTGGGGGGGGTGGCGCACCTGGCGCTTCGTTCGGCGCGATTCCAACAGTTTGACGGCAAAACCCAGTGACCGCGCAGCGTTTGTGTTGGGCGCCGGGACGGGATTGCTGGCCCTGGCGGTTCATTCGTTCGTGGATTTCAACCTGCAAATCCCCGCGAACGCGATGCTGGCGGTCGCCCTCATGGCGATTCTCAGCAGCCAGATGCGGTTCACGTCCAACCGGTATTGGTTGAACCCGCACTGGTATGGCCGGGCGTTGATCACGCTCCTTGGTGTGGCCGCCGCCGGCTTGCTGGTCCAGCAAGGCGTTCGGCGTTGGCGAGCGGCCACTTATATTCGGCAATCCGAACGCGCGCAAGCTTTCGAAACCGAGGTCGCCGCGCTCGCCCACGCCGCCCAGATCGAGCCGGCGAACGCGGACACTGCGGCGCGTCTGGGCGAGATCTACCGCGTGCAGAGTTTCAACGGGAATCCGGGTTGGGAAACGCTCGCCCAGACGGCGTGGCAATGGTTTCAGCGGGCGATGCAGCTCAATCGCTGGGACACCTACCCCATCCTGCACGGGGCCAGGACGTTGGACTGGCTCGGGCGCCACGACGAGGCGCTGGCGCTTTTCGAGCGCGCGCTCAAGCTGGACCCGAACAACCACTACGCCGCCCTGCTGCGTGGCTGGCACGAGATGCAACTCGGCAACTGGACCGAGGCGAAGAAGTGGTTGAACCGGTCGTTGGAGATCAAGCGATGGGACAACTGGCTGACCCAATTCTATCTCGACATCGTCAAGCAACGTCTCGAAGCAGAAGAACGCCTCCAAAAGCCCGCGGGCAAACCCTGAACCGTCCCGCCGGGATCAAGCCCGGGGGCGGCTCAAACCCAGCCCCGCCAGCGGTACACCCACCAACCCACGACTTCGTGGAGGTAGCCGGCCAGGAGTTCGAAACCTCTCGGCGATGGTGCCAGGTACGCGGCAAACGGTCGCTGCAACGAAGTCAGGCCGTCGAAGTCGCAAGCGAAACACGTCACATTCACCCCGAGCTTCCGAAACAGCGCTTCGCCGCGGCGCATGTGCGCGGCCGAAGTCACGAGGATGATGCTTTTCCACCCTTGAGAGTCGGCGAGCGCTTTGGTCCGGACCGCCTCGTCGTGGGTGTTCTGGCAAAGGCCGAGCAGGTGGACTGGCACGCGCGCGACGTTCCACGTCTCGATCCAGCGCCGGAGCAACTCGCCTTCGCCGGGGTTGGCCGTTGCCGGGTTGAGGCCACCGCCAAGCACCAACGCACGTGCCTTGTGCTGACGAACCAGTTCCACCGCGGTCACCACGCGGTCCACTTCGCCGTCGAAGTGAAAGCCAAACACATCATTCGTGGATGGGGTCGTCATTCCGCCGAGCATGACCACGGCGTCCGCCGTGGGTAGCGATTCCGCCCGGACTCCGGCGTAAGGCCGCTCCAGTGAGGCGAGCAGCGAGGCCGGGATCGGCGTTGCCCCAATCACGTAAATGAACGCCGCGACCGCCGCGGACCCGAAAGCCCCCCGCCATTTCCGGCGACTCAGCCGCCAGACCGTGAGCGCCACCAGCGCCAGCCACAGCGCGGCCAGGGGATCAAGATACTCGCTGAGCAACTTTGCCATAAGCCGCGGCAGGCTAGGCGCCGCCCGCGGCCGAGGCGAGCAAAACGCGGGGGCACAAGCCGGAGTTTCGGTCGTGTCCTGATTGGGTGGCGGCGGTGCTGCCGGACCGCCCTGTGCCACCGCAATGGCGCAGTCACGTATTTGAAATCAGGACACTGCCAGGCTTCCGTTCGCTTGAAATGGCGGACGCGTGCGCGTTATCGTTTCGCCATGCCGATTTACGAATTTCATTGCTCCGAGTGCGAGCGCGACAGCGAAATCCTGGTGCGGTCTGCGGATTGGAAGGGGACACGTTGCCCGAATTGCGGCTCGACCCGGCTAAGCAAGAAGTTGTCCGTGTTCGCCTCGAGCGGAGGAGGAAGCGAGGAAGCACCCGCCTGCGGCACCTCGCCTTCCTCGTGTTGTTGCTGCAGCGGACGCGGCCCGCACCGGCATTGAGCCGGATAGCGACCGGTCAGTGTGTGGCAGGCGCGGCCAGTTCTGCCGCGCTGAGTTCGGTCAGGTCCGACACCAGCCAGTCGGGGCGGTGCGCGGCCAGTTCTTCACGCGTTGCGCCGCCGGTGGTCACCGCGGCCGCGCGGGCACCCAAGGCGTGGGCGCAATCGATGTCGTGCGGCGTGTCGCCCACCACCAACACCTCGGCAGGGGCCAGGCGGCACCCCAACCGCCGCCCCGCGCGCTCGAAAGCGATCCGCGTCAACCGGCGGCGGTCTTCGTCGTCGTCACCGAAACCGCCCACCTCGAAATGGTGCCACAGGCCGTAATGGCGGAGCTTGATCTCGGCGCCGAGGCGGATGTTGCCGGTTTGGAGTCCCACCAGCGGGGCCTGCGGCAGCGCACGGAGGCCGTCGAAGAAGCCCGCCACCCCGGGGCAGACCGCGCCGTAATGTTGTGGCAGGAGGTAATCGAGCAGAAAAACGTAGCACTCGAAGAACCGCTCGAAGTTCTGGCGGCTCGCCTCGATGCCGTGGGTGGCGAAAAACTCGCGCACCAGCGACGTGTCGGTGCGTCCGGCGAAGTTCAAATGCCGCACGCCATTCGGGATGCCAAACTCCGTGTCGGCTGTGCGCTCGAAAGCGGTCACGCCCGCCCCGCCGGTACGGATCAGGGTGCCGTCGATGTCGAACAAAACAAGTTTGGTCATGCTTCGGGAAGGCCGTTTCCGCCCGCTTGCCGGACGCAACCGTACGGTCCACCGGCCCGAATGCAACGGCTTTCACTTGCGCGGCGAATTCCTTTGCCGCACCCGGTCCGCGGCCTAAAGTCGCGCCGCCGCGACCGCCTCTCGCCATGAAGAACATCGTTTATTTCGACCTGGAAACGCAGAAGTCCGCCGAAGAAGTAGGAGGCTGGGACCGGATCCGCGACATGCGCCTGAGCGTGGGCGTCACTTACAGCACGACGCGCGGCAACTACGAGATCTATGAGGAGGCGCGCGCGAACGAACTGATCGAAGAACTGCGGCGCGCGGACCTGGTGGTGGGCTTCAACGTCCTGCGGTTCGATTACGAGGTCCTCACCGCGTACAATCCGTTCTTCGACGCCGAGCAGCTCAAAACCCTGGACATGCTCGTCGAGTTGATGAAAACGCTGCCGCACCGGCTGTCGCTGGACTCGATCGCCGCCGCCTCGCTCGGCGTGGAAAAAACCAGCGACGGCCTGCAGGCGCTGCGTTGGTTCCGGCAGGGCAAGCTGGTCGAGATCGCCGAGTATTGCTGTTTCGACGTGAAAATCACGCGGCTCGTCCACGAATACGGCTGCGAACACAAGCGGCTGTTTTACACCACCAAGTTCGGGAAGAAGTCGGTCGCCGTGGACTGGTAAGCACCCACCCGGCAAAGCCGCGACCGCTCGCTTGCCGTCGCGAGGGAGTCAGGCCACCGATCCGGTGCAACTGCTGCCGCAACCAGCCGTGCAGGCCAGGCAATGATCGCCGGTGCGGATCGCCCAACCGTCCAGGCGGTCCGGCGTTACGTCCCAAAGGAACAACGGCCGGCCGTTCCGGATTTGCAGACCGAGCATCTGGTTGAAGTCGCAGTCGTAAACCTCGCCCCGCCAGCCGACGCTCAGCGTGGTCCGACACATCAAGCCGTCCAGGGTGGCTGGGTTGAAGCTGTTCGCCAGCAATTCCAAGTAAGCGTCCCACTGGCCGTGCCGTCGCAGATCCTCGGCGAAGCGCGCGATCGGCTGGTTGGTGAGCGTGAACAGGCTGGTAAACTCGATGCCGTGCCGCTGGCGCAACTCGGCGCGATAATCCGCCTCCAGTTTGGCCGGCGCCGGCGGTAGTTTGGGGCCGAGTGGATTATAAACCAAGTGGAGCGGCAGGCGGGTGCCGTAGCCGACGGCGTTCAGCTTGCGCAGCGCCGCAATGCTCCGTGCATAGACGCCGTCGCCGCGCTGGGCGTTGACGTTTTCTTCGAGGTAACAAGGCAGCGACGCGACGACCTCGACCGCGTGTGCGGCCAGGTATTCCGGCAGCCACGCAAAGCCGGTGGTCTCGATGATCGTGAGGTTGTTCCGGTCGATCACCCGGCAGCCGGCAGACCGGCCCGTTTCCACCAGAAACCGAAAGTTCGCGTTCAGCTCCGGCGCCCCGCCCGTGAGGTCCACCACCGCCGGACGATGCGCGCGAATCCAATCGCCCACGCGTTCGGCAACGGCGCGGTCCATCATCTCGGTCCGCCACGGCGCGGCGTCCACGTGGCAATGGCGGCAGGCCTGATTGCACTTGCGACCCACGTTCACCTGGAGGGTCTCCAGGCGCGCGCGGCGCAAGGTGCGACCCTGCTGGGCGAGCTTTTCCGCGAACTGGTTCGGC
Source organism: bacterium (assembly GCA_021823625.1). Taxonomy (GTDB): domain Bacteria; phylum Verrucomicrobiota; class Verrucomicrobiia; order Limisphaerales; family J093; genus DSVZ01. The sequence continues at coordinate 18,387 of JAKANS010000057.1, read as the reverse complement.
GTCATCAGCAAACGGTTTAGGGTTGGGGCGTCGGTCATTCGCTCGCTGGATGCGTCAAACCGGCGATGACTTCGCGAGCCACCGACTGGATGACGCCGCGCTCGTTCGCGTGATCGACCGTGAACGTCACGAGCACGAACTTATGGCCGTCGGGTAGCTCGATGTAGGCGGCGTCGTGACGGGTGTCACTCGTCCAGCCCGCCTTGGACCAGAGCTTCGCCCCCGGCGGGAGGGCTGGCCCGGTGAATTTCGCCTGGTTCTCCGGATCGGAGGTCGCGGCGGCGGGATCGCGTTTGAGCAAGGCCAGCATTTCGGCACTGCGTTTGGCGCTCACTGCCTGGCCGGTCGCAATCTCGGTCAGGAGCCGCGCGGTGGCGTCGGTGGTGAGCCAGTTGCGTTTGGGCTCGAAGGCCTGGATGGCCTGGGTTTCGCGCCCGTAGGGGCCTTCGCACCACGGCTTTTTATTCGCGTTGATGTCGGTGTAGCCCAGTCCGGCGAAATAGCGGTTCACCGCGTTGCGTTTGTCGAACCACACCTTCAACTCGTCCGCCGGTAATTCCGGCCCGCTGGTGGTGCCGGTCAGCAGATCCACCACGTAATGCGTCGCCTCGTTGTAGGACAGCACGATCATGTCGCTCAAGGCCCGGCGCAGTTCCGGCGTGTCATCGAGCCGGCCGTCCTCGAGCCAGCGATGCGCCGCCACCAGGTAAAACAGCTTCACCACGCTGGCGGGGTAGATCGGCACATCGCCGCGGAAGCTGCCGCGGGTCGATTTCCGCGGGTCGCGCAAATCCACGAGCGTCACGGCGATTTGGTTCGGCGTCAGTTTCTGGTCGGCGAACCGGTCGATCGTCTTGCGAACCGCCGTGTCCACGATGGCCTGGGTCGGCGGCGAAACCGGCGGCAACGCGGCGTGGCCCACCAAACCGGGCGAGACGCATAACGCAACGGCACCGGCGATCAGCCCGGCCCTTGCGCCGTGCCGGACGCGGTTCGCGGGAACGGTCGGCCTTTGCACGTCAGCCATAAACGGGAGGGAACCGGTCGTTCAAACGAGTTCCGGGGCCACGGGCGGCGGGGCAAAGAAATCAAATTCCGCGCCGAATTGCCGGAGAAAACACAGCGAGTAAGCCCGCTCGAACACGAGCACCGGCAGCATCAAGGCGGTGCCTATGAACGGCAGTGCCAGCAGGAAGCCCGCGCAACAGCAGGTGGCCAGGGTCACCACCGCCACGAGGGCAAAAATGGCGAGCTTGATCACGATTTGAAACAGCACATACAGCGCGAAGACGCCGGCTTGCGGCTGGATCAGCTTCAGCGCCATCTTCCAGCCGTCCCAGACACTGGTGGTAAAGCGCGACATCAACGGCACGACGAAATCGTAAGTGAATTTCGCCACCACGGCCCAAAAGATCGCGATGGCCAACCCGACCAGCATGGCCAACGCCAGCCCCACAACGCCAAAGGCAGCGCCGCCCGAGTGCAGGAGCAGAACCAACGCCAGCACGCCCAGGGCGATCGGGACGGCGACCGTCAGGCCGGACGCTACCGAGAGCAGCACGCGAAACAAGAACAGGCTGTTGGCGTGCGGCGCAAACCGCGTCCAGGGCGCCACCACCTCCGCGCGGTTCTCGGCCACGCAATGGAAAAACATGAACCAGCCGCGGCTGCTGAGCCACAGAAACACCACCCAAAGCACCACACCCACAACGAGACCGGCCACGACCACCGGCGCCAGCCAGTGCAGGTTGTCCATCACCCAACCCCGCGCGTGCTCGAACGACCGTTCATAATCGCGATAGTCCGACCCGAACCGGTAGTTGAGGCCGCCGCCCAGCCCGCCGGCCTCGCCCAGACAGGCGAGCCAGGCACAGAACGCGATCGCCAGCCACCGGCTGAGGTCGAAGGGGGCGAAGAGCACGGTTTTCACCCGCGCGAAAGCGGGCGACACCGGCGCGGTGACGCTGATTTCCTGGGCGGTGGCATTCATTGGCCTGGCGTGGGAAGGCAAACTTTGGCTGAGCTTAGACCGCCCGGTCGCGGGTTCAAATAGTTTTTGCCGAAGCTCCCGGACACCAAGGGCGGGGTCGCGCCCGAGTGCCGCGAAGTTGAGCCCAAGGCAGCGGCCTAAACCACGCGATCTCGCCCCGCCTCGCGAGGACGGAAGCGCGATCCGTCGTCGCCGTCGGCAGGCAATGTCCTGATCTGGTGGCGGCGGTGCTGCCGCCTCGCCGTGCGCCGCCGCCGCGGCGCAGCCAACCCTTTGAAATCAGGACACTGCCCGTCGGCGGGCCGGCTTGACTTGCGCCGCAGCGACGGCTCATAGTGTCGAGGAGTCAACCTTGTGGGCCACCTGTGCCGGCACGGTGTCGAGTGCCGGCGGCAACCACGGACAAATCAACAGACCGATTCAACCTATGGAAAACATCACCACCGTGGACGTGATCCTGAAGTCCAAAGGACGCGACATCTGGTCCGTAACACCCCAGACGCTCGTGTACGACGCCCTCAAGCTCATGGCGGAAAAGAACGTTGGGGCGCTGCTGGTCCTGGAAGAAGGCAAGCTGGTCGGGATCGTCTCCGAACGCGATTACGCGCGGAAAGTGGCGCTGCTGGGCCGGAACTCCAGGGTGCTGGCGGTGCGGGAGATCCTTACCGAAGCGGTGTACACTGTGACGCGGGAAAGCACCATCCGCGAGTGCATGAAAAAAATGACCGACAAGCGCGTCCGCCACCTGCCGGTGGTCGAAGGCGGCCAGTTGGTGGGCATCGTGTCCATCGGCGACGTGATGAACTGGCTGACCAGCGCGCAGCGGGCCGCGATCGACCAACTGCAGGCCTACATCGCGGGTGGCTACCCGGTCTAGCCGCGGTGGCGGACGAAGGCTCCGGCGGTTGGCCAGCGCGGCGGCGCCTGGCGGTCGCCGGGTGCGCATCGCGCTTGTCACGGTCCCGCCCCGGACTATGCTCCCCCAAACATGAGAGCGAAGCGCACACTGCCGTTCGTGCTGATGGTCGTTTTCGCGCTGACCCGCGTGCCCGGCTTGCTGCCGGTCAACTTCAGCGCGGTGTACGGCCTGCTGTTTTGCGCCGGCGTCTATTTTTCGGGGCGCATGGCGTGGTGGCTGCCGCTGGCCACGATGGCGGTCACCGATGTCGGCTTAGGCCTTTACTATTACTTCACGGCCGGCATCGGGTTCTTCCAGCCTTACCTGCTCGTCAACTACGCGGTCTATGCGGTCTTGATCGGGCTCGGCCGGTGCTTCAAGCCGCAGTCCTCCTGGCTGACGCTGCTGGGCGGCGGCGTGCTGGGCGCCATCCTGTTTTACCTGATCACCAACACTGCGGCGTGGTTTTTCAATTCGTTCGGCAACCCGGAATACACGAAGGACCTGGCCGGCTGGATCGTCGCGTTGACCCAAGGCACGGCCGGCTACCCGCAAACTTGGGAATTCTTCCGCAACACCCTGCTTAGCGGCGGCCTCTTCACGGGGCTTTTCGCCGGCGCCATGAAACTCAGCGCCGCGCTCGATCGCCGGGAAGCCCCGGAGCCGCAGGCGCAGGAAGAGGCCGAACCGGACGAAGCGGAGCAGCCCGAGGAAGCCAAGGCCTGAGCCTCCACACCCGCCCCGGTCCGCCGACCGCCGCGCCGTTCCGCGCCTGAACTTCATGCCCCGCATCGGCCTCATCTCGGACACGCACGGCTTCCTGGATCCCAAGGTCGCCAGGCACTTGGTGGGCGTGGACCATATCCTGCACGCGGGCGACATTGGCGGGGCCGGCCTGGTGCGGGAGCTGGAGCGGGTCGCGCCGGTGACCGCCGTGAGCGGCAACACCGACGCGGGTTTGCCCTTCCGTGAAACGGAGAATGTTGTCGTGGCGGGCCGGAAGTTCCTGGTCCATCACATCGTCAATCCTCGCCGCCTGCCCGAGCGGTTGGCGCGTCGTATTGCCGGCGAACGTCCGGAGGTGGTCGTGTTTGGCCACACGCACGAACCGTTTCGCGAGGTCATCGACGGCCTGCTCTTCGTCAATCCCGGCTCCGTGGGGAGACCACGCTTTGGCAAACCGCGCACGCTGGCCGTGTTGCACTGGGCCGACAGCGAAGCGGCCATCCAGGTGGATTTCATCGAGCTGGGACCGTGATCGCAACGGACTCAAGCCGACGATCCCGGTTCGAGCGCGTGGGCTTTCAGGTCGGCCAGATCGACAAACTCCAGCGCCGACGCGTGGGTGGCTTCGAGGACGACTGGCGGCGCCACGCCGGCATCCAGAGCTTCCTTCCAGCGCGTGACGCACAAACACCACCGGTCGCCCGGCTCCAAACCAAGAAAACCCGCCGCGGGCACCGGCGTGACCAGGTCGTTGCCGCGTTCGAGCGAAAACGCCAGGAACTCGCGCGTAACCTGGGCGCAAATCACGTGCAAGCCATGATCGCCCGGACCGGTGCGACAATAACCGTCGCGGTAGAAGCCGGTGCGTGGCTTGCGGCAACAGCCCTGAAGTTCACCGCCAAGAACGTTCGTCGGCATGGGCCGAGTTTAGCACGGCGCCGGCGGACGGCGAATCGGCGCCTCGCTCAAGGCGTCCGCGGTGGCAGATACCGGTCGAACCAGTCCGCGAACAGGCGGATGTCCCAGACCATGGTGAGCCAGCCGTGCTTCACGCCGTGGCGGACGATGAGCTTCACGTCGCGGCCCGCTTCCCTGGCGCGCTGCACGAACCACTCGGATTGCTCCAGCGGCGTCAGCGTGTCCGCGTCGCCGTGAATGATCAGCACCGGGGGCAGGTTGGAAGCGACGTGGTAGATCGGAGAGGTCTCCCGGCCAATCACCTTCCAGATCGCGAGGTTGGTCGAGTTCGGTCCGAAGGCTTTTACAAAACTTTTGGGCGGGCCACCGTCGCCGGGATTTTCGGTCGATTTGCCGAGGTTCAGCAGATCGGTGACCGGAAAGAAAAGGGCCGCCGCCTGGATGGCGCTGCTTTCGCGCTCGACCGGATCGGCGGCGTCAGGTTGGCCGGGGTCGCCCATCGTGGCGATCATCAGGCTGAGGTGACCGCCCGAACTGCCGCCGCTCACGCCGAGGCGTTGCGGGTCCACGCCGTATTCCTTGGCGTGATACCGGACGAACCGCACCGCCCGGCGCACGTCTTCCACAATCTCCATGACCGTGAATTCCGGCTGCGACCCGTGATGCACGCCGAAGACCGAGTACCCGCGCCGCAGCAACGGCGCGACCATCGCCGGGGCGATGCCGTCGGCGCTCGACTTCCAACTGCCACTCACCATCACCAGCACACCGGCGCCGTTGGGGTGCGCCGGCCGGAGCCAGTCCACCACCAGATCTTTTCCGTGCCGCTGAGAATAAACGATGCCCTTGGTCTGCTCGACATGCGGGGTGAAGTACCACCAAAGCCCGGCGGCCAGCGCCAGGGTGATCAACACCACAACCAGGATCGCCAACCCGGCGAACTTCAGGAAACGGCGGAGTGTCATGCGGGGAAAGTGCCGGATCGCGCCCCCGTTCCAAGCCGAATCGGCAGCGCGCCCGCGCAACACTCCACCCAAACCAAGCGGTTGTGGAGGCGTTCCGCCGCCTCAGATCGTCATCGCGTGGCGGCGCTCGGTGGGCTTGGGCAGATAGGCGTCGAACCGCATGGCGATGATCCGGACCAGCAATCGCCCGAGTTCGGTCACGGTGAGCCGCGAGACCGTGCGCTCGATCAAACCGTCGGCTGCGAGGTCGTCGAGCGAGGCGAGTGCCTTCGCGAAATACTCACGGAAATCAATCCCCAGCCGCCCCGACATGGCGTCGAAGTCCAGGACCAGGTTGCACATGATCTGCATGATCGTCTCGCGGCGGATGCGGTCGTCCGTGGTGAGCACGTAGCCGCGGGCGTATGGCATTTCGCCGGCGTCCACCTTCGCGTAGTAGGCCGGCAGGTCCTTGAGGTTCTGCCAGTAGGTGTCGCTGATCTGGGAGATCGACGACATGCCGAAGGCGTAGATGTCCGCACCACCGCGGGTGCTGTAGCCCTGGAAATTGCGCTGGAGCGTGCCGGCCTCTTGCGCCACCGCCAGCTCGTCGGTGGCGCGGGCGAAGTGGTCCATGCCGATGTAGAGGTAGCCGGCGTCGGCGAGCTTCTCGATCGTGAGCTTGAGCAACTCGAACTTCACCTCCGGCGTCGGCAGCACCCGGGCTTGAACGATCTTCTGCGCCGGCTTCATCCACGGCACGTGCGCGTAGCTGAACACGGCGAAGCGGTCCGGCTGAAGCGCGATGATCTCGTCCAGGGTCCTCTCGAACGACGCCAGCGTCTGGTGCGGCAGGCCGTAGATGAGGTCGATGTTGAGCGAGGTGAACCCGGTTTCGCGCACCCACGCCACCGCCTGCGCAGTGAGCTCGAGCGGCTGGATGCGGTGAACGGCCTGCTGCACTTCCGGGTTGTTGTCCTGCACGCCCATCGAGGCGCGGTTGAAGCCGATTTCGCGCAGGGCCACCAGGTGATCGCGTGTGAGCCGGCGCGGATCGACTTCCACGCCCGCCTCGATGTCCGGCGCGAAGTTGAAGTGCTGCCGGATCAGCTCGCCCAGCCGGCGCAGGTGCTCGGGTTTACAGAACGTCGGCGAACCGCCGCCAAAGTGCAGTTGAACCGTTTTCCGATCTGGATTGAGCAGCGGCTTGAGCGCGGCCATTTCCTTGCCGAGGTACTCGACGTAAGCGGCGCTCTTCTCATAGTCGGCCGTGATGACGGTGGTGCACCCGCAGAACCAGCACAGCGTCTCGCAGAACGGCAGGTGGAAGTACAGCGACAGGTCGCGCGCCGCCGCATTATTGCGTGTGATGTTCGCGCGCACCTGCTCCGCGGTGACCTGGTCGGTGAACTTCGTGGCCGGGGGGTACGAGGTGTACCGCGGACCGGGCACGTTGTACTTCTTGACGAGATCGAGGTTGACGTTCAAGCGGCTCATCGAAAGTTCTGCACGGTCTCCACCAAAGTCTGAAGGCACTCGATTTTCGCGTCCGGTGGCACGCCGTGACCGAGGTTGAAAATGTGGCCCGGCCGGCCGCGCATCGCTTCGAGGATGGCCAGGGTGGCCGCGCGAACCGAGCCGGGATCGGTCTTCAACACAGCGGGATCGAGGTTGCCCTGCACGGCGACAGCCGCCGGCAACTGGTCGGCAACTTCGCGCAGCGGCACCGTCCAATCGACGCCGAGCACGCGCGCGCCCGTGCCGACCAGCGCCGGCCAGCGGTCGTTGACGCCTTTGGCAAACACGATCACCGGCGCGGCGCCGCGCAGATCGGTCACGATGTCGCGCAGCCAGCGGCCGGAAACTTCCTGGAAATCCGCGGGCTGGGCCGTCCCGCCAAGCGTGTCGAACAATTGAACCGCGTCCGCCCCCGCGGCGAGTTGGAGTTTCAGGTACGTGGCGATGCCAATCGCGAGCTTTTCGGCCAGCCGGCCGTACAGGATGGGATTTTCGTGGAAGAGCGTTTTCGCCTTGGTGAACGTCTTGGCGCTGCCGCCTTCAAGCATGAAGTTGGCCAGGGTCCACGGCGAACCCGCGAAGCCCAGCAAGGCCGTTTCGGCGCCCAGTTCGGCGCGCGCCAGCCGGAGCGCTTCGGCCACGTACTGGAGCCGGTCGGCGACGGCGCGGGATTCGAGCCGGTCCACGTGGCTGGCATACTCGATCGTCCACTCCATCTTGATGCCTTCGCCTTCAGTGAAGCGATACGGCTGCCCGAGCGCCTCGGCGATCACGAGGATGTCGCTGAAAACGATCGCGGCGTCGAAACCGAACCGGCGGATCGGCTGGAGCGTGACCTCGGCGGCGAGCGCCGGCGACTGGACCAATTCGAGGAAGGTGTAACGCTGTTTGAGTTCGCGGTACTCGGGCAGACAACGCCCCGCCTGGCGCATCAGCCAGACCGGCGGGCGGTCCAGCGGCTCACAGCGGCAGGCGCGGCGAAACCGCTCCCGCCCAGACAACGCAGCGGAACCGCGCAGGCCCGCCCCGCTGACGGGCGGGGACGAAGCGACGGGCGAGGGCGTGAGATCCATGCTTTCCACTTCGTGGAGCATAAGGCCTATTCGCGGCCAGGCAATCGTGGAGACGCGCCGGCCCGCGCTTCGGCCGGGTCAGTCCAGTCGCTTGATGGCGGCCAGCAGGGCCCCGCGGATCTGCTTTTGCCGGGACGCCGTCGCAATCGGCTGGCCGCCCGCCTCGGAAACGTAGAACGCGTCGGAGGCCACGCCGTTGGCGGTATTGATCTTGGCCAGAGAAATGTCCACGCCCTGGCCGGCCAGAACCGTCGCGATCGTGTAGAGCAAACCCAACCGGTCCTCGGCATCGACTTCGAGGATGGTCCGCGCCGGGCTGGATTCGTGGTGGAACAGCACCCGAGGCTCGAGCGGCTCTCCGCCCGGCCCCAGGTACCGGGGTTGGGACAGGCCACGCTGCGAGCGCAGACGCTGGTCGAGGTCCAGTTGGCCGGCCAGCGCCTCCTGGGCAAACGTGGCGAAACGGTCCATCGCGCGTTGGCCCGCGGGGTTGCCGGTGGCCGGTTCGACCACGTAGAAAGTGTCCAGCACGAAGCCGTCCCCGCGGGTATAAATCTCCGCGCTGAGGATGTTCAGCCCGGCGGCCGTCAGTGCTCCGGCCAGGCGGGCGAACAGGCCGTGGCGATCCCACGCGCAACAGCGCACCACGGAACACCCGTGCTCCGGTGCCTGGCGCCACAGCACCGCCGGCGCCATCGGCGGCGCCTCGCCCAACACTTGCGACCGGATGAAGTCATGGGCGAGTTGCACGTCGGTGGCCACCTCGGCGCCGTGCGCTTCCCGGAAATACGACGGCGGCAGGTTCGAAAAATGCGCGTCGATTTCGTCGTCATTGATTTCACGCGGCACCAGGCCCCGCACCTCGGAGCGCAGCCGCTCGCGCTCCGCTTCTTCTGCCAGGCGGGTTTCACCGCGCAAGTACCGGTCCACGCGTTGATGCAGCATGAGCAGCAACTGGTCCTTGAACGCGCTCCACAGCTTGTCGCTGGTCCCCAACGAATCGGCGAGCGTCAACAAGGTCAGCGCGTGCAGGTTCTCGGCGTTCCCGACCCGCGCGGCGAAGGTCTCGATGACGTGCGGGTCGTCAAGGTCGCGTTTCTGCGAGAGGCTTACCATGCTCAGGTGCTGCCGGACCAGGAACTGGAGGCGGGCCGCGTCCGCCTCCGGCAAGCGCAGGCGGCGGGCGACGGTCGCGGCGATCCGGGCGCCGCTTTCGGCGTGATTGCGCCCCTCGCCCTTGCCCGTGTCGTGGAGCAACAGCGCGAGGTACAACACGTGCGGGCGCTCGAGCTTTTTGAAGATCTCGGTGTAGGGCGCGAACTTGTCGTTCTGGAGATTCCAGATCGCGTCCAGTTTCTCCAGGCAGACCAGCGTGTGCTCGTCGGCGGTGAACTGGTGGTAGAACTCGTGTTGCACCAGGCCGGCCAGGCGGCCCCACGCCGGCAGAAAGGCCCCCAGCACGCCCAGTTCGTTCATCTGGCGCAGGATCGGCGCGACCTTGCCCGGATGCTGGAGGATCAGGAGAAACGCCTCGTGCACCAGCGGATCCTCGCGAAAGGAACGGTCCACCAGGTGCAGGTGGTCGCGCACCAGGCGGGCCAGGTCGGGATCCAACGTCAGGCCGCGTTGCTGCGCATTCAGGAACACGCGCAGCAGCCGGCGCGGCTGAGCTGCGAAGATCCGCTCCGAGGCCGCGAGCACCTCGCCGTCCACGAACTTGAACCCGTCCAGCTCGTACGCCGCGCGCTTGCGACGTTCCCGCAGGAGGTAGGACAGGCGCGGGAGGCGGCCGGGTTGCCGCACCAACGCCAGGCGCTGCTCCAGGTTGCGGGTCAGATCGTGGATGTCGCGCACATGCCCGTAATAGGCCTGCATGAGCCGCTCCAACCGCTCGCGCGGCGAGCCATTCTGGAAGCCCATCGTGCGGGCGACCGCGGGCTGCACGTGTTTGCTGAGCACGTCATTCGTGCGCTCGCCCCGATAGTGCAGGTCGTTGCGGACCCGGAGCAGAAACTCGTAAGCCTCATCCAATGCGCGGCGTTCCTTCTCCTTGATCAGGCCACGCCGCTCGAGATCGGCCGTGGTGCGGGCGCCGTACCGGAAAAACGCCATCCAAAGCAGGTTCTGGTAGTCGCGCAAACCGCCGCAGCCGTTCTTGAGGTTGGGCTCCTGGATGAACGGCGTGTTTCCATAGCGTTCGCGCCGCGCCGCCTGATCCCGGATGCGCTGCTCGAGGTACGCGTCCTCGTGTCCCTTCACGCAGCCGGAGAGTACGCGCTTCCGCATCGTCTCGAACAGCCGTGCGTCGCCGCAAACCAGCCGCGCCTCGATCAAAGACGTCTTCGAGCGCAGATCTTTGTTTCCCGCCTCGACGCATTGGCCCGGGGTCCGTACCAAGGCCTGCACTTTCGGGAACACATTGAAGAGCCACGCGCCTTCCATCAACTCCAGGAACGGCGGGCACGGCTTCTTCTTCACGTCCGAGCGATCATGGAGAAACTGCACATCGATGTCGCTGTGCGGACTGAGTTCGGCGCGCCCGTACCCCCCCAAAGCGACCACCGCGTAAGGCGCCGTCCTGGCATAACCCTCGTACTCGGGCAGGGCCGCCGCCGCTGACAAGGCGCTGCAGAAGACCAAGTCCACGGCCATAGCCCGGGCGGCGCACGTCTCACGGCCACCTTCGCCCTTGTTGTGCGCCATCCGGATGCGCAGATCCTGGCGCTTCAGAAAACGCAGATAACGCTCGACCTCCTCGGAAGGGCGGCGCCCCGTCGGCAAGGACAAGTGCTTTTCGGCATCAGCTCTTATGGCGTCGAGCAACTTCGACATGGCGGCGCAAAGTAGGCCAGCCCGGCAGGCGCACGCAAGGGCCGTCGCAGCGGGCGAAAATGCTCGTCCGTTGCCGCTCGCCCACCATTCGAAACGGCCCGCGAAAGCCGGCCTCGGGTGCGAACTTTCGTCATTCAGCGCCTTGCGGGAAAGCGGGGCAAATCGTGACGCCGTTGGCGGGGGGACCCTGCCGGCATGATGGCGGTGGCGAAGTTGAGCGGACGCGAGACTTGAGGCGGGCTCCGGCCAGGGCCAGGGCCGGGGCCTGGAGGATCTGCCAGGCGCTTCGCCATTCCTGGCCGCGATGGGGGCGGACCAGATTGAAGGAGTGCCGGGGAAGGGGGTGACCGTGCCCCGGAAGTCCGCCGGGCCGGTCAAGATTGCGCGGTCAAAGACCTCGTCCGCGACCCGGCGGCGAACAGTAGCCGTGCAGGTCTTGTTCGTCCTGGTCCCCCCGGAACTCCGGGTCGTTGTCGCTCTGCCAGGCGAGCGGGGTCAGATCCACGCCGGGACCCGCGAGGTGGACGGAGCGCGGCTCGGTCAAAAAGAGGGGCGCAGGAGGTTTTTGCGACGGCTGTGCCGGCAGAGAAATTCTGAATCGGAAAGAGCAGGCAGCAGGCGTGCAACGACTCTTTTAGAAGGTGCGTTTCTGTTGTAAACAGTTGATAACAAATGGCGCACCCATCAGGAGTTGAACCTGAAACCTTCTGATCCGTAGTCAGATGCTCTATCCAATTGAGCTATGGGTGCGTGGCAACCAGTCTATCAACAGCGAAACGCGCCGATAGTTAACAGACCGCCATTCTGGTGGGGGTGAAACCGCGAGTCAAGAGCCTTAACTTTAGGTGCGTGCAGCTTTGTTTGCTACACGACAGTCAGCGGTCGTGAGCTTGACCGGGGCGCCGGACGGGCTTAGACGAAGCGCATGATTCACCTCGGACTGCACACGGACAACTGGCGTCCGCTCAGCGTGGGCTTCGAAGCCGCCTGCCAGAAGATCGCCGCCACGGGTCTCAAACACCTCGAGTTTTGCGCCATCGACGGGCAGAACTTCATCGCCGCGCTCGGCTACGATCCGGGCGTTTCGCTCCAGTCCAACCCGCGCGCCCTCCGCCGGTTCCTCGAAAAACTGGACCTGCAGGTGTCCCAGATCGACGGTTCCTATCCGATGATGGGGCCCAACGGTTCGGCCTTCGGCGTGCAGTACGTGACGCAGACCATTCGCTTCGCCGCGGAGCTGGGTTGCCCGATGGTCGATACGGTCGATGGCGCGTTCGAAACGCCGGGCCTGACGCGCAAGGAAGTCTTCCGCGTGACTTGCGACAACTACCGGCAGTGCCTCGCGTGGGCGGAGGATTACCGGGTCATCATCAACGTCGAGCCGCACGGGCCTTACACCAACGACATCGATTTCATGCAGCGACTGTTCGCGCATTTCGAGTCCGCGTGGCTGCGGTGCAATTTCGACACCGGCAACACCTTCATCGCCGGCCACGACCCGCTCGACTACTGCCAGGCGCTGCGCAAATACATCGTCCATTGCCACATCAAGGACGTCAGCCCGGCGCTGGCGGCGGCGGCGCGCGGCGAGGAAACCGGCATCGGCAGTTCGGAAGTCTTCGTGGGCGGCGGCGTCAACGCCGACAACATCCGTGCCTGCCTGGAATACCTGCACGGCACCGGCTGGGGCGGCGTGGTCTCGCTCGAATGCAGCGGCACCGACGAGAACACGCGCAAGAGCGTGGAATGGATGCAAGGCGTGGTGAAGGGGCTGAAAGGCAAGGCGCGCCGCAAACAAGTCACGCTCCAGACGCCGCCCCTCGTCTGCTGACCGGCTTAGGGCCGCGGCGCGGCCACCGCTTTGAAATCAGGACTTTGCCCGGCCCAGCTCTTGCTTGCCCTCGCTGCGCCCGGCGGGTAAGCTGCCCCCCATGATTCGTCGTCTGCCTTGGATGGCGTTGGTGCTGGGCATGACCGCCAGCAATTGCGGGGCGCTCGACACCATCCAGCTCAAGGACCAAAGCGCAATCACCGGCCGTATCCTCGCGGAAAAGAAGGATCAGTTGGTGGTGGATCTCGGTTACACAGTGCTGCTGGTGCCCCGCGAGGAGGTGGTCAAGGTGACCTCGGATGCGACCGGCGACGCCCAGTCGGCGACCGCCAAGAACGAAGCCGCCCCGGCCAGCGCGGGGGTGGAGACCAATGGCTTGTATGCCACGGCCACCGCTCCGCTGCCGGAGAAAACGGTCCGCGACCTGGTGTCGCAGGTGGGCGAGGCGGTGGTGCAGGTGCGCACGCCCGGCGGTCTGGGTTCCGGCTTCTTCATCGACGCGGACGGCTACCTCATCACCAATTTTCACGTCATCGAAGGTGAAACCCAAATCTCGGTCGAGGTGTATCATCAGCAAGCCGGACAGCTTGAGCGCAAGACGTACAAGCAGGTTCGGATCGTCGCGATGAACAAGTTTCAGGATCTGGCGCTGCTGAAGGTAGAAGCGCCGGATGCCCTGCGGTTTGCCCGGGTGTTGCTGGGCCAGACGGACACGCTCGCCGTCGGCGAGCATGTCTTCGCGGTCGGCAGCCCGCTCGGACTCGAACGCACCGTCACCGAGGGCATCATCAGCACCAAGACGCGGGAGATGCAGGGGGACCTGTATTTGCAGACCACGGCCCAGATCAATCCCGGCAACAGCGGCGGGCCGCTCTTCAATCTGCGCGGCGAGGTGATCGGCGTGACGAACATGAAGATCAACTTCGGCGAAGGCCTCGGTTTCGCCATCCCGGTCGAGGCCGTCCAGAACTTCTTGAAACGCCGCGACGCTTTTGTCTTCGACAACAACAATCCCAGCAATGGCTATCGCTACCTCGAACCTCCCAGCCACCTGCGCCGGGAGGCAGAGGAGCAGCGACCTTGAACTTCATCCGTGCCGGCCCCGCGAGGCGCGTCAACGAAGCGATTTTTAGCCCGAGTCAAACGTCGGTCTTGTAGTGTCAGTCCCCAAACAACAACAGTTATGAAGTTACGTCTCTCTCTCGTCGCGCTCGTCGCCAGCGCGGTGGCGAGTGTCGCCGCGGCCACACCGCCCGCCCAAAAACTGCTCCCGCCCGACACCCTCGCCTTGCTGAGTGTGCCGGACTACACCCAAGCCCTTGCCAACAAGAAGCACGACCCGGTTTGCCTGCTTTGGGATGACCCGGCGCTCCGGCCTTTTCGCGACCATTTGACGGCCAAGTTCCAATCGGAAGTCCTCGACAAGATCGAGAAGGAGACCGGCATCAAGCTTGCGGAGTATGCGGACCTGCTTCAGGGCCAGTTGAGCCTGGCCATCACGCGCAACGGCTGGAACGGCACGATCAACCCACTGCCCGGCTTCGTCCTGGTACTCGATGCGCGCGACAAGGGCGACCAGCTCAAGGCCAAACTCGCCGAGGTGCGAAAGAAGATCACCGACGCGGGCAAGACTTTGAAGACCGACAAGATCCGCGACACCGAGTTCACCACACTGGCCCTGGACGAAGGCGCCAAGGAGGGCGACGGCGTCAAGGCGCCCAAGCTTAATTTTTCGTTCGGCCAGGTTGGGTCGGTCCTGGTGGCCGGCACGGCCCCGCGCGATTTGGAACGGGTGGTCGGTTGTCTGGGAGGCGCCGGCATGCCGACTTTGGCGGAAGAGGCGGCGTTCGATGCCGATTACCAGGCGTTCTTCCGCGACGCAGGCGTGTTTGGCTGGATCAACTTCTCGCCGCTCGCCGAAGTGATCACGCAGGTTGCCAGCGCGGAAGCGGGCCAGAATTCCATGAGCCCCAAGCCGGACAAGATTCTCACGGCGGTGGGCGTGAAGGGGCTCAAAACGCTGGCGTTTGGCGTGCGCACGTCACCGGAGGGCAACTACGTGACGGCGAACCTCAACGCGCCGTGGCAGGAGCGCAAAGGCCTGTTGAAGCTGTTGGCCACGGAGGCCAAGGATGCCGGCATCCCGGACTTCGTGCCGGCGGAAGCCGCCGGATTCTGGCGGTGGCGTTTGGACGGCCAGAAGTTTTGGGGCTCGATCGAAGCCCTGGTAAACGACATCTCGCCGGGTACGATCGGGTTCCTCATCACCCAGCTCGAAACCACCATCAAGGAAAAGGACGCCAGCTTCGACTTCAAGCGTAGTTTCGTCATGAACCTGGGCGACGACCTGATCGGGTACCAGAAGCCGGCCAAGAGCAGCGCGCCCGCGGATCTGCTGGCCCAGCCGTCGCTGTTCCTCCTGGGCTCGCCCAACGCCGAGCAGTTGGTGGGTGCTTTGCGCTCGTTGGTGGGGATGATCCCGGGACCGGACGGAACGCTGCAGTTCAAGGACCGCGAATTCCTGGGGCGCCACATCTACTCGCTGACGCTCCCGGACATGACCGGCGCGGGCAAACAGAGCCAGATTCACATGGCGGGCAGCGGCGGTTACGCCGCGTTCGCGGCTGACGCGGGGATCCTCGAAGAGTACCTGCGCAGCAGCGAAACCAAGCCCAAGCCGCTCGCAGAATTGCCGGGCCTGAAGTCCGCGGCGGAGAAGGTTGGCGGCATGCGCACCGGGCTGTTCGGATTCCAAAACGACACCGAGCAGTTGCGCCCGTTCTGGGAGGCGCTGCGTACGAACAAGGGCCTGTTCTTCGACCTGATGACCGCGCAAAACCCGGCGCTCAACAGCGCGCTGGGCGACAAGCGGGAGGAGTTCGAGAAGCAACTGGCCGAGTGGGCGGACTTCGCGCTACTCCCGCCATTCGAGAAAGTGGCCAAGTATTTCCACTTCACGGTCTATGCCGGCAAGGCGTCGAACGCAGGCTACAACCTGAAGGCGTTCACGCCGGTGCCCCCGCAGATGCAGCCGTGAGTCTTGGGAGGCTCCTTTTGGGCAGAACGAAAGCCTCGGCCCGCGCCGGGGCTTTTGATTTGGGTCATGTCGGGGAACGGCGGTTTCTCTTATTCGTGCCAGCCATTGACCCCCGTGCGGGAGACCGACGTGCCGCCGCGCGGGCATGAAACCAAAAACACCGCTATGATCGCCTGGCCTAAAACGAACGATGCCCTTGGCTCCGCCAATCGCGGCAACCCCTGCGAATCCGGCCTCTGCACCCTTTGCCAGTCCGACTGCAAAGGCAAATGCGAGACCTGGCTCTCGTCCTTGCGCGGGCGGGAGGTGCTTTATCCGCGCGATTTCGGCGAGGTGACGGCCGGCGCCGTGGCCGTGACCGCCGTGGGGGTGGGCTACCACAGTCTCCGCATCAATGGCTACGCTTATGGCGCGCGTGGCATGACCAACGGCGGCACCGATTCCGCGGAAGACTGTGTGTTTCCGAAGGTCGATGTCGAAACGACCTTCGGCGCCGAGGTTCCGACCCAGTGCCGCGTTCCGATCATGACCGGCGCGCTGGGCTCCACTTTCGTGGCCGCCAAGTACTGGGACGCCTTCGCGGTCGGCGCGGCCTTGTGCGGCTTTCCGATCGTGATCGGCGAGAACGTCGTGGGGGTGGACCGGCAATCCACATTCGCGAACGGGCACATTACCTCCTCGCCCGAACTGGACCGGCGCATCGACATTTTCCTGCGTTACCACGACGGGTACGGCGCGATCGTCGTCCAGATGAACGTCGAGGACACACGCAACGGCGTGGCCGAGTACCTGATCGAGAAGTACGGCGACCGGGTGATCCTCGAACTCAAGTGGGGCCAGGGCGCGAAGAACATCGGCGGCGAAATCCAGGTCAACTCGCTCGAGTACGCCCGGTTCCTGCGCGACCGTGGCTACATCCTCGACCCCGATCCGTACGATCCCGCGGCTGAGGCGGCCTTCGCGGACGGCGCGATCCGCAGCTTCGCCCGGCACAGCCGGCTGGGCGCGACGAACCTTCACACGGAAGCGCGCGTGCGCGAGGAATTCATGAGCGCCATCGCCGGCCTGCGCAAGCTGGGGTACAAGCGCATTTCGCTCAAGACCGGCAGCTACGGCATGGAGGCGCTGGCCATGGCCTTGCGCTACGCCTCGGATGCGAACCTGGATCTGCTCACCATCGACGGTTCGGGCGGCGGCACCGGCATGAGCCCCTGGAACATGATGGAGCACTGGGGCGTGCCCTCCCTGCCACTGCACGCCAAGGCGTACGAATACGCGGCTTTGCTGAAGGCGCGCGGGCGACGGGTGCCCGACCTGTCGTTTGCGGGCGGTCTGGCGCGCGAGGATCATGTCTTCAAGGCGCTGGCCTTGGGCGCACCTTTCGTGAAGCTGGTCTGCATGGGCCGGGCGCCGATGATTCCGGGTTTCCTGGGCAGCAACATCGAGGGCGTGCTGCGGCCCGAACGCAAGGCGGCGGTGAACGGGCACTGGGACACCCTTCCTGGCAACGTGAAGAGTTACGGCGAAAAGGCGGAGGAAATCTTCGCGTGCTGGGAGGAGGTCGCCAAGCAGGTCGGCAAGGAGGAGATGAAGCGCGTGCCGATGGGGGCGGTGGCGCTGTATTGCTACGCCGACAAGCTCAAGGCGGGCCTGCAGCAGTTCATGGCCGGTGCCCGCAAATTCCGCCTGGCGGAACTCAGCCGCAGCGACCTCCTGTCTGCCAACCGCGAGACTGCCCGCGAAACTGGAATTCCGTTCATGACTGACTGGCAGGATGACCTCGCCAAGACCCTCCTGACTGCCTGATGCCAGAACGCCGACCTAACCGTTGCCGCTGTCAGACCAAACGCGGAACGCCGGCAAGGCCAGAGTGCCGATACCGCGTTGGGCGTTGCCCAGTTCCAGGCGTACACGGAAAGGGGAGGACCGAAACCGGTCCTCCCCCCAACCACAGCAGTGTACTGCGATACAGACACCACCGAAGTTACTGCACCGTCAAACGGAAGTACTTCCCTGACTCTACGACCGAAAGGACATTGATACTGACGCTGCCGGTGCCGTTGATCGGCGCGCCTTCATCCTTCCAATCGTCTGTGGTGAAGTCTGTCCGCGACTGCAATTGGTAGCTGAAGCCCGATTCCGTCGGCCAACTCAGTTCGACGCTGCCATTGCCTAAACCAACGATGCTCAACGTCGGCTGCGCCGGAGTCAGCCCTCCAACGAGCGTTGCCGGCGTACCCGCGCCAGCGCCGGTAATCAGGCCGCACTCGGCAGCGAACGTCCAGTCGGACGCCCAGTTCACTTCTGCAAACGCGCCGCGGTAGTGGACGGGGGTGTAGAAGCCGTCGTTGGGGGCGGTGAGCGGGCTGCTCAGCGCCGGGCTGCCCGCCATCGGTCGCGGGTCCAGCCCGAAGAGCGGCTCGTTGGTCCGGCTGACGCTCCTGAGCATCGGGTCCACAAACAGATTGTCGTTGGCCGCGTTGGTCAGCACCCACTCGGCCGTCGCGTTCTGCCAGTATGGCTGCGCCACGCCGTTGGAGGCAAAGTTCCAGAAAATGTTCTGCTGGAACTTCGCCAGCCCGTTGGTGAAGTGCACCCCGGACTTGGCGTCGATGTTCAG
>JAKANS010000240.1 GCA_021823625.1 bacterium | reverse complement strand
CGCCCCGGTGCGTCGCGCCCGCTACCTGGCCGCGCGCGTCGCGGCCCCGGCCAACGGCCAACGCCAAGCATTCGATCGGCGGCGGCGGGCGGCGGGCCAACCCGCCAAGGTCGCCCGCACCGCGGGCATGCGAAAACGCGTCGTCTTGAGGAACCCCATCCTCCAACATCCCAACTTTGCCCTCGCAACTTACATACCGTTGCTCCCCGCGGGAGAGGACCGGGGTGTGGGCGAGCGTGAATTCCAACTGAATGGATACGGCTTGGAGCATGTCCGAAAAGTCGCAGCAGCGCCGACGGCAGGGCGAAACGCCACCTCCCAGATTTTGCCGCGGGTCGCCTCAGCCATGGTCCAGGGGAGGTTCGGCGTCCTCGGCGACAACGTCAGGGTTCTGGCGGTAGAGCGCCTCGGCCTGGCGGGCCTGGTTGGTCAGGATGCGATGCCTTTCTGCCGGCGGCAGACGCATCAAATCCACGGCGCTCAAAGTCGGCGACTCCGACAACTCGCGGATGAAGGTCAGAACGGCCGCGGCTTGAAACTCGGGCAGTTCCTTCACTTTCTCAACGACCTGCTCGATGGTGCTCACGGTTGAATGCTACGCGGGGCAACCCATCCGATCAACCTCCTTCGCCAACAATTCGTGGCGCGGAAGAGGGAGACCTGTGCAACTGCACCGCAACTCGTGCGGCACTCGGCCGACAGCTTCCATGGGTTCCGTTTTCGATTTGTTCTTCGTGATTCACTTCCGGAAGGCGGTTTTGATCTCGTCCAGGCTCACGCCGAGGATGCGGCGCGCGATGGGGTCGAGTTCGGCTTCGGTGCCTTGCAGGTGAAGCGTCGTGTGTACGTGCCGGGCGGATTTGCCCGGGGCCAAAGCGAGGGCAGGGGAGGAACTTTCCAGCTCGTAGAACTTGCCCAACTGCTTCGCACCCGGCTGCGGCGGGCCGTCGTTGTAGCTGTTGGCCACGTCGCCGCTGAACGGATCGTCCTGCAGTTTCCACATCGAGTTCACGTAGTTGGTCGCGCCCGGCGGCACGCTGAACTGTACCAACGTCAGCGTGTGATTCGCCGCGTCGTAACTGCCCAGCAACGGCTTCACCCGGCGCGGCGACAGGCCGATCTTGCTGCGGTGTTTCGCGTCGGCCCGGAAGAACAACACGCCGTCCTTCACGACCAACCGGTCGGCCGGCACCTTGCCGAAGTAGGCATCATTGACGATCGGCCCGCGCTCGGACTCCGGTCCCTTCTGGAACGGCACGACGATCGTCGATTCAAGCGAGGCGTTGAACATGCCAAGAATCCAGATCGAGAGCAGGCCGGAGTCCTTCGTCCACGCCTGCGTGCCGGTGTTCTTGACGAGGTTCACCGACTCGAACGCGACGCTCTGGATGCCCGCCGGGAGGGCGATGCCGAGCCGGCGCAGCCAGTCGGACGCCGGCCGCAGCCGCACTACGCGCGTCACTTCCAGGTCGAAGCGCGTGTTGGAGTAATTGGTAAGGTGAATCTGCTGGGTGCACACGACGCGATCCTGACTTTCGCGGAGGACCTTGAACGGCTCCGTGTCCAAGGCGGCGGGCGTGAACCAGTGTTCCAAATCGAACGGCGCGTCATGGGCGAAGAAGATCGAGAACTGGCCGCCCTCCGGCCCCAGCCAGAAGCGGTCCTCGCCACCGAACACGTTGATGTGCGGCTGAAGCTTGCCCGAGGCGATCAACTCGCGGTTCACCCAGCCGAAGCTGGTGCCGTTCGTGCCGGCCGCGGTGCTGGTCATCACCCGGCCCTGCCAAGCCGGCGCGACGACTACCTGCGCCTGGCCGGACTTGTCTTTGAGCACCACGACGGGCGTGTGCTGGCGGAGAAAATCAAGATCATCGCCGAAGCTGGCGGCGGAGGCGGGCGGATGGGCGACGGCGAGGGCGGTCATGGCGGTGAGGAGTACGAGGGTGGGTTTCATGTTGTATCGGATTCGCAGGGGGACTCAGTTCGTCGAGCGTGCCGGCGGCTTTTGCGCCTGCCAGGTCACGCGATCGGGCCGGGTCGGGCAGTTTCGGAAACGGCGCGTGCGGCTCGGTTTGGTACCAATACGCGACGCTGTAATAGAAGTTGCTGGTGCGGCGACCGCGAGCAGCAATAGGGCGACGAGACGCGCAGGTGACTGCATGGGCGAAGTATCCTGCAATGGTTCCCAGACTCAACCCGGAACGTGGCGGGGACGGCCAGCCGGTCGGCTCAGCAGCACCGCCGGACGCCGCGGTAACGGCGCTCGGTCACGGCCAGGTAAAGCCCGGCCTTGTCGTGGCGATGGCCGGGGTTCGCGAGTTCGCACGGCTCGGCGAGTTTGGCCGCGCGGTCGAGATCGGCCTCGCCGGAGAGTTCGCGTGCCAGCGCGTAGGCCAGCGCGAACAGGCCGAGCAGGTGCAGCGGTTTCGCGGCGGCCAGGGCGTAGTCGGGGAGCCAGACCGGCGGCGTCTCGCGGAGTTCGGCCAGGCGTTTGCGGGCCAGTAGGAGGATCCATTCGCGCACGCTCAACAGCAGGATCGCGAGGACGAGCACGATGAAGATGGCCGCCATGAACGCGTCGAGGACATTGTTGAAATGGAGCGTGCGGTTGACCTTCAAGTTTTTCTCCGCGGTGGCAAGGGCCTCGGCATTGCCCGCCGCCTGGGCCGCGGTCACGGCTTGTTCGAGCGCGGGCAGCTTGGAATCGAGCACCCTGGCCTGCGCAAAAAAGCCGATCCGCGGGTCGGGATGCCAGATCTTCTGAGCGCCAGCGGTGACGGTCACCGCGAGCAGCCATACGAGCGGGACGAAGACCACCAGCGCCAGCCAGGGCCGACCGACTTCGGACTTTGGACTTCGGACTTCGGACTTCTCCCTTGGCTCCCGGCCTTTCGCCAGTTGCATCTTCAGAATGATCGTCGTGGCCAGGCAGAGCGCGATCGCCGCGAGCATCTGGTTGGCGATGCCAAACAGTGGCCAGAGCGAGTTGATGCCGCCCAGCGGATCGCGCACGCCTTGAATCAAAAAATAGCCCCAGCCCACCACCATGAGCGAACTCGCCACCACGTTGGCGCCGAGGTTGCGCGTCTCGCCGAGCGGCTTCCAGGCGTTGCCCAGGAAATCCTGGAGGATGTAGCGCCCGACGCGCGTGCCGGCATCCAGCGTGGTGAGGATGAACAGCGCCTCGAACATGATCGCGAAGTGGTACCACAGGTCGAGCCAGCGGCCGTTGACGGCCTTCGAGAAAATGTGGGCCATGCCGACCGCCAGCGTGGCCGCGCCACCCGTCCGCCCAAACAACGTGTCCTCGCCCATTTGCCGTGCCAGCGACTCCATCTCGTCCTTCGTGACGGTGAAGCCGGTGGCGTTGACCTGTTGGACGGTATCGACCGCGCGGGCCTCTGCCGTGGCGCCGGCGCCCTTCACGTTCATGCTCAGATAAACGCCCGGTTCGAGCGTGCAGGCGGCTATCATGGCCATGATGGCGACGAGCGATTCCAGGCACATCGCGCCGTAGCTGATCGGCCGGGCGTAATGCTCGCGCGTGATCAGCTTGGGCGTGGTGCCGCTGGAGATCAGCGTGTGAAAGCCGGAGATCGCGCCACAGGCGATGGTGATGAAGCAGAACGGGAACACCTTGCCCGCCACCACGAGGCCCGAGCCGTCAGTGAACTTCGTCAGCGCTGGCATTTCCAGGTTCGGCAGTACCAAGAAGCAGCCCAGCGCGAGCGCGCCGATCGTGCCCAGCTTCATGAACGTGCTCAGGTAATCGCGCGGCGCGAGCAAGAGCCACACCGGCAGGACACTCGCCGCCAGGCCGTAAACGATGATCGCCCAGGCCAACGTCAGGTCGCGCAGTTTGAAGACCGCCTTCCACTCGGCGTGCGAATAGACGTACTGCCCGCCCCAGACCGCGAGCAGCAACAACGCCACGCCGATCGCCGAGGCCTCGAGCACCTTGCCAATCCGGACAAAGCGCATGTAGCTTCCCATGAACATGGCGATCGGGATGGTGGCGCCCACCGTGAACACACCCCAGGGACTGTCCGCCAGCGCCTTCACCACCACGAGCGCCAGCACGGCCAGCAGGATGACCATGATCGCCAGGATGGCCACCAGCGCGAGGTAGCCGGCCGGGGTGTTCAATTCCTCCTTGACCATTTGCCCGAGCGATTTGCCGTCGCGTCGCAGCGAGCAAAACAGGATCACGAAATCCTGCACTGCGCCGCCCAGCACGCAGCCGATCAGAATCCAGAGCGTGCCCGGCAAATAGCCGAACTGCGCCGCCAGCACCGGCCCCACCAGCGGACCTGGACCCGATATCGCCGCGAAGTGATGGCCGAACACGATCCACGGATTCGTCTTCACGAAGTCGCGGCCGTCGTCGTGAACCTCGGCCGGCGTGGCCCGGCGGGCATCCAGCGTCAGCACCCGCGCGGCGATCCACTTCGCGTAAAAACGGTAGCCGACCGCGTAGGTGCACAGCGCGGCCACGAGGATGTACGCCGAGTTCACAGACTCGCCGCGTTTCCAGGCGAGGGCCGCGTAGGCGCCCGCCCCTGCGAGCGCGACCGCCAGCCACAAGACAAAACGAAGGAGCGTCTTCATGGGGTGTGCCAAGCTGATTCGGGATCGTCCGCCCCGTTTGTGTCGGCTCGGTGCCGACCGGTCAAGCGGGATGACATAAACCCGGACGTGACCGCGGCCCTACGCGAACCGCAAACGGCCGCCTTCCGGCAAAAATTTGGGATCATCCAATTGGGGCAGATGCATCCTGCAATTATCGGCGTGCCGGAACCCGCGAGTTCCGGAGCGCCGGCTTGTAGCCGGCTTGAGACACAACTTGTTGCTCGAGGCCGGCTCAGGCGCAAAGCCGGCTGCAAACCGGCGCTCCATCGACAACTTCGGGATGCACTGAACTTGGAGTTTAGACCGAGTTTGCGGTTGCGGGATCGGACCTGCTTGGTAGCCTGCGTCGGCAATTCCAAAATAGAGAAACCGACGCCGCTCCGGCGTGGCGGGCGAGTGCCTGGCACCCCGGCGCGTCACGAGCGCACCGACAATTCATGAGCACGCAGAACAATTTCCCCAAACTCCACAACGCCATGTGGCCCGGCCTCGTCGGCAAGGGCAGCCCCGGCGCCGAACCCGGCATCGACCTCGCCACCATGCTTGACCTCACCGCCCAGGCCGAGGTGAACGGCACCCGGTTCGACGGCGTGGACATTTTCCTGTTCGAGCCGCACGTCAACATCGACGCCAGCGACGACGACTTGAAGCGCATCGCCGACAAGATCGCCAACAAAGATCTGGTCGTCGGCTCGGTCGTGGCCCCGATCTGGGCGCCCACCGGCGGCGGCTCGGCGATGGGGGGTGAGGAAGATCGCAAGAAGTTCGTCGGTCAGGTGGCCAAGGGTTGCCGCATAGCCCAGAAGTTCCGTGAACTGGGCGTCCGCCCGAACGGCGTGGTGCGCATCGACTCGGCCTGCGGCGTGACCGACTGGGAAAAGGATCCCAAGGGCAACACCAAGCGGATCATCGGCACCTTCAAGGAAGCCGCCAAGGTGGCCAGAGACCAGGGCGAACGCCTCGCCGCGGAGGGCGAAATTTGCTGGGGCGGCATGCACAGTTGGAAATGGATGCTCCAGATCCTCGAAGGCGTCGGGATGCCGAAGCACCTCGGTTTCCAGGCGGACATGGCTCACACGCTCCTGTACCTCCTGGGCTACAACGCGCCTGAGCATCGGCTCGTGCCCGAGAAGTTCAATTGGGAGCCGGACAAGTTCCACGCCGCGATGAAGAAACTCACCAAGGCGCTCCGGCCTTGGACGATCGACTTCCACATCGCCCAAAACGACGCCACGGTGAAGGGTTCCGGCGAACACGAGAAGACCGGCAAGCACTGCATGGCCACCGACCCGAACGGCAAGCTGAACATCGCCCGCGATGCCGGCTATTGGATGCGCGACGACGCCGGCAAGGTGACGAAGAAGTTCAAACACATCTGCTGGGACGGCTGCATGTTCCCGAACGAGGTCATGATGCGCCAGCAAACCTGGAACGACATCCTCGCCGCCATGATCCAGGTGCGGGAGAATCATGGGTGGAGCGAGCCAGCGCGTTCCAAGGCGAAGGCTTGAGAACGAGGCCGGTAGAGGAAGCAATTGGATCGGCCAGCCACGCCGCTTTCGGGCAATGAGGATGAGAAAGAGCGAACTTCCAGAATTTCGGAGCAAAGGTTGAGACGCTCCGCACTATGACCCATGAAGCGGTGCCTGGCCGGCTTTATCATTTGTCTGGCGGCGACGGCGTTTGCGGAAAACGTTTCGCGGCTTCGGGATTATTCGACCCAAACGGTTTCTCTTACTGCTGGATTCATTCCTGACTCCACGAAGGTCATTCTTGGTGAGCCGCTGTTCGTCACTTTTGTGGTCCGCAATCGCGGGCAGCAACCTTTCCTGTTTTCGCACGTCCGTAACGAGATCTTCACCGTCACCGCGACCAATACCGCCGGGCTGCCGGTGAAAAGTCTCTATTTTGGGTTCGATGGGAATGGACCAGTCTCCGAAGTCACTGTGCCGCCCGGCAAGGCTCACGCCATGCGCCTGTTTTTGAATGAACGGTGCCAGTTTGAGCAGTCCGGCGATTACACGGTGAACTGCCGCTGCGACTTCTGGCATGATCCTCCTGATCGCCATGGCCTCCGCCAGCCGATCGTCACGGTGTTCAAACTTAGCGTTCTGCCGGCCGATCCCGAGCGAGTCTCTGAACTCATCGCCGCTTGGGGACGCAGCGTCCTTACCAACGGTTCACCGTGGGAAGCCGCGCAGGCACTCGCGGAATTCAACGATATCCGAACCATCCCATACCTGGCTGGCCTGGTAACGAATCGTTCCGACGTCAGTTACCTCGCCGTCAGTGCGCTGGCCCGTTACACCAACGAAATGGCCTCGGCGGATGCTCTGGCGACCGCGCTCCAATCCAGGGATGACTTCGTCGCCGAGGCTGCAGGAAGAGCGTTGCGCAACTCCGGTCAAGCTGATCGTGCCGCCCGCGCTTTACTGCCTGCTCTCACGAATGCGGACGTGAGCGTTCGCACCCGGAACGCGCGGGCCATACTGCCTAGTCGCCGGCATAGGCTACACTTTTCGCTCCGAAGAACGAGCGCACGAGCTTCCGGTTTCCTTTGAGCGTGTTGAGGTCGCTCTGCACGCGCTCTTTGAGTGACTCGTTCTTGCGGA
>JAKANS010000239.1 GCA_021823625.1 bacterium | reverse complement strand
GCTGCAAGAGTTTCTTAACCATGCCCAGCGACACCCGGAACCGCCGGGCCACCTCTTCGCGAGTGCCCTCGTCGGCGTCATAGGCCGCCAGAATCCGTTCACGCAAATCCAGGGAGAGGGTCTTCACACCCCCAGACTGCCACACCTCAAAACAGATGGCTACGGTTTTATTTAATACGCTCTAGGCCGCGCGGGAGTTTGCCGGCGCCGCGTCCACCAAAATCCGCATCCGGCCGCCACAGATCGGCTCGCCGTCGCCGGCGCCGGGCCCTTCCATGACGTAGTCGATGACCTCCGCAGATCCCGTTTGGAGACACGCCACGGCCTGCCGCTGAACGCTGGCCTCCATCGCGCCTCCGCCGATCGTGCCGCGGATGTGACCCGCCGCGTCAATCAGCGCCCGCATACCGGGCCGGCCTGGCGTGGAGCCGGCGTGCGACAGCACCAAAGCGGTGGCGAAGGGTGTTCGCCGGCCGATGGCTTCGACGATCTCAGTGTACGGACACGCACTCACGCGGGCTGTGCCCGGGTCGGGCGAATGGGAAGCTCGCGCACGCGCGCACCGGTGGCGTGAAAGACCGCGTTGGCGATGGCGGGGGCGATCGCGATCATCGGCGTTTCCCCCGCGCCCACCGCCGGCAAGTCCCGCCGATCGAGCAGGTGGATGTCCAATTCCGGCAGGTCGTCGAACCGCGGCACCTGGTACTTGCGAAAGGTGGCGTTCATCATTCGACCCGCCTCGAAGCGCATTTCTTCCCGCAACGCCGGGCCGAGCCCCATCACGATGCACCCTTGCACTTGAGCCAGCAGGTTGGCCGGATCGAGGATCGGTCCGCGCTCGAAGGCCTCGCAGACCCGGCGAACCCGGATTTGTTCCATCACCGGATCGATTTCGATTTCGACGCACGCGGCCACGACCGAGCCTTTCTCGGTGCCGCACGCCAGGCCGATGCCCAGGTTCGGTTCCTTTTTCCTCACGCGTTCGTCCCAACCAAACTTCGCCGCGGCGGTCTCCAAAACCGCGCGAATCCGCGGGTTCTCGAGGTGAGCGAGGCGGAAGGCGAGCGGATCCAGCCCCGCCGCTTCCGCGAGTTCGTCCATGAAACACTCGCGCGCGAAGTTGTTCGCCGTGGCCGCCAGCGCGCGGTAAGAGCCGGTCCGCAGCGGCGAGTCGGAGGCGACTAACCGGCTTTGGGACTTGCCCGCCCGGTACGGCGTGTCAATGGCGGCCGGCCCGGAGGCGATGTTCACGAAGTGCCAGGAAGTCAGCGCGCCTTGCGCGTTCAGCGTGGCCTCGACATCGATCACGCCCGCCGGTCGAAAATAGGCCCAGGTGAATTCTTCTTCGCGGGTCCACCGCAGCGAAACCGGTTTGCCTGCGGCTTGGGCCAGGCGGGCCGCTGCGACCGCCGCCTCGCCGGTATGCTTGCCGCCGAAGCCGCCGCCAGAGTCCGGTACCACCCGCACGCGGTCCGCCGGCAAACGGAAGGCGCGCATCAATTCCTGGCGGTAGCCAAAAGGATTTTGCGTCCCCGTCCACACCGTCAGGCGGCCGTCTTCCCACTCGGCGACCGCCACGCGCGGTTCCATCGGGGCGTGCTGCACGTAAGGCACATGGTAGGTGGCATGCAGCGTTTTCGCGGCTTGGGCCAGTTCCTCGGCGAACGGATTCTTGGGCACGCCACCGCGCGCGTGCTCGCGCAAATATGAGTACAACTCGCGGCTTGAAGGCTGCGGCGCAGAGGTCCAGACCGCCGTCTTGGCGAGGGCCTCGAGTGCCTGGCGCGCCTGGTACGAGGTCAGCGCCGTGACGCCGACGAAGCCGCCGTCGCACACCACGGTGACACCGGGCAGCGCCTTCGCGGGCGTGAGATCGATGGACGTGAGCGTGGCGCCGAACGCAGGCGGGCGCAGCACCTTCCCATAAACCATGCCGGCACGGCGGATATCCGAAGGGTACTGGTGGGCACCGGTAACGAGGTCCCGCCGGTTGGGCCGCAGCAACGGATGGCCCATTACTTTCCACTCTCTGACCGGCATAAGCGTGACACCCTCGGGGATGGCCTGCGCAAAACGTTCGGAAAGTCCTTCGCTCGCCCCGAGGTCAGCGTAGCTCAGCTTCCGGCCGGTTGGCGGATGAGAGATCACACCGTCGTGGATCTCGACCGAGTCGGATTGAACCTGCCAGCGTTCGCAGGCCAACTCCACCAGCAAGAGGCGCGCCGTGGCCGCTCCGCGACGAACCGCGGGCACCGTCGCTGGCGTACTGCGACTGCCGGCCGTGATGCCGTCGTCCGGCACGAGACTCGTGTCGGCGAGGATCATTTGGACGCGCGCCGGCTCCACGCGCAATTCCTCGGCGGCGGCCTGGGTCAATTCGGAGCGCACGCCTTGCCCCATCTCGGTCTTGCCGCTGAAGACGGTGATCGTGCCGTCCTCGCCGATGTGGATGCGCCCGGCCACGCTGCCGCCCCCGCCGCGACCGCGGCCGCCGCTGCGCTGGGCCAGGGCGGCGGATGATCCGACCACCACCAGCAGGCCGCTGCCGAGGAATTGCACAAACGAGCGGCGATTCAGACCGAAATCGTAATTCACCGAGGCGATCAACTCCTCGCCCTCGGCGCCGTCCGTCGGCGTCGGTTCGGGGTTTGTTTTCATTGCGCTTGTTTACCGGTGCGGGCGGCAGCGTGGTGCACCGCATTCAGGATTTTGGGGTAACCGCAGCAACGGCAGAGGTGACCGCCGAGCCAGGTCCGGATTTGCGCTTCGGTTGGATCCGGCACCTGCCGCAGCAACGCCACGGTAGCCAGGATCATGCCCGAAGTGCAGTAACCGCATTGAAAACCGCCCTCCGCCAGGAACGCCTCCTGGACCGGATGCAATCGGTCTTCCTTGGCCAGGCCTTCGATCGTGGTGATCGTGCGGCCGTCCGCCTCGCTGAGCGGCGTCTGGCACGACATCACGGTATTGCCGTCCAGGAGCACGGTGCAGGCGGCGCACTGGCCTTCGCCACAGCCGAACTTGGTGCCGGTGAGGCCGAGGTCTTCCCGCAAAACCTCCAGCAATAGCCGGTCCGGCTCGGTGTTCACGGTCCGGCGCCGACCGTTGACGGTGAGAACAAACTCGCGGCTCATGGCATGTTCTGTGTCGGCGCAAACTGCTGGCTGACGAACCCATTGGTACTGCGCGGAAATTAGAGACGCCAACAAAGATACAAGGTTACAGAATGTTGCGGCTCCTTTCCCGCTCCGCGATCCAGGCCGCAGCCTCGCGGGCGCGCTGGAAAATGACTTCGGCGAGGAGCGGTTCCAGGCCCAGGCCAGGCGCGTACCAGATTCGCTTGCTGTGGCGTTCGGTGGGGTTGCGCCAGGTGGGCACACTGGCCTTCAACCGCGCCTGCACCGCTTCTTCCGATTCGCCGAGCATCACCGGGATGTCTTCGACCACGTGCAAGCCGTCGCTGACGAAGAACGGCACGCCGATGACGTTCCGCGCCTGCGCCACGCGAAGGCAATCCGCGATGAATGGCGCTTCCTCCATGAACGCCGGGTGAACTTCCGCGTATTCGCCGCGACGGCGGATCGTGTCCACCTGCGCCTCCACCGCCCGCCGCGAACTGGCGCTCCGCTCCGTCCCATGCCCGAAGACGAACAGCGCGGTCTCCATCGGTTTCGGCGCGCGTGGAAACGGATGTTTCGCCACCACGTCGCACGCCCGCGCCAAGAGTACGTCCGTCATGCCGGGATGCGTGCCCACCGGTTCGCAGTAAAACAGTGTGCGCTTCTCGCTTCGCCGGACGTGCGGGTAGGCCGCTTCGCCGGCGTTTTTTAAGCCGAGTGCGGTTGGAAAAACCTCGTCCACGAAGTAACCGGCGCCGATGAACAGCGGCACAAGAAACACCCGCGGCGTGGTCACCGCCGCCAAAACCTCCTCCAGCTTCGGCGCCTGTAGCCAGAAGCACTCGCGCACGGCGGCGAACAAGCCGCGTCGCCGCAACTCCGCCGCGTGCAGCCGCGCCGGCCCCGCGGACCCGACGTTCACCGTCGAGCCGTGGGCCAGCACCAGCAAGGTGGCATCGGCGAACCCGGCGCTCTGCATCGCCGCCTGCGTACCTGACACGGCGAAGCCCGGCAAGCTTGGGCCCGCGCTGGGTTTGCACTCCTGAGCTTGCGCCGCGATGGGCCCAGCGTGTTTGATGGGCGGACTTTGCTGCTATGGAAGACACCAATGCACTGATCGCCCAACGCCGCGCCAAGCTCGATGCCTTGCGAGAAAAGGGAATCGACCCGTTCCGAAACAAGGTCGATCCCCAAACCCTGATCGGCTGCGGCGAGGCGCGGAGTCGTTTTCTCAAAGGCCTCGAGAAAACCGCTGACTGCGACGCGCTGGCCGACGGCGCGCCGGTCGCCATCGCCGGCCGCATCACCGCGCACCGCGACATGGGCAAAAGCCAGTTCCTGGACCTCAAGGACCAGTCCGGCCGCGTCCAGATTTACGCCCAGAAGCAAACGCTTGGCGACGAGCACTACGCGATTTTCAAGCACCTCGACCTTGCCGATTTCATCGCGGTGAAAGGCACGATGTTTCGCACGCGAACCGGCGAACCGAGCGTGAAGGTCGAGAGCTTCACCATCCTCGCCAAGGCGCTACGCCCGCCGCCTGCCAAGTGGCACGGCCTCGAAGACACCGAGATTCGCTACCGCCAGCGTTACCTCGACCTGATGTCGAACGACGAGGTCAAGCGCGTGTTCCTGACCCGCTCGGCGATCCTCAACGAAATCCGCGCCTTCCTGCACGACCGCGGCTACGTCGAGGTCGAGACGCCGATGATGCAGGCCATTCCCGGCGGTGCGGCGGCCCAACCGTTCAAAACCTGGCACAACGCGCTCGGTTGCGAATTCTACCTCCGCATCGCGCTGGAGCTTTACCTCAAGCGCCTGGTCGTAGGCGGCATCGACAGAGTGTTCGAGATCGGCCGAAACTTCCGCAACGAGGGCCTCAGCCGCCGGCACAATCCCGAGTTCACCATGCTCGAGGCCTACCAGGCCTTCGGCGACTACGAGAGCATGATGGAACTGGTCGAAAGCCTCATCTGCCACGTCGCCGAAAAGGTGCTCGGCACACTCGTCATCGAACACAAACAGGACCAGAACGTGGCCGCGGCCATTGCCGGCACGCTCGCAGAACTGGACCGGCTCTCCGCCGCCACGATGGGCAGTCTGATGAAGACCGCTGGCGGCGACGTCGCGGCGCACTTCGTGGCGGACATCGGCAAGGCACGCGAAGCGTTGGTGCAGGCGCAGGAACAGGTCGGCAAGGCGGCTGCCACGGAGGTTGCCACCGGGGCAATCGGCGCGGTTTGCATTGCGATCGGTGCGCTCGGTCTCCACAAGGCCAGCGCTTCCGCGCGCGAGGCGACGCTGGAACAGCACCTCACCGAGGCCGCGGCCAAGTTCGACGCCACGGTGAAGTCGCTGGAACGATTCGCCGCGCCGAAGGTCATTAACCTCACCCGGCCGTGGCGACGCGTGAAGTACAAGGAACTGGTCCGCGCGGTGGCTGGCCATGACTGGTTCGAGGTCACGCCGGCCGAGCGGCGACGCCGAGCCATCGAGGATCTGAAGTTGGAAGGCGACATCGCCGAGGGTTACGAAGACTTCGAGGTGACCGGCGCGGTGTTCGAGAAGCTCGTCGAGCCGACGCTGATTCAGCCCACGTTCGTCACGCACTTGCCGAAGGAACTCGTACCACTGGCCAAGCTCTCGCCCGAAGACCCGACAGCGGTCGAGGTGTTCGAATGCTGCATCAACGGCCAGGAGATTTCGCCCGGCTACACCGAGCAAAACGACCCGCTCGAACAGCGGGAGCGCTTGGAGCACCAAGCCGGCGGCGAACAGCAGAAGCTCGACGAAGACTTCCTGGTAGCGCTCGAACACGGCATGCCACCGGCGGGCGGCATCGGCATTGGCATCGACCGCCTGTGCATGATGCTGCTGGGCCAGGAAAGCATCCGCGACGTGATCCTCTTCCCGCAGTTGAAACCGAAGTAGGCCTCGTGGCTGCGCTCGTGAGAGCGCGGCTGACTTTTGTCTGCGGTGTTGTTTCCACAAGCAGCCGCGTTCGCACAAACACGACGACGGGAAGCTGCCGTGTTCCTACGAACACAGCCACTGCGAGGATTACCGTGGCTGCGCTCATCAGAGCGCGGCTGACTTTCAGTCCCTCGCGTTGTCGCCAAGGGCAGCCGTGTTGTGACGAACACGGCCACAGGAAGGGGCCACGTTTTCACAAGTGCAGGCACACGCAAAAGCGTGGTTGACTCCGCACTCCGCCCCGCAAAGCTCCACCTCGTCATGCCCAATCCCGATCTGCACCATTTGCCGCGCCTGGACCGGCGGCATTATCAAGGCTGGGCGGCAGTTCACTGGCGAATGCGGGTGGAACCGGCCACTCCCGGCTGGCTCGACAATCGCTTCCACCTCCAATTTCGGGAGTTGTTGGTCCACGCCTGCGTCCGCGAACGGCTGAGCTGCCCCGTCTATTGCCTCATGCCCGACCACCTGCACCTGCTGTGGCTCGGTCTGGCCCGCGCCAGCGACCAGTTGAACGGCATGAAATTCCTGCGGACATATCTGAACCGCTTGCTGGCGCGTGTCCCCTTCCAACGCCGGGAGCACAAACACGGCGAGGAGAAGGAGGCAGCCGTGTTCGGACGAACACAGCCACAGGAAACTGCCGCGTTCTCACGAACGCCGCCACGGTGGCGGCTGCAGCCGCAGGCGTTTGACCACGTGTTGCGCGAAGAGGAGCGCCGGCATGATGCCTTTGCCCGCGTCTGCTTTTACATCGTGGCGAATCCGGTGCGCGCTGCATTGGTGTTGTGCGAGGCCGACTGGCCGTTCATTGGCGCCGTGGTGCCCGGTTACCCGGACTTGCATCCGCTGAGTGAAGGCTATTGGGATCTGTTCTGGCGGCTTTGCGAAGAATTACGCGATGTACCTCCCTCGCCGGACAGCCGGCCGGGCGCCGCTAACTATGAAGCTTGATGTTTACTCTGAGCTGCCGCGTTCTCACGAACGCAGCCACCCACAAGGTCGTGGCTGCGCTCGTCAGAGCGCGGCTGACTTTGGCGCGCAGCGTTGCTTGCAATGACAGCCACCTTTGCATAAACGCGACCGCGGAAGGCTGCCGTGTTCTGAGGAACACAGCCACGGGAGCAGCCGCCATATGATCCTGTTCCCGCAGTTGAAACCGAAATAGCATGAAGTCAGATACCTGCCCTGTCTG
>JAKANS010000238.1 GCA_021823625.1 bacterium | reverse complement strand
AGGTGCCTCAGGCGTTGGGGGGGACTCTGCCATCCTCCTGCACAACGGCTACTCGCCGCGGCGTGCGCTGATTTGGAACAGCCTCGCGAGCGCCACCACGCCCGTGGGAGCGTTGGTGGCCTGGGTATGCCTGCCGTATCTGCATGCGGCGGTGCCGTATGTAATGGCGCTGGCCGCCGCGGGCTTTGTTTATGTAGCAATGGCGGACCTCGTGCCCAGTCTGCATCGTTGCGCCCGCTTGAAACAACACGCCGTTCAACTGGCCTTGATCGTCGCGGGCATGGTGATGATCGGCCGGTTCCAATCGGGCAACCATGCGTATTGACGGAGCAAGGGCGAGGTCAAACCTTGACTGCGATTGAGCCTTTGGAACCATTTGATCAGTCAGATACACTGAAACCGATTTAGGATTGAACAACACAAAGAAAGCAATGAACAAGCCTGCTGACGAGCCGACCATCACGCCTCCTACTACGCCCAAGCGCCTGGACTTCTTCGAGCGTTACCTGACCGTCTGGGTGTTCGTGTGCATGATCGTCGGCGTGGGCGTCGGGACGCTCTTTCCCGGCGTCACCCGCGCACTGGGCCAACTCGAATTTGGGAAGGATTCGCATGTCAACATTCCGATTGCCGTGCTGATCTGGCTGATGATCTATCCCATGATGCTGAAAATTGATTTCGGCGGCATCAAGGGCGTGTTCGCCAAACCGAAAGGATTGTTCATCACGCTGTTTGTCAACTGGCTGGTCAAGCCGTTCAGCATGGCGCTGCTGGGCTATGTATTCGTGAAGACCATTTACTCTGGCTGGCTGGGGATGTTTGACGCCGACACCGCCAACAACTACGTCGCCGGACTGATCATCCTCGCCGCCGCTCCCTGCACGGCGATGGTGTTCGTCTGGAGCTATCTCACCGACGGCGACGGGCCTTACACGCTCGCTCAGGTGGCCATCAACGACCTGATCATGGTGTTCGCCTTTGCGCCGGTGGTGATGTTTCTGGTGGGCGTCTCGGGCGTGCATATTCCGGGCAAGGTGCTGTTCATTTCGGTGCTGGTGTTCATCGTGATTCCGCTGGCGGCGGGCTGGTTCAGCCGGCACGCGCTCATCAAGGCCCGCGGGCTGACCTGGTTTGAATCCGCCTTCCTGCCCAAGTTCCGGCCCGTGACGGTGGTGGCGCTGCTGTTGACGCTGGTGATGATCTTCGCGTTTCAGGCGGAGAACATCATCAAGAACTGGATTGTGGTCCTCTTGCTGGCAATTCCGATTCTCATCCAGGTCTATTTCAATTCGAGCCTGACGTATCTGCTCATGCGACTGTTCCGGGTGCGGCACGATGTGGCGACGCCGGGCGCGTTGATCGGCGCGAGCAATTTCTTCGAACTGGCCGTGGCGGTCGCCATTACGCTGTTCGGCCCGACCAGTCCGGCCGCATTGGCCGTGGTGGTGGGCGTGCTGGTCGAAGTGCCGGTGATGCTCTCGGTGTGCAAGGTGTGTGTTCGTTCGCGCGGCTGGTATCAGCAGCGGGTCGCGGCGGGATGAGGGACCAACGGATTTAGGGAAAGGTGGAAACATGAGTAGGAAGCACAAGAAGCACCGTCACCAAAACCAGGGGCGCACGAAGTCCGTGATGAATCCAGCCGCGCCGGGGAGGAACGGTCTCAAAGGCGGTAAGCAGGGCCGAAAGACAGGATTGATTCTGGTGGCCGCGCTGGTGGTGATTGCCGCGGTCGTCGCCTTTGCTCTGAATGCGGCGAAGAGTCCCCGAGAAGTTCCTGGCCCGGTTGCCCCGGTGGCCGCTGCCAACCCGCCACTCCCGACGCCGGTCGTGCCACAACAGCCGTTACTTTCCACGTCGCCGAGCGGTGGCCTTATTGCCAGCGGCTCCGGGCCCAGGATTCAGTTCGCGACGCCGGTGCATGATTTTGGCCAGATCAAAGGCGGCGAAGTGGTCAAATACACGTATGTCTTTACAAACGCAGGCCAGCAATTGTTGGAAGTGACGGCGGTTCAGGCTTCCTGCGGTTGCACGACGGCCGGCGACTGGTCCCGGCAGGTCGAGCCGGGCCAAACCGGCCGCATCCCCATTGAATTCAATAGCGGAAGCTTCAATGGCCAAGTGGCCAAATCCATCACCGTGACGTGCAACGACCCGACTCAGCCCACAGTGGCCCTGCAACTCAAAGCCACGATCTGGAGGCCGATTGACGTAACACCACAGTTTGCCGTGTTGAATCTGACATCGGAATCGCCCTCGAACGCAACCACGGTGCGCATCGTGAGCAACGAGGAGTCCCCGCTCACAGTGTCCGCGCCGGAAAGCAGCAACCCCGCCTTTGCCGTCGACCTGAAGACCAACCAGCCGGGCAAGGAGTTTGAATTGGTCGTGAAAACCGTGCCCCCGCTGCCGGCGGGGAATTTTCAGGGGCAAATCACTTTGAAGACTTCCTCAACGAACCTGCCGGTCATCAACGTCACCGCCTTGGCCAACGTGCTGCAGACGGTGATGGTGGCACCATCCCAAATCACATTGCCCGCAGCTCCGCTGGCGAACCCGATGCCCTCCAACGTCGTGATCCGAAACAACGGGACGAATGCGCTGGTGCTGACCGAACCGACGGTGAACGCCAAGGGCGTGGACGTGCAACTGACGGAACCCCAACCGGGCCGATACTTCACGCTGACGGTGACTTTCCCGAAGGGATTCGAGATTATTCAGGGCGAGAAGATCGAACTGAGCGTGAAGTCGAACCATCCGCAGTTCCCGGTCATCAAAGTACCAATCCTGCAACCGCCGCGTCCCGTTGCGACCGCCGCACCGGGCCAAGTCGTACCACCCACGTCGCCTCCGGCTGCCGCCCAACCGAAATGAAGGGACCAGACACAGGTCAATCCATACTACCTGACGCAGGCGATAGGACTACGAGTCTGCGGAGCAATCCGCCCACGGGCAAAACCCAGGCCAAGAAGGTTCTGTGGGAGAGCCTGCTCGTGGCCGTGATTGGGAGTGCCTTCGCGTTCGCCGCCAACGCGATTTCGCCGCGCGGACTGAGGCTCACGACAGACTACTTCCCCGGCGCGATCCGAAGCTCCCGGCCCGAGACAACCGCCACCCCGCTGACTCCAAGCCCTGGCAACACCAACGTCGCCGTGCCGCCCCCCGCCAATCTGCTCGCGGCCCGACTGCAAGCCAAGGGCCTCCAACTCGTCGAAAGCCACCAAGTAACGGACCTCTTTCGCGATCCGCGCTTCGAGCAGGAAGTGATCGTGTTCATTGATGCCCGCGACGACCAGCATTACCAGGAAGGACACATTCCCGGGGCCTACCAGTTTAATCACTACCGGGCGGAGAATTACCTCGCGACCGTCATGCCGGTTTGCCAGACGGCGCAACAGATCGTGGTGTATTGCACCGGCGGCGATTGCGAGGACAGCGAGTTCGCCGCCATCTTTTTGCGAGATGCCGGCATACCGAAGGAGAAGCTTTTCGTTTATGCCGGCGGCATAACCGAGTGGAACACGAACGGCCTGCCGGTGGAAGTGGGCGGGCGCAAAAGCGGGAACTTCCGCCCCGCCAAACCGTGAACACCGAGCCTTGGTCCTGGAGACGCAACGCACTCAACCTTGCCGCTGTGCTGGCAAGGTGGTTCTTGAGCATTTTGTTTCTCTACATGGGCTTGAACAAGGCATTGCATCCGGTCGAATTTCTGAAGCTGGTGCGGGAATACGAATTAGTGCAAAACCCACTGTTGTTGAATTTGATTGCCGCGACTCTCCCCTGGTTTGAGGTGTTTTGCGGACTCCTGCTGGTGGCTGGGGTAGCCGTGCGCGGGTCAGCCTTGATGCTACTGCTGATGCTGGTGCCGTTTACTTTCGTCGTGTTGCAACGGGCGCTGGCGATTCACGCCGCGCTGGACATCCCGTTTTGCGCAGTGAAGTTCGACTGCGGGTGCGGCACCGGCGAGATCATCATTTGCCGCAAACTGATCGAGAATGGGGTGCTGATTCTTTTGTCAGGCTGGCTGCTGATGGGGCGGGGCCGTCACCTCTGCGCACGCTACAGCTTGATGGCTTCGGAGTGACGTGAAAGCAGAGTCTCTGACGCCGAAGTGGTTTGCAGTCATTCTGCTGGTCGTCCCGATCTTGATTCAGGTCTATTTCAACTCCAGCCTGACCTATCTGATGCGCAAACTGAAAGTGCCGCCAACGTGGCTTCGCCGGGCGCACTCATTGGCGCGAGCAACTTCTTTGAATTGGCCGTCGCTGTCGCCATCACACTGTTCGGCCCAAGCTCCGGCGCGGCCCTGGCCTGCGTGGTCGGTGTGCTGGTGGAAGTGCCGGTGATGCTCTCGGTCTGCAAAGTCTGCAATAATTCGCGGACTTGGTATGGCCGGAATCCGGCGGCGGAGTGACCGCAGGACGTGAAGTTGACGTCCGGTTGAGTGGGGGACAGTCGAATCGTGGTCACTCTACTGATGGTGGAGCGGCGATGCAGCCATAAGAGCGCGCGGCATTATTTCGAGGAGCAACGGTGACAAGCCTCTGAGTTGACAGGCTTGAATGTATGCAGTATTCTGCATCCGTTATGAGTCGTCAGACACAAGTCGCGTCCTTCGCCGCAGCGTTCCAGGCGCTGAGTGAACCCACAAGGCTACGCATCGCCGCGCTACTCTGCCGCGCGGGCAGAGACCTGTGCGTGTGCGAGCTGGTTGATGCGTTGGAAGAACCGCAATATCACGTTTCGCGCAGCCTACGGATTCTGCAAAAGGCTGGACTTGTGGCGGAGCGGCGCGAGGGCAAGTGGGTTCACTACGGATTGCCGACGGGGCTTGACCCGTTCCGCGAACTGGCGTTGAAGGCCGCTGCGGCGATTCCGGAAGCCGTGCTGGCAAAAGACCGGCGCGAACTGAACCGGCGACTCACACTTCGGGAGGATGGGAAGTGCCTGCTGGGAGTCCAGAAAACACATCTATTGAGCCGCCGTAACTGAGGACTGCTACTATGAACCGAAGCATCCAGCTCAAGCAGCTACTGAATTCCAAAGAAACTTTGGTCATGCCCGACGCGTATGACCCGTTGAGCGCCCGGATCATTGAACAGGCCGGCTTCAAAGCGGTGCAGTGTTCGGGCTACAGCTTTTCGCTGGCGGCCTGTCGAAAACAGGAGATTGACATTGGGCTGGCGGAAAATCTGGCTCTGACTGCGGCTATCGTTCAAGCCGTGTCGGTGCCGGTGATGGCGGATGGGGAGGATGGGTTTGGGGGCGTGGAACAGATTTCCAAGACCATCGAGGGATACGTGAAGATTGGCGCGGCCGGGGTGAACCTGGAGGACCAAGTGTTGGATGGGCAGCCGGGCGCGCGCGTGTTGGACGCGGGTCTGATGCAGGAGAAGATCAGGGCGGCAAAGCGGGCAGCCAAGACGGCAGGGAATCCCTACCTGGTGATCAACGGGCGGACGGATGCTCTGAGAACGTTTCCTTCCAAGAAGGATGGGCTGGCTGAGGCGGTGCGGCGGGGGAATCTCTACCTGGAGGCTGGAGCGGACCTGGTGTTCGTGACCGCCGTCTGCACTCTGGAGGAAGTGCGCGTGCTGGTGAAGGAAATCAAGGGGCCTGTGAGCATCGCCGCCGGACTGGGGAATAACATCCAAGCCTTTTCGATCAATGATCTCAAGGAATGTGGCGTGGCGCGAGTGAGCCTGCCCACGGTGGCGATTTGCGCCACGATCAAGGCGCTGATGGGGGCGTGTGA
Source organism: bacterium (assembly GCA_021823625.1). Lineage (GTDB taxonomy): Bacteria > Verrucomicrobiota > Verrucomicrobiia > Limisphaerales > J093 > DSVZ01. Next base: position 1,607 of record JAKANS010000238.1, on the reverse strand, counting down.
GGTTGTAAAACGGGGGTGTTCACGCCGCTCCTGCAAGAGGGACGGTTGTGCAGTAGCCAGGACATTGGACGGTTGATCGGAAGCTAGCCTGGGTTAGGGCGGGTGAAAACCACAAAGACCACATGATGAACAATCACATGACCCTGAAGGAGCGACTTGGAACGAGCAATCCAAGGGCGTGGCAGTGGTGAAATACGTCTGCGGCGTGCTCGTGATACTAGGCGGTGTGTGGCTGATTTACTCCGCGCCCTAAAACTAACGAGATGTGAAAAACGAACAAAAGACCAATGGCAGAGATGGGCCACGGGTCACGAAAGAAAGAACAATATGATTAATCCCACGACTTCTATTGATTCCGAAGCGGTGCGGCAAAAGGTCCGCGAGGGTTATGGCAAAATTGCCGGGAGCGGCAGCTCGTGCTGCGGCCCGGCGCCGACGTGTTGTGGCTCGTCGCCCGCGGCGTCCGAAGAGCTCGCGAAGCACATCGGTTATTCCAGCGAGGAACTGGCGGCGTTGCCGGAGGGGGCTAATATGGGTTTGTCGTGCGGGAATCCGAACGCGCTGGCGGCCTTGCAGGCCGGCGAGGTGGTGCTGGACCTGGGCGCGGGCGGCGGATTCGACGTGTTCATCGCTGGGAAGAAGGTTGGAGCGACAGGCCGGGCCATTGGCGTGGACATGACGGCGGAGATGCTGGGGAAGGCGCGCAAGAACATCGCGGCCTACCGGGAGCGGACCGGGCTGGACAACGTGGAGTTTCGGCTGGGGGAGATCGAGCATCTGCCGCTGGCCGATATCAGTGTGGACGCGGTCATTTCCAACTGCGTGATCAATCTTTCGCCCGACAAGGCGCAGGTGTGGCGGGAAATCGCGCGAGTGCTAAGGCCGGGCGGGCGCGTGGCGGTGTCGGACCTGGCGCTGCTGAAGCCGCTGCCGGCGGCGATTGTCGAGAGTGTGGAGGCGCTGGTGGGCTGTGTGGCTGGCGCGGTGCTGGTGTCGGAAACGGAGCGGATGGCCAAAGCGGCGGGCCTGGGGGACGTAGGGCTCAAGGCCAAGTCGGCCTACATAGACGGCATGGTGGACTGGCAGGATCCGCTCTATCAGAAAATTGTGGCCCACCTCCCCGCCGGGACGAAGCCGAGCGATTACGTGACGAGCCTCGAAATCACGGCCCGGAAGCCGGCCAAAGTTCAAAATTCGTGCTGTGGTTAAAGTAGCGGGGAGGGGCACGGAACAAACTCAACAGAAAAGACTATGATGAAAAACCAACAAAAACCGAAAAAAGGGTTCTTTGCAATGCTGCGCGAATCGTTCAGCAAAACGGGCGGCTGCTGCTGCGGGCCGGGAGAGACGTGTGGCGGGCCGACGAAGGAAAGAGGCCAACAGCCTAAGGAAGAATCGGCCAAGACGAATGCAACCGTGAAACCCGCGCAGCAGTGAGTCGGGTGAATAACGCATTTCTCGCTCTGGCGATTGCGATTCTGGGGCTGTGCGGGTGTTCGCGAGAGACAGCGACATCCGAGGACCTGTTGGTCGTAGTGACTGACACTTCCGCGGCAGAGTTGTTCTGCACTTGTTCACCAGACCTTCCCAAGCGTTATTGGTCGCTG
>JAKANS010000237.1 GCA_021823625.1 bacterium | reverse complement strand
GTACGCGGGAACCAGGATGAACCCGCGGGCGTAGGCCCCGTTGAAGTAGCCCCAGCCCACGATCCAGCCGCGGTCGTTGATGGCCAAGGGCGAGGTGAACTCCCAGCCCTTCCCCTCCCGGCCCGTGATGTGTATCGCGATTCGCGGATCAAGCCCGTCATTTGACGATGGCCGAGGTTCTGGCTTGGAGCCATAGCCAGTCCCGCGGGTCGGCCTGGACATCCAGCCCGCCCAACACCCCGGGGTACTCGCTCCGGGTGACCGGCAGCAGCGTGCTGGCGCACTGCCATTTGTGCAGTTCGGCGTGGCCATCGGCATACACCAACTCTCCGCGGCCGTTGTGCCGGGCAGCAGGGAAAGCACCCCACTGTTGCTCATAGGCAAAGCCGCTGCCCATGCTGTAGTCGAACTGACCGTCCTGAATCGTGTCTTCGTGATCGTCGATGAGCAGCCAGATGGAAGTGGGAGAAAGACTATTCGGGAAGGAGGCATCCGATACGAAGACATAAGCGCTGCCAATTGAATTTGCCGGGTATGGTAGGCTGGCCACATAAAGATTCATCGAATAGGAGCGGACACGGCGATGCCGGACGCCTTCGATCATCACATAAGAATGGTCGCTGGGGCATCGGAACACCTCGGCGGTTTGTACATAGGGACCGATGCGGCCCGGGGCGGGACCGGTCAGTTCCCACGTATTGGTGGAATACCTGACGTCACCGGGAGGACGGTTTTCGTACCACATGTAGCCTCCGACCCAGTTCGTTGCTCCATGGTCGCTGTTCACCCAGTCCTTGTTGGGAGCATAGCGTCCTTGGTTATCATCCGCGTAGAGCCGCCAGGCCAGGTGAAGCTGCTTGAGACTCCCCAAACACACAATACCGCGAGCTTTCTCCTTGGCCGCGCTCAGTGCCGGCAGGAGCAGTCCCGCCAGGATAGCGATGATGGCGATGACCACCAACAGCTCGATGAGGGTGAAGCCGGGGGCCGAGGGGGCCACGCCCCGCGGGCGGAGCGTGGCCCGATCTGTGTTCTTGAGCTCGTGTCGCATACCCGTTCAGTACGCGGGAACCAGGATGAACCCGCGGGCGTAGGCCCCGTTGAAGTAGCCCCAGCCCACGATCCAGCCGCGGTCGTTGATGGCCAAGGGCGAGGTGAACTCCCAGCCGCCACTCTGGTCTGGATTGGTCAGGTCCCACAGGTCTCCGAAGGTGCCATCGTTGAACTGGACAAAGCCCTTCGTGGGCGAACCGACGGTGGCCTGGTAAGAACCGACGACGTGGCCTGGATTGGAGATGGCGGTGGCCCGGCTCCAGTACTTGGCCGGCGTCAGGTCGCGGAAACCCAGGTTCTTGTTTTGATAAACGGTTTTGAAGAAGGCGTGGTAGTACTTGCCCCCCGCCGTGTTGAAGTGAGTGGCTCCCACCGCCTCGCCCAGATCGTTGATGCCCAGTGCTTCGCTGGTGTCCAGGTCATCAGCGGTGCCTGTGCCCAGATCGTCGGCTGGTTGTATTTGCGGAGGTTGGGGCAGAGTCCTGAAGGCATGGAATACCGTGGTACTGAAATCGCCCCGTGACTTGCCGATTACCCGGCCATCGCTGTTCACGGCGTAGGCATAGCTTACTTTTCCAAATGGATCAGCGTTGGACAGAGACGTAAGTCGCGTCCCATCGCTCCACCGAATGGCCTGGACAACCCCGGAGCCGTTCATCCCGCTGCCGACCACGGTGCCGGAGTTGATGGCGTTGGCCTGGTTGAAGAAGGAGCCGGCCTCGAACGGCGGGTAGGTGCTCAGGTTGCCCTGGTCGTCCCAGAGGCAGGCAAAGTCGCCCCCGCCCGGCGGCTGGTATTTGCCCACGATCCAGCCCCACTCGTTGATGCCGTAGCCCCAGGTCCAGGCGTCGGGAATGGAGGGCGGGTTGAGGTCCGCCAGGGGCGCGCCCTCCACCCAGCGGAAGGCGTGGGGCGTCCACTGGCTGTAGTTGGGCGGCGGGTTGAAGAAGCCGGTGGCCGAGTTGTAGTTGTTGATGGCGTACGCCTCGGACCAGTTCTGGTAGTAGTCGCCCCAGGTGGGCGTGATCGCGATCAGGTTGTAGAAGTAGGGCTTGGGCTGGTTGTCTTCCTCGTCCAGAAGGGTCAGCTCGGCCGCGACCGCGAGCGGGTCGATCGTGTACGTGGGCTGCGCTTGGAGTTCGGCCCGCACGACCTCCGGTCCCTCGAGGAAGGAATCGGGGCGGGCAATCACCCTGAGCGGGTAGCCGCCATAGTACGCCGGGATGGTGAACCAGAAGTCGCCGTTGGCGTCGGGCGTCAGGGCGGGATAGAGGCCGTAGTCCTCCAGGAAGGTCGCCCGGCCGGTGCCGCCGGGCAGCGTGAATTTCACCGTCAAAGGCACCGCCCAGTCGCCGGTGCGACTGAAGGTCAGGTCGCCGGACGTGCCGGGATCCTCGTAAAGCTCCAAGGGTTCCTGCGCGGTCAGACTGACCTGCGGCGGGGGCGGCGTCACCGTGATGGGGGCGAAGGTGGCGTGTTCGAAGTGGGTGCCCAGATCCGGGGCGGCCAGCCAGTTGGCGACGTAACTCGAGCCGTCCCACCGCACCCGGTACAACGCGCCGATGACGCCCTGCTTGGCATTGCCCCACTCCACGCTCACCAACAAATCGCCGGCCATGCCGCTGAACTGGGCCGCCCCGGCGGTCAGGATGGCCCCGGCCCGGTAGTCCGGGCCATCGGTGTCTCCGTACTCGATGGCGAACAGGTTCTGGTTGGTCGCGATCGCGTCAATGTCTTCCGGCGCGACCGTCATTCCATCGTCGGCGACGATGCTGTTCCAGTCGGAGGCGCCATTGGCCGCGATGTGATAAAACCGGCCCAAGTCCTCCGCGCCGGTCAGAATCTTGCCGGCCCACAGGGGGCCGTATTTGGCGGGGTCATTGGGCAGGGTGACCACCCCTTCCAAGTGCACGGGCCCCCCACCGTCCGTAATGGTTGCCAGTTTGGTCTTCTGGCCGCTGGCGTTGACCCGCCAGACGCCGCCCGTTGTGGTGACCACGATGAGGTCGTAGCCGAAGAGGCCGGTGCGGTCCACGTACAGACTGCCGCGGAGGAGTCCGTCTTCCGGCGCGAGTGTAACCCAAGGGTTGATGACCGTGCTGCCGCCCGCCGTGATGCGCACGATCTGGCCCGCCGCGCCATTGCCGGCGAAGACATCGCCCTCCGGGAACTGGGGGTTGCCGGCGGGCACGGTGGCGACTTTCACTTCATCCTGGTAGCCGATCGCGCCCGCGGCGAAGACCGCCTGGTTGCCGGCCGCATCCAGCGTCTCGAAGACGTGGGGCGAACCGCCGGAGTAATTCACCGACAACACGAGGCTTTGGGCCGGGGACAGGTAGTCAATCCCCACGGCACGCGGGAACGTTACGTTGAGTCGGCTCAGGGTGATGTCTGCCATGACGACCGCCTGCAGAGCAAGCAAGACGCAGGCCAGCCTGGCAAGCCGGCTCCCCCTTCTCGGCTCCGGCCAGGGCCTTGAGGTAGCGGGTCTGAGGGCGGCGGTCCGGTGCGTGACCGACAAGGAGTTGGGGTTCCTGGTCCGGGCATTGGCAGTCACGGTGGCGGCGTTTTTCCCGGAAGCTGAACCTCTCGCCGCACAGGCGAACACCCACCGTTGGGGGTCTTGAAGCCGTATCCTGCGCCCGGTTTGCCCCCGGTTGGTGACTCGCGGGGCGGGCCTGTCCTGGGACTGCGGCTTGGAGAGGGGACGATTCGATCCGGCGAGGTTCATCCCGTCACGACCGCTTTCCACGGGGGAGAAGACGATGCCCAACGGCCCTCGGTTTGGGAATTTCGCCGCGGAGAAGCCTCGCGTTGCCTGCCCGGATCGTCGCGATACACTGCCTCCGTGATTCGGAACGTGATCTTCGACTGGTCCGGCACGCTCGTGGATGACCTGCCCGCGGTGCTCCAGGCCAGCAACCACGTCTTTCGGCTGGCCGGCGTGCCGGAGATGAGCTTCGCCCAGTTCCGCGCGGAATTCTGCCTGCCTTTCAAACGCTTTTACGATCGCTACGTGCCGCATGTCCCGCTGCCGCAACTCGAAACCTGGTTTCACGCCGAGTTCCGGCGGGCGCAGCATCTGGTCACGCCGCTGCCGCACGCGCGCGAATTCCTGGAGTTCTGCCGCGAACGCGATCTGCGCACGTTCGTCCTGAGCAGCGTGCACGCCGAACACTACGCGCCGCAGGCTGCGGGCACCGGCTTCGGCGAGTTCATCGAACGGCCGTACACCCAAGTCTGGGACAAGACGCGGAAGATCCACGACCTGCTGGCCGAGCACCGGCTCAACCCGCGCGAGACGCTCTTCATCGGCGACATGGAGCACGACATCGAAACCGCGCGCCACGGCGGCGTGTGGTCATGCGCGGTGCTCACCGGTTACAACAACCTGGCGCAACTGCGCGCCAGCGGACCGGACCTGATTGTCGAACACCTGGGCGAATTGCGCGCGCTGCTCGCAGCCGCGGACCTCGAATTCGCCGGCGCGCGGCACGGGAACCAGCGCGCCGGCGCCCCGCGACCGGTCGCCACCGTGGGGGCGCTGATCTTCAACGAGGCCGGCGAAGTGCTCCTGGTGCGGACTCGCAAGTGGTCCAACCGGTGGGGCATTCCGGGCGGCAAGATCGAGTTTGGCGAAACCTCGACCGACGCGTTGCGTCGCGAATTGAACGAAGAAACCGGACTCGCGGTCATTGACCTTGAGTTTGTCATGGTCCAGGACTGCATCCATTCCGAGGAGTTCTATCGGGACGCGCATTTTTTGTTGCTCAATTACACCTGCCGGAGCGCAGGAAGCGACGCGGTGCGGCTCAATGACGAGGCGCAGGCGTTTCGCTGGGTGCCGCCGGCGCAGGCCCTGGAGCTGGACTTGAACCAGCCGACGCGCCGGCTCGTCGAGACGGTGCTGGCGCGCGCCCGCTCAGCAATGGCTGACATGGATACCATCACGATCGCGGATTTGGAGGTGCACTTCTGTGTGGGCGTACCGGCGGAGGAACGCGCGCAACCGCAGCGCTTGTTGCTCACCGTGCAACTGGGGCATGACTTCGAAGTGGCCGCCATCCACGACGATCTCCGCCGGACGATCGACTACTTCGAGGTGGTGCAGCGGCTGCTGAAGTTCGGCGAAAACCGGAGCTGGCGGCTCATCGAAACGCTCGCCGTCGAGATCGCCGATTCGCTGCTGCGCGAATACCATCCGCGCTCCGTGGGCGTGGAGGTGAAGAAATTCATCATCCCCGAAGCGCGTTACGTCTCGGCGAGCGTGACCCGCGTCGCAACCGGCCGGTAGGCGGATCGCCGGCCGCCCTACACCCCCCAACCGGGACGCGCCGGCGGATTGACCATGTCCTGAGACTTCAGCCCCGTCGCCTGCATCGCCGCCGTGTCCCAACCGACGCGCCCGCCCGCGCGGACGGCCATGTTGCCGAGGCAAAGCGCCTCCGTGACGGTGGCGGAGAACCCGAAATTCGCGCCCGTCGCGAGCTTGCGGTCCTTGATTGCGTCGAGCCATTCACGTTCATTTCCGGGCGAACGTGGCAGCGTCTTCGGCGGTTCCTTGAACGCCTTCATTTTCGCCTCGGGAATCAAACGCGGCCGGCTGCCGGTGAATTCCGCCAGGATTGTGCCCTCGTCGCCGACGAACAGGAGTCCCTCATCGGCCAGCGCGTCCTGCGGGCCGAACTCCGGCGGGCGCTCCGGTTTGAGGCCGCCGTCGTACCAGGCCAGCTTGACGGGCGGTTGCTCGCCGCGCGCCGCGAAATCGAGATGGACCAGCGACGCCAGCGGGTAGCTTTCCGGGTAACGGTGCGTGGAACTCGCCTCCCCCGCAGTCGGCGCCTGAAGTTTGAGCCCGCGGAAAATGGTGTCGAAACTGTAGCACCCCATGTCGCCCAGCGCCCCGCAGCCAAAGTCGCACCAGCCGCGCCAGATGAACGGCAGGTAGGCTTCGTTGAACGGCCGTTCCGCCGCCGGGCCAAGCCAGAGGTTCCAATCCATGCCTTCCGGCACCGGCTGCGCTGGCTTCGGCCGGTCCATGCCCTGGGCCCAGAACGGGCGCGATGACCAGTTGTGGACGGCGCGCACCTTGCCGATCGCGCCGGCCCAGACCCACTCGCACAGCCGGCGGGTGTCCTCGGAGGCCTGCGGCCCGACCGCGACTTGCGTGACCGCGCCGGTCTCGCGCGCCACCTCCGCCATGCGCCGCGCCTCGTGCATCGAGTGCGACATCGGTTTCTGGCAAAAGACGTGTTTGCCCGCCTTCATGGCCGCGATGGACGCCACCGTATGGACGTGATCCGGTGTTCCAACCACCACCGCGTCGAAATCCTTTTGCTTTGCCAGCAGCTCGCGGAAGTCCGCGTACGCCGCGCAACCCCGGGATTGGTTCGTGCCGCTGCGCTTCGCGTTCCAGGCATCGACGATTCTCTGGCACGGCTCGCGACCGGCCATGCCGGAGGTGACGTGCAGCGTGGGCGTCAACTCGATCGGCGCGTTCGGGCTGAGCGCGTCCCAGCCGGTGTCCGTGCCGAGGAGGCGGCGCACCGCGTTGCGGAACTCGTGGTTGCCCCACTGCGGGTAATTGGACGCGGCCCGGACCGGATCGCACACCGCGACGGCCTGCACGTCCGGTTGCCCGAGGAATTCGAGCATGACCCGCAAGCCCTGCGAACCGACGCCGATGAAGGCGACGTTGATCCGGCCGTTCGGACCCACCTCGCCGCCGCGACCCAGGACGGCTGCGGGAACGATGCTGAAAACGGCGGCGCCGGCGCCGGCCCGGGCCAGAAACGAACGGCGGGAAAGGGACTTGGTTTTCATGTGCGGCATGGCTTTCGTGAAGTTGCTGTGCCTGAAATCTAACGCCCGGCGCACTGCCGGCAAGCCTGGTATTGTGGCCCGGCGTCCTCCCCGGGGCGCATCCCAGTTTCTTGCAGGGGGGGTGTAAGCTGGGGGCATGACAACCACCACGATCCCGACCTCCTGCACCGTAGCGTCCGTTCCCGCCGTCCGTTCTCCCGTGCGCTCGGTTCCTCCGACCGAACCGCTGGCCGTGCGGGCCGCCCGCACGGCGATGGCCTTGGAGGCATCCCTCACCCGCTTCCTGACCGCCACCGATCGGAACCTCGGCCATCTCGAAGTCCAGGCGGCCCACGACGTCTAGGAACTGCTGCGGGCCACTACCCAGCGCGCCGCCTAGGCCAGGGCCGACGCCACCCCGCTGCGCTGCCCCGTCTGCGGCCAGCCCCTCACCCGCGGCTCGCCCGGCCACGCCCGCCCCTTCCAGACGCGCTTCGGCGACATTACCAGCCAGCGCACCCGGGGCTGGTGCCAGCGCTGTCGCAAGTGGCGCACCCCCG
>JAKANS010000236.1 GCA_021823625.1 bacterium | reverse complement strand
CGGGCATGAAATTCGTGTCGCCGTTCCAGCGCGGCACGATGTGGATGTGCAGGTGGTCCTCCACGCCGGCGCCCGCCACCCGGCCGAGGTTCATGCCGAGGTTGAAGCCGTCTGGGTGCATGGTGCGCTTGAGCGCGTCGAGGCAACGGCGCGTGAGCAGCATCAAGTCGAGCAACTCCTGTTCGGTAAGATCGTCCAGGCTGGCGGTCTGCTTGTAAGGCACCACCATCAAATGGCCGCCATTGTACGGGTAGGTGTTGAGCACGGCATAGCAGGTCCGCTCGCGCGCCAGCACGTGGTGGGCGACGTCATCCGACGACTGCGCGATCTGGGTGAACACCGACTGGTCCGCCCGCGGCTTGGGCGCCAGGATGTACTCGATCCGCCACGGAGCGTGGAGGTGTTCCATGCTGCGGACGCTAGTGATTCGCCGCCGGCTTGTCAAAGACGCAACAGGTGTGAGGACGCGAAGTTTCTCCGCAACCGACGATACACCCCTCGACCGGCGATTTGCTTCGCCGCAAGCCGACGCCTGGCCGGCGATGGTGCTACTGGGAAATCGCGTAGGCTCCTGCCTCCGAAGCGTGCCGGAACTGGGTGCTCGCTCCGGCGCCGTTCATAAAATCCGGCCGGCTATTCCCGTCACGGTCGGCCCCGCCTTCCTCGATGTCTGGCGCGCCGTCGCCGTCGCCGTCCAGCCTGGCCAGGTCGAGAAACACGAACGGCCGCTGGTAAGCCTCCTTGTCGCCACCCGCGTAGCTCACCCAAAGCCGCAACGCGGTGGCGTCAAACACGGCGTCCAGCACGTTCCCACCTTTGATCGGGATCTGGCACGCCAACGCCATCATTTTCCCGGCGTTCAGCTTGCCGTACTCGCGCTGGAGGGTCGGGAACGCGCCGCGTTCCTCATCCTGATAGACCACGCAGGAAAGGACGTTCGGCGCGTGTTCGTCCTGCGGATCATTGTCGCCCCAGACCAGGATGTTCTTTGGCGCGGGCACCAGGCTGTTGAACCGGATTTTCACTGCCTTCTTCTCGGTCCGGCCGTCACCGAAAACGAAGTGGTAGCGCTTCGTCTGCGGCTGCTGGCGGAAGATGTCCAACGCCTGCGAGAGCGAACCGGCGTCGTATAACTCGGCGCGGAACCAACTTGTGAAGTGCGGGGCGTGAACGTTGTACGGCATCTCGCGTGCCGGCGAATCGCCCATTTCTGACAAGGCGATGCCCGCCGCGCTCAGGCCGCAGTTCGCTCCGATAACACCCGCGAACGTCGGCAGAACATGCGGATGGCCTTGGGCCGGCAAGTACACCGCCAGGACGGGAAACTCGTGCGCGCCCGCTTCGAGCGACCAATCCAGGTCGCGCGTCTGGTAGAGGTGGCCGTCCTCCGTCGCCGCGCCCCAGGCCGCGATGCTGCTGCACGAATACGGCATCAGGAGCGGCAGGCAATGCACGTGCTGAAGCGTCCGAATCGGCAGCCCCGAACCCTCCGCTAGCCCCACCAATTCCTGCTCGAAGCGGTCATCGGTGTACGCGGCGCTCGTGGCCCAAACCTGGTCCAGCGCCTCGTCGCTCAACTTGAGTTCCTGCTTGAAGCCTTCCAAGGCCGCCGGGATGTAGCGCTGGATTTCCGGCTGCATCAGCCGCCCGAGGTGCCAGCCCATCTGGTAAGGTGTGCCGCCGACCACAGCCACCGGCACGCGGGCGATGCCGTTGGTGAGCGTGAACCGGTAGCCGGCCCCGCCTACGTCACCACCCGCCGACCGCGCTTCGACGGCTGGGGTCGGCATGACGCCCGAGCCGCCGCCGAAAAACTGTTCTTTGGTCGCATCGGCCAGCGCGCTGACGATGCCAAGCATCGCCACTGCGCCTGCAATCTGCGACACCCGCCGGGCTGCCTGGATTATTTTCATCGCTAGGATGATTGGCAGCTTTCGCCGGTCGAGGCAACCCCGGAGAATCGCCAGTTCACCGTTTCTGGATGTGGATGCTGCCGCCGCTGGTACGGAGTTGAAGCAAAGGCCCGCCGTTGCCGAGTTTGCCCACCAGTTCGTTCCGCTTCACCTCGCCTTGGACCGTCACCGGCAGGTCGCAGGTCACGTGGCCGCCGCTGGTGCGCGCGTCCACGTTTATGTTCGCGCCTTCCGGCAGGCTCACGCGCACGCTGCCGCCCGAAGTCTCCAAGCAGCAATCCGACTCTGGTGAGCGCATGAACCCGGCGCGGATCGAACCGCCGGAGGTCGAGGCTTCCACCGCCGCTGCGACTTCGCCCAACTCGATGCTGCCGCCGGCCGTGCCGACTTTGAGCGCGGCGTGCGCTTGTTTCACACGGATCGAACCACCGGAGGTTTCCAGCGTGGCGGGGGCTCCCGCGTCGTCCACGGAGATGGAACCGCCGGCGGTGTGCGCGTCAATCGCGCCGGTGGCCGAGGCAATGACGATGCTGCCGCCGGCGGTTTTGCAAGTCACCGGGCCGTCGATGGTCCCAAACCTGAGGCTGCCACCCGCCGTGTGGGCCCGAACCTCGCCGCTCAGGTCCGCGATGGCGATCGAGCCGCCGGCGGTTTTCAGGTCCACGTTGAACCGGCGTGGCAGGGTGACCTCGTAACGAACCTGGAAGCCGCGGCCCCACCAACCCCAGCGTTTCCAATCCTTCGTGGACCGGGCGCGCACGGTCACCGTGTCGCCGTCCTGCCGGAACGTCACCTCGTGCGCCTCGAGCACTTCCCTGGCTTTCTTCTCCGAACCGCTGGTGACCTTGCGGTGCATGCGGATGTCGAGCTGGTTGTCGCCACCGGATACGATGTCAATCGAACCGCGGTCGGCGTCGATGACCAGTTTGCCGCCGGGCGCGACTGTGAAGGTCTTGCTCGGATGGTCTTCCACCACAGCGGAACAACCGGCGGTGAGAAGGACCCCCAATAGCAGGCCGGCAAGCGGGAATCTCGGAATGCGTGCGTACATAGTCGATCCAGGGTTTGGCGTAACGGCGCGCTGGCACCGCCAAGCCTTGGCGGATTTACCCGCGAGGCGCCCGGTTGGTTTCAGCCAATTTGGCCCGCTCCGCCGCTTCCAGGGCCTCGGCCTCTTTCCAGCCCACCACGAAGTAGTAAATGAGGTACGCCAGGCCGATCCCGACCGGAATCAGCGCAAACAACGCGGTGTCTTCGTCCTGCCGGTACATGCCTGCCAAGGCCCCGAGGCCGATGAACGACCAGATCAAGCCTTTGAGCAAGTTCCGCCGCGGGCTGTACGGTCGTGCGTCGTCCGCGATGAACGCCTCCGGCAGGGGCGGCACGTCCACCCCCTTGTCGATCGCCGCCATGCGTTCCTGGTGAAAGAGTTCGAACAAGTGTTTGCGCCGCCGGTAACTGGTCCAGCTCGCCACCACGGCGATGCCACACCCGAAGATGATCCCGAAGATCGGCACGAGAAACGGCCAAAACATAGCTTTTCGTGGTTCGTTGTTTCCGCCGCAACTGCGGAGCCAAAAACCCGCCGCAGCGCGGTCATTGTTTCCGACTGCGACCAGGCCAGCCGGGTTTCAGAAAAAAATCGGGGGCGGAGGGGCGCGGCTGGGCCAACCTCGCGGCTGCGCTTTGCGGGGATTAAAACCCGGGCCGCAACGAAGCGCTGTAAACTGGGAAATCCAAGTACGACGATACGCCTCGGCGCAGGCCCGCCGTTCGGACCTCGGCTTTCGGGGTTCCTTTCGGGTTTCGGCGTTCGGCTTTCGGGTCTCAGGACCGGAGGATCGCGTTCCCCCTTGCCACGCCCAACGGTCGGCGTCCCGGCCGGCAACGAAAAAGGCCACCCTCGGGGGGTGGCCTGGTAAAGCGAGGCTGACTTCAGGCAGCCGGCGCGGGGGCGGGAGGTGGGGCGGCGGTTTCAGCGCCCGGTGCCGGTGCGGTCTTCGGCGCCTTGGCCGCGCTTTTTTTGCGTTTGAGGTGACGCGCGCGGCGGTTTCGTTTGAGGACCTTGTTGTACTGCTTGCCCATATGTGTCTTTACTTTGCCTTCCGGTTCCGATTCTTTTCCAAGACTATGAATTTGGGTTCATTGCGGTTCAACTCCTATTTACTCGCACTCCTGCTGACGGTGGTGGCGACGGGCTGCAAGTCGGCGGCAGAACGAGAACACGAGAAGGAGGCCAGCACCCTGCGGTTCTACCTGGAGACCGATTTCGACACCACGGGCTCCAAGACCACGGTGGTCCCCATCTTTCGGGCCTCCCCGATCCTGATTCGGATCAACAAGGAACCGGTCCTGGACGAAGGCAGCCTCATCGACGCCAAGGTGGTCGATGTTGTCGGGGGCTTTGCCATCCAGGTGAGATTCGATTTCCGCGGCACGCTTACCCTGGAGAGCATCAGTTCGACCTACCGCGGCGAGCGCCTGGCCATTTACAGCATGTTCACCGAAGGTCGGTGGCTGGCGGCGCCCCAAATGACCGTGCCCATCAAGGACGGCGTCCTCACCTTCACGCCGGACGCCACTCGCGAGGAAGCCGTGCGGATCGTGCGCGGACTCAACAATCTGGCCATCCGACTCGGCAACAAGCCGAAGCCGGGCAAGGAGAAGAAGGAAGAGCCCTTCTGACGCGCCGGCCGGGCGCGATTCCCGCGAAGTTCACACCCACGAACCGACGCGGCCCCGCGTGCGCCAGGCAGCGATTCCGCCCGCCAGCAAGAACACCGCGCCGACCACCGCGCTGACCACCAGCGTCGGGTCGGGGAGGCCACGCAGATTGGCCGGCAGGAACTGAAGCAATCTTGGCGCATTTACCACTGCGGCCGTGGCCGCGCCCGCCAACAGGCAACCCGAAGCGAGCACATCCAACACCGCGCCGAAGGAGTGGAAACGCCGTTGCATTCGCGCCAAACCGGCTTCGTACTCCGCTTGGAGCCGGCGTTTCAACTCGGCCCGGCGTGCCGCCACCACCGCGGGCGGTTCCGCATCGATGCGCTGGCGTAGCCGCGCGGCGAAGTCGGCGGACAGCTTCGGCGCTTTCACCGCCCGAACCAGCTCCGCGTCGAGGTGGCGGAACGCCTCGGCAAACGCCCGGCACTCCACGCACCCGATGAGGTGGCGCTCGACCGCCTCGCGCTCGCCGGCCGGCAATTGGCCTTCCAGCCAGGCGGCGACGGACATCTCGAATTCTGGGCAAGCCATAACAATTCCGATCAGCGGATTAGGCCAGCGCGGCCGTCATCGGTCGCCGCGACGCAATCCTGAGCAGTTCCTTCTTCGCGCGGAACAAAAACGTTTTCACCGTGCCCAACGGCAGGCCCAGCATGGCGGACACTTCCTCGTATGATTTCTGTTCCAGGTAGAAAAGGGTGACCACCCGCCGATATTTGTCCGGCAGGCGATCGAGCATCGCGTGCGTGTCCATCCCGGCCCCGCTCTCAGGGTCGCTGGTCTGCATCGCGGGGATGGCGTCCACAGCGCCTTCCAACTCCGGCGCCTGGAGCGACACCGTCAGGCGGGCGGCGCGGCGCTTCAACTCGGTCAGGCAGGTGTTGCGCGCGATGGTGTAAAGCCAGGTCGAGACCGAGGCCGCGCCGTGGTAACCGGGCAGCGCCTTCCACACCTTGAGGAAAATATCCTGGGCCATGTCTTCGGCCGCGGCCGGGTCGCGCAACATGCTGAACGCGAGCCGGAAGACCTTGTCTTTGAACCGCTCCACCAGCAGCTCGAAGGCTTCACGGTACTGCTGCGCAGCCAGGCGTTCGCGGATGTCGTCTTCCATCGCTGAGGCGGCACGCGCCGACTGGCGCGTCCGTTGGGGGCGGTCCGCCGCGGATCTCCGCCCGCACGTTGAGACTGCGCGCCGGGCGGGCGGGTTTCAAAGACTTTTGGAACGCGGAAATGGGCGCGGCGGTGCCGGGCGGTGAGCCGAAGCGCCGGCGAACCGTGGCCCGCATGGCGAGTTGTCCGGAGCGCAAAGCCGGAATCCGAAATCCGAGAACCGAAAAACAACCGAAGCCCGAACGCCGAAGCCCGTTCAAGCGCCGGTTCGGATTCCGGATTTCGGCTCCCGGGTTTCGGGCAAATCGATTACCGGCGGAGCCTCAGCCTCGCCTGCTTGCCACCGCCCGCTCCCTTACCGCGCTTCGGCCACCGCCGCCGGCTCGTACCAGTCGCCGCGCAGCCAATCGACCACCAAACCCAACGCCTGCGCGTCCAGCGTGCCGTCCGCGCCGAACCGGGGCATGCGGTCGTTGCGCCGCCCGTAAAAGCGCTCGTGCGCCGGGTTGCTCACGAAATCGATCAGCCACGCCCGCGAACCGTAACCCGTCAGGTCCGGCGCGGTCGCGTCTTCGTCCGGTTTCTGGAATTGGTGGCAATCGGTGCACCGCATTGCCTGGGAGCGGATGAGTTCCCGGCCCTCGGCGATCGCGGTGGCCTCGCGCGCGTCCGCTTCGCGCTGCGCGTTCAGGCCGGCCTCCGCCGAAAGGGCCAGGATGACCTTTGCCAGTTGCGCCTGCTTCGCAGCGTCGAAGCCCGCCACGTCGCGCTGAACGAACCGGACCATCTTGCCTTCCTTGAGCTTCGTCCCGCCAAAGTAATGCGGCGTCGCCACGTTCGTTGGGTTCAACAAGCCCGCCAGCCACGCGCGGCTCGCGAAGCCTTTCAGGTCCGACGCGCTCGGCGGAGCGGAAGGCTGGGCGCCCAAACCGTCGTGGCCATCGTAGCGATGACAACTGGCGCAATACCGGGCAAAGAGCCGCGGGCCTTGCGTGCGCGGGTCGGCTCGCACGAGCGCCAGGGCACCAGTTTCGGGAATCCCGTTGGGCGCCGCTGCCAGCTCGCGCGCGCGCGCGCCCTCGGCTTGGGCTCGCACCACCGCCGCCTGGTACGTGGCATTGGCGCGGTCTTCCTTCCACGCCAGTCCGCCCAAAGCCAGCGCACCCGCCGCGAGTGCGACCATGAACCCAGTGTTGAATCGCACTCCGAGCCGCCAGCGCCCGATCCAAGGCATGGCGGCGATGACCAGGAGAACCAAGGTGGGCACCACCACCGCGCCCCAGATCTCCGAACCAGCCCGGAAGTATTTGAGGAATTGGAACAGGAAAAGCATGAACCACTCGGGTCGCGCGGCGGCATACGGCTCGGTCGGGTCCGCCGGCGCCAGCAGTTCGGGAAACGCGTCGCCGTGCCCGCCGAAGTGCGGTTTGAGCACGAAGAACAGCAACGTCACCAGCACCGCCAGACAGGCCACGGCATCGCGCAACGCCTGGTCGGGCCACCAGGACGCGCCCGCCGGCGCTGCGGTCCGCCCGACGTTTCGCCGCGAAACGTGGAGCAGCAAGCCCAGCGTCGCCGTGATCGCCAGCGGGAGGAGCGTGACGTGCAACGCGAGAAACCGCGTGAGGGTTCGATGCCCCACTTCCGGCCCGCCAATCAGGAGCCGCTGCAGCGCCGGCCCGAGCCCCGGCACAACGCTGAGGATGTTCAACGGCACGCGGGCCGCCCAGTAACCCTTAGAGC
>JAKANS010000235.1 GCA_021823625.1 bacterium | reverse complement strand
CTGGTGGAGCGCCCCTGGGAAGGGATTCTGGGGCACTGGCAGGACGGGTTGACCACCGCGTTTCTGGAAGGACTCAACAGTCTGTTCTCCGCAACCAAGCGCCAGGCCCGAGGTTACCGTTGCAGCGAATATCAGATCGCCATGCTCTACTTCGTCGCCGGTAAGCTGAAGATACCATGCTATTGATACCCATTAAAAACGTCGAAGAAGCGGAATCTTTCGGTTGTGCAAACCAACCGCGAACCGGTGCCGACACCGACAACGCCGGTAGCGACCAACACCGCCTCGTCGCAATCGACCGCGCTCGCGGCAGTGGTGCTTGCGGCAGCCACGTGGCAGGACGAAAACGCGGCGCGACGATGGGCGGTGTCCACGAACGATCGGCCGACCGTGCGCGTTTTCTACACGCGGGGGGCCATTATTCAACTGCTTGCGGCCGGGCGCGGAATCCTGATCGCATCGGCAGGCGGACCGGGCCAGGAGCGTCGTCGGGAGTTCTGCCTGGTCAGCCCGCCGGCGGCGAATCCCGAGTACGTGACGTTCACGGCATCTCACGCGTCGCGGTTTGCGAAATTCGGCATCGCGCTCCACAGGCAAGGCGAACTGGCGCGGTTGGCCGCCCCGCTGCCGGCCTACTTCAGCGGCGCAGAATACGCGCTCGAATTCGTACCCGACCACTCGCTCGCGCGGATCATTTTCACTCAAATCTCGCGCGCTATGCGGGCGGTCGATCCCCGACCTGCGAACCAAGCCCAGCTTGTGTTTGAGGGGGAATTGCGGTTGGAAGCGGGGGAGCCTGACTTCGTCATTCAGAAGCTACGTTGCGGCAGTCGGGAATACTCGATCGCCCGGAAGGATCCCGCTGCTGCGACGGATAGCCATACTGCATCAACAAAGCCGTGAGTCCACGGCAGCAGATACGTACCAAAGCTATCCTCAATCTTGTGGCCGGCATCTCACCCAGACTCCCTGATCGAGTTGGTCGAAGGGCGCAGTTCTCCGCGCGCAATTCCTAGAGGCAAGAACCTTGGCGGGGCGAGGAGGGTCAAGGTGGAGGCGCCTCTCACCGGCTTCACAGGCAACGTGCACTACCTTGAGGCCCGCAGCGCCGCCATACAATGGGCATCGGAACGCCGCGCGCTGGTTCATCGCTCCGTTGGCCAGCCCTCCGCTGTTGGCAAGGCAGCAAGTCCATTTCAACCTGCGAGAGATCAGTTCCAGACTGCCCATCTGGTGTCTGCGTCCACGAAGTGAGCAGACCCGCCTGCCCTTCTGCGACCGGAGCCGTGATTGCGAGCCGCGCAAGGTTGCGTCCGCGGGAGAGCGCGGAGGCTCAGTCTCCCTGGCCCGGGAAGCGCTGCCGGAGCACCGACCGTGAGCGCAGCCTGAGCAGCGAGCAATGACGGCGGAGCGAGCAGTCAACACCGGGGCGCGGCGCAGGGTGGCCAGGCTGCGCGATACCAAGGCGCTGGTGGCAGTAGCGGAAGCGCAACTGGTCGCGCTGCGCCGCGCGGGGGGAGATCCGGGTAAGCCATGGATTCGTGGTCGCCGAGTCCCGCCTGCATGCGCACGGGCGGTCGTCGTGAGTCTCCAGCGGGGGCGCGCGGGGCGCGACGTTCTGACTTCTGGCGGGAGTGTGGAGCGGCGGTCCGGGGCATGGAGGGGGTGGGGCCAGCGGGCAGGTCCGCTGTGGAACACTCCCGCGAGAGGTCGGACAAATCTCGGGGGCGGAGTGAGGGCGGCCAGGCTCGCGGAGGCCCAGCTTCGTAAGGTGCGGGCCGCAGGAGTCAGCAAAGAAGCGTAGCCGGAGCGAACTGGCCGCGTTCACTACCGCCGGGGGGATGTGGAGGTGGATGTGGGGGGATGGGCGGTGTCCTATTGTGTTGAAACTCGCGGTGCCAGCAAACGACGGTTGCGCCAACGCTGCGCGGCGGTTCAGCCTCGGCGTCTTCTTTAACGAGACGGGCTGTGGCACCATGGTAGCAGGAAACCGGTCCTTCGTTTGGCTCGTTCAGCAGTCGGACAACCGGCTGCGAATCAAACGCAAAACGAAAGGACACGCGTGAAAAGCATCGCAAGACGGCGCATCGGTTCCATCCGTTGGGGCATCTATCACCAGGAACGGGAATTCGCCCGCGAGGTAGGCGACCCGTGCCTGGGCGCTGTGACGGCGCCAGGCAAATGCACGGCGGAAGACGAAGCCAGTCTCCGGGGCATCTCCTGGCCGACCGGCGTTGGGGCGCATCCGCTGCCTGAAGCCACGAACTAGCGGACTTGAGGTTCGATTGGAGGCTGCCTCAAGCGGGAGGGGTAGACCTGAGCCCTCCATTTTCTGGGAGGAATCATGCCGCGAGGCGCTCTGCCGATTCCCATTGGCCGGTGGTGCGATACGGCCCGGCTGCTTCGTGTATCACAAAACCCGAGGCGCCGAAAAGTGGGTCAAGCGATCATAGTGCTGTATCACAAGAGGCGCATTGGCCGGCATCGTGTTGACCATATCGACCATCGCACCGACTTCGCGACGGATGAACGGTCCCATCTGCGGCCAGGTGATTCGGTGCATCCCACAGCATTGATGCCTTCGGGAATGGCGACCGAATGTGACCGGGCGACGAACTCGCCGCGGTCGATCACGTCGGTGACCCTGTGGATGGTCAGAACCAGGTGTGTCCGACCATCCCGCACCATCGTCGAGCGACCATGCCAGCGGGAGGCAGGTACGGGAGCTGTCGAAATGTGCCTCCAACGCATGCGTGGCGTGCAGTGTGCGCAGGTCAATCACCAAGTCGTCGTTAAGCAGGCAGCCGAGCGGGGCTGGTAAGTTCGCGCAAGTTGGTGTTCGTAATGGAATCGCCAAAGCGGTAGGCGTGAGAGAAACAGCCGTCCGCCCTCCCGCACGAAGCAGGGTGACCACGGTCAAAAGCTACGGCGTCCCGTGTCGGGCCAAGTGTGTGTGCTCCACAAGACTGCCAGTCTCCATCGCCAGTGCCACCAGTCGGCAGGGACTTGTCAATACTACTGACCGACCTAACCCCTTCGCTACTTTTTCAGTTCTCGATAGCCGCTGGCGAGTGGCAGTGTCTTGGCGGCCCGGCTCACCCCTGCGTGAACGCCCCTTACGCCTTTGCCACCGGCGGCGACAGCCCATTCCCCCTTCGGATCTACGATAGCATCTACCAGAGACCAACCCGCCAGCGTTTGCGCATCCTCCCAAACGGTCGCTCCCTGCTGAAGATCGTAAAGGACTACGTGGAGCAGAAGAGCCTTGACCGCCGCCCGAGCGAGATCACTGCTCTCGCTGACTTCGCAAGTCAGCACAAAGTCCGGCACAACTCCCAGTGGCTCTTGAAATGCCGAAAGTGTTTCCTTGTTCACCGGAAGTCCCGTCCAATCTGCACTCGCGGAGCTGCACCGATAGGCGTAGTAGCCTTTCTCAGCGAGATGAAACCGCAGTTCCGAAGTCAGATATGGTTCGAGCTTGCTTGCGAGTTTGGTTTTGTCGGTTTTTACCCTCGCAGGGAGCATGCAGACGACGCACTTCGGGCGGGTGGGTTGGTACTGGCTTGGCTCGGCCCTTGTGTTCACCAGGATGGCGCAAGACTCTGCGTAAGTCCCCCAGCCTTCTTCGAGACTGGTTAAGCCGACCAAGGAGTCCACACCGAGACCGGCGGCTGCCTCTTGTAGGAGTGCTTCTCGCGCTTGCTCCTTGTTGCGTGCCAGCGGGAGAATCCCAGTGCGAATCGTCCCTTGGATCCGATAGTCCTGCCCGATATCGCTGAACCTGGCGTATGTTCGGATGGTCCCCGACTGCCGGGACGGCATACCGGCAACGCCCCTATCGACCACCGCCACTTTGTTGACGGTGCATCCAGCCAACAGCAAGGCGATCGCGAGGTCAAGGGTGATGATTCGCCAACGCTGAACCAACGAAGTGGATTCGCCCCGCGCCGGACGGGTAGCACCGACGATGGTCTTTTCGGGTCCGACAGGCAGGAGTCTCCTATCGAGGATTTCGACCGAGCTTGTGGAGAGTGCGTTCATAGGTGTTAGTATCGTTTTTTCTGACGACTGCGACTAGAACTAGACACCCAGCGATCTCAAGAGTGCAGAATGCTGGCTAGGGCCATAGTCGTGCCCTAAAGAACTGTTGCGTCGCGGTGCCTGTCGGCCAGGTTAGCAGCAGCCCACCCGCTGTGATCGTGTTGGTGGAAACCGGCGTCCATTGGGTCAGGTTGAAGGAGGATTGAAGAATCACGTTGGCATTTGTTGGACCGGTCAACTGCGCCTGGAACACACCGTTGGTAGCCAAAGTATTCGACGCGAATCGCAGAGGCACCAGTCCGGGGCTCGTGATTCGAAAATCGTCAGCCCAGATTTCCCCCTCGGAAATGGGGCCAAAGTAGGTATTCCCGAGGACGGCGAGCGTGAAGGTATCGGATGGCGTCATACTTGGCGAAAACTCGGCCAAGCTGATCGCGTCCAGTTTTGTCCAGCCCCTACCTGAAGCGCCAGGGTCGTACCACGCCTCGATGATCCCGCTCGCGGAGTAATAAACCAAGCGCATGGCGGAAAGCCCGCTGGGCCTGCTAGTCTCCGCTCGCAATTGATCGTCCCCGTTTATCCGCTGTTTCACGTTGAACATCAGTGCGCCGCTCGCATCCTTTTCCACAACCATGGCGATTCTGTAGCCCTCAAGCGATCCGCCGACGCTTGTGGTGCGGTAGACTGCACATTGTAGCGCGGAGTCCCCATTCATGGAGTAGCCCGCAGAAGCTTGGCCAGTGATTCCAACCGCCCAATCCTCAGCCGCCGTCGGCGTGCCACGCCAGGTGATGTAGGCACTCTGCGAGTCAGTGCTTGAAGAAGGAACGAGAAAACTGGCATGATTATTTGCACCTTCAACCGTCATTTGCCCCGTGTTCGTCTGGTTGACCGTCCACTTGTCCATGGAAATGCCCGAGGCGAAATCGTCGCTCCCTTCCCAGGCTGCGACCGGGCTGCCGAAGGAGGCGGCACGCAACTCGTTCGTTTCAGAATCACCTCCGCCGCTGCGTGTCCATTTCACCGGTCCCACACCTTTCGCCCACCAATGCTCCTCGACCCGCGCCGAGCCCAGGATGTTGTTTGAAATCATCAGATGCAGGCAGCCTGAGAAGCTGCCGTAGGGCACGGTGACATCGGCCAGCCCCAGCAGTTGGATGGACTGCATTCCCTGGCCCGAACAGACACCGCCAGAATAGACCTCATCAGTTACCGTCACCGTTTGGCCCACGGCGAAACGATTTGTGAAGATGAATCGCGGACCGAATCGCAGCCGGGATCCTTCCACGTGATCAAAACCCACGTAGCCGAAGCCGGGGTCTTCAACGTGCATGTAGTTGGTCCAGGCCGTGCCGCCACCTTGATCGAAAAGGACTGGGATCGTGTCGCGGGTGAATGGCACCACTGGACTGCAATTCGAATAACAGTCGAGCGGAAACGCTGCGCTAAGAATTCGGCATGTGGTGGACCAGGAACTGCCGCTTTCTCGGCTGTCGTAAGTCCATTGGTTTCCGGAGTAAGGCGGATAGTGGTAATCGGTCAGTAAGTAGGTTTGTGATGGCTCCCCGACGAGTCTTGCTCGCGCGATGAACGGAGACCCCTTTCCGCCGACTTTGTAGAACCGCCCACCCACATAAAGATTGTTGCCCAACGCTGCCAGAGCAGAGACGCCGCCTTGGTCGTCCCGCGGGCCACTCACTCCGGCACCGAGGGCGGACCACTTGCTGCCATCCCATTTGGCGATGCTATTGGCGGGACTATTGAACAGGCCTCCTGCATACAGATCGCTTCCCGAGAGGGTCAGCGCACTCACGACGCCCCCATGGTACGGGACAGCAGCAGGACCGCTCAGTCCTTCCGCGAGCGCCGTCCAAGTGTTGCCATCCCATTTGGCGATGTTGATAGCGCTCACGCCGCCCGCCGAAGTGAACGATCCGCCAACATAAAGGTCGCTATTCAACAGCGCCAGCGCATGAACGCGGCCATAGCCGCCTGAAATGCCCGAGCCTAGTGCCGACCAGTTAATTCCGTCCCATCTCGCAACGCCAACAGCGTTTCCGTCAACCGTGTGGAAATAGCCTCCGACGTACAAGTTGGTGCCGGAAACCGCTAGCGCATAGACAGAACCATTGACTCCGGGGCCAAGGGCGGACCATGAGGTGCCGTCCCACTTGGCAACGCTGTTGGCCGCGACGCCACCTGCGCTTCCGAAACTGCCTCCAGCGTACAGGTTCGTCTCCGAAACTGCCAACGCAGCGACCGCGGAGTATGGTTGACCGAGAGCCGGATCCATTCCAATCCCACCGCCGAGGGCCGACCAACGGGCCCCATCCCACTTAGCAGCAAGATTGGCAGTGATCCCGCCCGCGTTCGTGAAGAAGCCCCCCGCGTATAGGTTCGTCCCGGAGACCTCTAGCGCCCTGACCGGGCCGTTCATCCCACCCCCCACGGCCGACCAGCCATTACCATTCCATCTGACCACGTAGTTCGCGTTGATCCCACCAATCTTGGTAAAATGGCCTCCCAAATAAAGGTCGCTGCCCAAGACCGCCAAAGCG
Organism: bacterium; assembly: GCA_021823625.1. Lineage (GTDB taxonomy): Bacteria > Verrucomicrobiota > Verrucomicrobiia > Limisphaerales > J093 > DSVZ01. The sequence goes on along the minus strand of JAKANS010000235.1, from coordinate 932 downwards.
TTCACAGGTCCATTTATACCCGAGCCAAGCGGTGACCAGCCGCTGCTATTCCACTTGGCGACACGGTAGGCGCCCTCCCCACCCGCTTGGGCGAACGAGCCTCCCACGTAAAGGCCGGGGCCCGACACCGCCAGCGCACCCACAGGGCCGTTCGCCCCCGAGCCCAGCGCGCTCCAACTGCTCCCATTCCATTTGGCAACGTAATTAGCCGACAACCCGCCCGCCGTCCTGAACCAGCCACCGGCGTACAGGTCGCTGCCCGACACCGCCAGCGCAGTCACCGGGTCGTCCATTCCCGAGCCCAGCGCGCTCCAACTGCTCCCGTCCCATTTAGCGACGTACTTAGCACTGACCTCTCCCACGCTCTTGAATTCCCCGCCTGCATAAAGATCGCCGCCGATTGCCGCCAAGCAGGACACGCGGCCAGAAATACCGAAAGCACCTAAGTTGAGACTCCGCCAAGCGCTACCGTTCCACCTCTGGACCCGGTGCTCGAAGTGTCCGAACATCTCGACAAATCGGCCCGCGACATACAGGTCTCCGCCAGAGATAGCGAACGCATAGATCTCGGTGTTGGAAAACCAGGGGACTTCCCCGACGGCCGACCAGGCGGTGCCATCCCACTTTGCGATCCCGTTGGCGGCAATCCCTCCCGCTGTGGTGAATGAACCTCCCACATACAGATCGGAGCCGAATACAGCCAGCGCAGCAACAGGGCGGTCCGTTCCAGCGCCCAAGGTTGACCAAGCGCTCCCATTCCATTTGGCAATGTAGCTTGCTTCGACATGACCGACCGTCTGAAAAGCGGTTCATCGCCGGAGTTGCCTCCTAAAGTCAGAAATTACTATAATGCTGACACTTATGAGTCAGAGCTTGTTGTATCATGCATTTGGAGTCCGGGAAGGCTACCGATATCTTCGTACCTCTTACGA
>JAKANS010000056.1 GCA_021823625.1 bacterium | reverse complement strand
AATGACAGGCACGAATGGCACCTTGGACGCCGCCCGCAACGGCCCGGAAAAGCAAAGACAGCTTTTAAGAGAAGCAAGGCTGGCTGCCGCAAATCCCTTTTCCCACTTGACCGCTCATGCTAATGGGTGACCCCTTCTCTTCTCGTCGATCGGCGCAACGGGTCAGCCGGTCACTCCGCCCTGGCGTCCGTCAGCCCTGCAATTCGCGCAGTTGGCGGAACATGACAAGCCGGTCCAATCGGCCGAGAAGAAAACACGCCCAGCGACCTTTGAACCGCGCCCACGCTGTCCGCGACGCCTGCCAGCCGGCCAGTTCGATGCGGCGACTGTGGCGCCGGTGATCCGCCACGATGTCGCGCGCTTCGGCGACCACCGCCGGTTGGGTGAGGCGCAGCATCAGCTCGTAGTTGATGTGCAGGCTGCGGGGATCGAGGTTCGCGGACCCGACATAGACCGCGCCATCCACCACGATCAACTTGGAGTGGAGCACTTGCGGTTGGTACTCGTGGATCGCGGCGCCGGCGATGAGCAGCCGCCGATACAGGGCGCGGGTGGCGAGTTGGGAAAGCCAGACATCGCTTTTGCCCGCCAGCACCAATTCCAGCCGGGCCCCGCGCCGGGCCGTTCGCGCCAGCGCCCGGCGCAGGCGGCCGATCGGCAGGAAATACGCCGCCACGATTTGCACGTCGCGGGCGGCTTCAAGGTCCCGCAGCAGCGCGCGTTTGAACGCGTTCGGGCCGCGGCCCGGACCATTCAACAGCACTTCACCGTCCGCGCAAACCAGGCTGCGGCGGGTCGTCGCCGGGCGCAGGCGGGTGAACGGCGGATGCTCGAAATCGTGCCGTTCGAACAGTTCGTCGAAGGACGCCGCGAGGCTGCCGACCAGCGGACCGGTGAGCCGCAGGCCCACGTCCCGCCAGCCGCGGACCACGCCGTCGCCTTCGTACTCGGCGGCAATGTTGAATCCGCCGACGAACGCCACCGCGTCGTCGCAGACCAGCAACTTGCGATGGTCGCGAAACGTGAGGCGGCGCAGGGTCAGGGGGTTGAACCAGCGGCAATCACCGCCCGCCCGGCGCAGCGGATCCCAGAACGAATCCGGCAGGTTAAACGAGCCAAAGGCATCGACCAGCACCCGCACCTGCACGCCGCGGCGGGCGGCCTCGGTCAACGCCGCGAGGAAGCGTTCGCCCACTGGGGAGTAAGCCAGCGTGTAAGTCTCGAACTGCACCGTCCGCCGGGCCGCCGCGATGTCCGCCAGCATCGCGGCGAAGGCGTCATCGCCCGTGCGGAGCCAGCGGAAGTCGCAGGCGCTCATGGCCGGTCTTGGCGGTGTTCCCGCCAGGAGCGACTAAACATCGCAGAGCGCCACCGCCTCGCGAAGGCCCTGGCGTGGATCACGCGTGGGGATGAACTCCTGCCCGACGTAGCCCTGGTACTTGACTTCCAGGAGCGCCTCCATGATCGGCGGAAAGTTGATTTCCTGGTGGTGGTCCAGTTCGCCCCGGCCTGGATTGCCGGCGGTGTGCACGTGGCCGATGTACTCGTGGAACTGGCGGATGCGCTTGATCACGTCGCCGTCCATGATCTGAACATGGTAAATGTCGAAAAGGAGTTTCAAGCGCGGCGAGCCGACGCGTTTGATGATGTCGATGCAATAATCGGTGTGGTCGCCCTGGTAACCCGGATGGCCTTTCATCGGGTGCGAATCCTCGCGGCTGTTGAGCATTTCCAGGCAGAGCGTCACACCTTTCTGCTCCGCATAGGGGACGATTTGCTTGAATCCGGCCACGCAGTTCTGCGCGCCTTCTTCCTTCGACAGGTGCAGGCTCTGCGGGTCGTTGGGATTCCGGGCGCTGTAACCGGTGAAGCAGATGACGTTCGGGCAGCCGAAGGCGGCCGCGGCGTCGATCGCGTCCCGGGTGGCCTTCATCACGCGCGGCCAATGGTCGGGGTTGTTGAAGCCGAAGACGAACGGCGGGTCGGGATTCATGTCGATCTGGCCGATCGCGCTCGCCAGGCCATGCCGTTTCAGCACCGGGTAATCCTTCGCGGGAATGAGTTCGACGCTCTGGCAACCGAGTTCCTTGGCCACCTGGCAAAGTTGATCGAGGTTCCACTTCTCGCCGTTCAGCTCGAAGCACCACTGAACAATGGACTGCCGGATGCGGCCCTTGGTGACCGCGGGGGCGGCGGCGAGCGGACCGGCCGCATTTAGCGCCCAGGCGCCCGCGGCCAGACCGACCGTGCGGCGGAGAAGTTGGCGACGGGTGAATTCACCGGCCGGGGAAGGAGCAAGGCGGCGTTTCATGGGTTGGGCTTTTGGTTATAGATTGTGGCGACAACGGGCCGAGACTAGGCGGCGGCCCTGGCCGGCACAAGCCCCGCTGGTGCTGGGCGAACCTGCTTTAGAGCACCGGCGGCAGGCCGCAGATTCGTGACGTATCCTGAGAACCCGCTTGCTTTGCCGGGCGCGGATTTTACTTTGCCGCCTCTTTGCTGACGCACCCGATCTGTCACCACCGATGAACGAGGCCCAATTGATTACCGCTTCCGACGCCGGACAGGCGTCGGCATTCGAGCACCCCGATCGTTTTGTCCGCCGCCACATCGGCCCCAGTCCGACCGACCAGCAGGCCATGCTGGGCGCGCTCGACCTTGAAAGCCTGGACCAACTGGTGGATCGCACCGTGCCGGCGGACATCCGCCGGCGGGAACCGCTCGCCCTGCCGGCCGCGGTGAGCGAGTTGGCGGCCTTGCAGCAACTGCGCGCGGTGGCCGCGAAGAACCAGGTTTTCCGCTCCTTCATCGGCCGGGGTTACCACGATTGCATCACCCCGGCGGTGATTCAGCGGAACATCCTGGAGAACCCCGGTTGGTACACCCAATACACGCCGTACCAGTCCGAGATTTCGCAGGGCCGGCTCGAAAGCCTGCTCAACTTCCAGACGCTGGTGTGCGATCTCACCGCGCTGCCGGTGGCCAACGCGTCGTTGCTTGACGAGGCCACCGCCGCCGCGGAGGCGATGACGATGTGTCACCGGCTCAAGGCGGCCGGACAACGGAACCGCTTTCTCGTAGCCGAGGATTGTCACCCGCAGACGATCGAGGTGGTGCGGACACGGGCGCAGGCGCTGGGCATCGAAGTGCGGATTGGGCCGGCGGAGGCTTTCCAGTTCGATGCCACAACGTTGGGGGTGCTCGTGCAATACCCCGCCACCGACGGCGCGGTTCACGACTACGCGCCGTTGATCGAGCGGGCGCACGCGGCGGGCGCGCTGGCGGTGATGGCCGCGGACCTGCTGGCGCTGACTTTGCTCAAGGCGCCGGGCGAGTTCGGCGCGGACATCGCGGTGGGCAGCGCGCAGCGGTTCGGCGTGCCACTGGGATTCGGCGGACCGCACGCGGCCTTCATGGCCACGCGCGACGAGTTCAAACGCCAGATGCCGGGCCGGCTGGTCGGGGTGTCGAAAGACGCGCGGGGCCGACCGGCGTACCGGCTGGCGCTGGGCACGCGCGAACAACACATCCGTCGCGAGAAAGCCACCAGCAACATCTGCACCGCGCAGGCGCTGCTGGCGAACATGGCCGCCATGTATGCGGTCTATCTCGGACCGGACGGCCTGCGCGCGATCGCGGAGCGGGTGCATCGGTTGACGGCGGTGCTGGCGGCGGGTTTGGAGCGCATCGGCCATCGCGTGACCAACGCCGCCTTCTTCGACACCCTGACGGTGAAGCTGGGCCAGCGGCAGGCGGCCGAGATTCACCGCCTTGCCGAGGCGCATCGAATCAACCTCCGGCCGGTGGATGAAAGCACGGTCGGCATTGCGCTCGACGAGACCACGACCCTGGCGGACGTGGGTGAACTCTTGGTCGTGTTCAACGGTGGCGAGCCGCTGGATTTCGAGCCCGCAGCCCTTGCGCCCCGTGCCGCGGGGCTCGAACCGCTCCAGCGCACTTCGGCATTCCTCACCCATCCGGTGTTTAACCGCTACCACTCCGAGACCGAGATGCTGCGGTACATTCGCCGGCTGGAAGCCAAGGATCTTTCGCTGTGCCACTCGATGATCCCGCTCGGGTCGTGCACGATGAAACTGAACGCCACCAGCGAAATGTTGCCGGTGAGCTGGCCGGAGTTTGCGAAGCTCCACCCGTTCGCGCCGGCGGCGCAGAGCGCCGGCTACCACGAACTGTTCGCCGATCTGGAGCGTTGGCTCGCGGAAATCACGGGCCTGGCCGCGATTTCGCTGCAGCCCAACGCGGGTTCGCAAGGCGAATACACCGGCTTGCTGGTGATTCGGAAATACCACGCCAGCCGCGGCGAGATGCAGCGCGAGGTCTGCCTGATTCCGACTTCAGCGCACGGCACCAACCCGGCCAGCGCCGTCCTGGCCGGGCTGCGCGTGGCGCCGGTGGCCTGCGATGCGCAAGGCAACATCGACATTGCGGACCTGCGCGCCAAGGCCGCCGAACACTGCGAAAAGCTGGCGGCGCTGATGGTCACTTACCCGTCCACGCACGGCGTGTTCGAGGCTGGCATCCGCGAAATCTGCCGGGTCATCCACGCACACGGCGGCCAGGTTTATATGGACGGCGCGAACCTGAATGCCCAGGTCGGGCTGACGCGGCCGGGCGATATTGGCGCCGACGTGTGCCACCTGAACCTTCATAAAACGTTTTGCATTCCGCACGGCGGTGGCGGGCCGGGGGGGGGGCCGATCGGCGTGGCGGCGCATCTGGCAACGTTCTTGCCCGGCCATGAATCGGGCCGGCTCGGCACCAGTCAGGGCTTGGGGGCGGTCGCGGCCGCGCCCTTTGGCAGCGCCAGCATTTTGCCGATTTCCTGGGTTTACATTGCCTGCATGGGCGCCGCGGGTCTGACCGAGGCGACGCAAGTCGCGATCTTGAACGCGAACTACATCGCGCGCCGGCTCGGAGCCTGTTTCCCGGTCCTCTACAAGGGCGCCCACGGCCTGGTCGCGCACGAGTGCATCCTCGATTTGCGCCAGTTCAAAAGCGTGACCGCCGAGGACGTGGCGAAGCGGCTGATGGATTTCGGCTTTCACGCGCCGACGTTGAGCTGGCCCGTGGCGGGCACGCTCATGGTCGAACCGACCGAGAGCGAGTCGAAGTACGAACTGGACCGGTTTTGCGAGGCGATGATCGCCATCCACGCCGAGATCCTGGCCGTCGAACGCGGCGAAATGGACGCGAAGAACAACCCGCTCAAGCACGCGCCGCACACTGCGGACACGCTTGCGGCGAGCGATTGGGACCGGCCTTACTCGCGCGAACAGGCGGCGTTTCCGGTGGCGGGCTTGCGCGAGTTCAAGTTCTGGCCCGCGTGCGGCCGCGTGGACAACGTCTATGGCGACCGCCACCTGGTTTGCTCCTGCGTGGGCATGGAGGCGTTCGCGTCCTAGCCTTGGCGCACCCGGTTGGGCATGCTTGCGCGCGCGATGAGTGACTTGCCGGCCACTTTGCTAGCCTGGGGAGTCGGATTCCTCACGGGATTGGTGTCGGCCGTGCCAGTCGGGCCGATCAATGTCACGATCATCAATGAGGCGGCGCAACGTGGCTTTTTCGGCGCGTTCCTGATCGGTGTCGGCGCCGTGTCGATGGAGATGATCTATTGCTTCATCGGTTTCGCGGGTTTCGCGGAATTGTTCGCCGAACGGGCGGTGAAGGCGACGTTCCAACTCGTGGGCTTCATTGTCATGGTCTATCTGGGGTGGAAATACTATCGGGCGAAAGCGCTCCCGCACGTCACCCGCACCGAAAGATCACTGCAACGGCGATTTCATCCGCGCACGGCGTTCATGACCGGCTTCCTGCGCGTGCTCGGCAATCCGGGCGTGCTGCTGTTCTGGGTCGCGGCCTCGGCGACCTTCACCGCCCATCGGTGGGTGCGGCCCGACTGGACCAGCAAGGGATGGTGCCTGGCCGGCGTGGCGCTGGCGACGCTCGGTTGGTTTGCCTTCCTGAGTTGGGCGGCAGCGCGCGCGCACGGGCGGTTCTCGATCGAAGGTCTGCTGCGGTTGTCGCGAATCTCCGGCGTTTGCCTGCTCGGCGTGGCGGCGGTCTTGGGCGTGCGGATCATCATGCTGCTGGCCCAACATTGAAGGACCGGACCGCCTCGCTCGGAACCTGCGATCGGCTTGCCGCCGCCGGCCGGAATCGCCAGATTCGCCGGCCATGAACTCCGCGGTGATCGTCGCCGCCGGCCAGGGCAAACGCATGGGGCCGGGCGTGGACAAGCTTTTCCTCGAGGTGACTGGGCGGCCGGTGATCGCCCACACTTGGGCGCGGTTCGACGCCGCGGCCTGCGTGGACGAGATCGTGCTGGTGGTGCGCGCGGGGTTGGAGGCGACCTTCGCTGAACTGGCCGCGGCGTGCGGATTTACGAAACCGCACCGTTTCGTCACTGGTGGCGTCGAACGCCAGGATTCGGTGTGGAACGGCCTGCAAGCATTGTCGCCCGCCAGCGAACTGGTGGCCATCCACGACGGAGCGCGGCCTTGCGTTTCCGAGCATTTGATCGCGGCCACTTTGCGGGCGGCCGGCGAGGTCGGCGCTGCAGTCGCGGCTCAGCGCGTGACCGACACCATCAAGGAATCCACCGACGGCCAGGTCATCACCGGCCATCCCGACCGTGGGCGACTGTGGGCCGTGCAAACGCCGCAGTCATTCCGGGTCGAGGTGATCCGGCGGGCCCTGGCGGAGGTGCGCCGCCGTGGCCTGCGGGTGACCGACGACACGGCGGCTTGCGAACTGATCGGCCAGCCGGTTCGCTTGGTGGAAAGCGCCGAGCCGAACCCGAAGGTGACCGCGCCGGCGGACCTGGCTTTCGTGGAACTGCGCCTGCGCGCAGCGGCAGCCACCCCGCGTCCGGTTTCACCACATTCGACTCCGGAGCTGTAACCGGCGGGCGGAACGGGCTGCGCCGGTCCTTGCCAGTCCGGCCGGGGACTCCTACCTTCGACTGTCTTTGAGTACGGTCGGTCGATTTATGAACAAGCGAGTGCTCTACTCGACGGTGATTCTGGCGCTGGGAGTGAACCTCTTCTTCGGCGCCCAAGTCTATGTGCGGTCGGCCGAGGCCGCCGGCAAGAACGACGTTTTTCGCAACTTGCGTCTCTTTTCGCTCGTGCTCGAGCGCGTGCGCGAGGACTACGTCGATGGCGACAAGCTGACCTACCAGGACCTCGTCTATGGCGCGCTGAAGGGATTGATGAGCACGCTGGATCCGCACAGCGAATTCCTCGAACCGCGGAAGTATGACGATTTCCGCGACGACACCGAAGGTGCTTACGGCGGCGTGGGGTTGCAGATCAGCGTTCGCGGGGACTTCTTGACCGCGATCTCCGCCATGCCGGACACGCCGGCTGCGCGGGCAGGCATCGTTTCGGGCGACCGGATCATCCGCATCGACGGACGCAGCGCGGAGCGGATGAGCGCGACGGAGGCGGTGAAGTTGCTGCGTGGCGCGCCGGGAACCGAAGTGAACGTGACGGTGCTGCGGCCTACGACCAATGAGGAGAAGGAGCACGTCCTTAAGCGCGAGGTCATCAAGGTGGACACGGTCAAGGACCTCAAAGGCGGGGAGGATTTCACCATCGGCGACGGGCACATCGGCTATGTGCAGTTGACGCAGTTCGGCGAACGGACAACCAGCGAGTTGGAGGCCGCGATCAAGAAGCTGGAAGGCCAGGGGCTGGAGGGCTTGGTGCTCGATCTGCGCGACAATCCCGGTGGGCTGCTCGATCAGGCGGCCAAGGTTTGCAGCCTCTTTCTACCACCCAAGACGCTTGTCGTCAGTACCGAAGGCCGCGACCCGTCCGAACGGCGCGAGTATCGTGTGCCAGCTCGCGGCAAACACTACGAGCTGCCCATGGTCGTCTTGATCAATGAGGGCAGCGCCAGCGCTTCGGAGATCGTGGCCGGATGCCTCCAGGACTTGAAACGCGCGATCATCGTGGGCGAAAAGTCGTTCGGCAAAGGGTCGGTGCAGAGCATCATCGAACTTCAGGACGGGGCGGCGTTGCGACTCACGACGGCCAAGTATTACACGCCCAGCCACAAGGTCATCCACGAGCACGGCATCACGCCGAACATCGAGGTGCCTCAATCCTTGGAAGACGATGAAGCCCTGGCCCAGCAACGCACGCCGGGGCTGGTGGAGTCGCTCGATCCAGCGCGCCGCGACGAGATCAACGCCGTGCGCGACCTTCAACTGGAGCGGGCGATGGATTTGCTCAAAGGCATCACACTTTACACCCACCGCGATGGCAAGCTGGCCCAACTCGCGCGGCCGATGACGGGGTCGCAGAATTGAGCCGCGCCGCCGGTCTCCGCGCCGCCGTCGCGGGATCGGCGCCCGCCCATCCCCGTCCGGTCGTGACCATACTGGGCATCGAGACTTCCTGCGACGAGACAAGCTGCGCGCTCGTGAGCGAAGGGGAGGTGCTGGCCAATGTCGTCTCCTCGCAGATCGCACTCCACGCCGAGTATGGTGGAGTGGTACCCGAGCTGGCCACCCGCGAACACCTGCGCAATCTGCTGCCAGTCTGCCGGCTGGCGTTGACCGAGGCTGGCGTCAGCCCGGGCGAACTGACCGCCATAGCGGCCACGCAAGGACCGGGTCTGCCCAACGCCCTGCTGATCGGCCTGCGCGCGGCACAGGCACTCGCCTTCGCTTTGGACCGGCCGTTCCTGGGAATTAATCATCACGAGGCGCATCTCTATTCGCCGTGGATCGTCGGCCGGCCGCCGCGGGCGGACTTCGCGGACTTCGAGCCGAACGTCTCGCTGATTGTCAGTGGCGGTCACACCCTGCTGGTCCACGTCACCGGCGAATTGCAGCACCACGTGCTGGGTTCCACGCTTGACGACGCCGCCGGCGAATGTTTCGACAAAACGGCGAAACTGATCGGCCTGCCGTATCCGGGCGGACCGGAGATGGATCGGCTCGCGGAAGGCGGCGATGCGCGCGCCTTCGTTTTTCCGCGCCCGCTGATTGCCGAAGCCAACGACGACTTCAGTTTTAGCGGGTTGAAAACCTCGGTGCGGTACTTTTTGCGCGACCACCCGAAAATCCTCGGCCACCCGCAGCGGCTCCGCGACCTGTGCACGAGCGTGCAGGCGGCCATCGTGGACGTGCTGGTGGCCAAGACCGTGAAGGCGGCCGCGCGACTCGGCGTCGGCTGCGTTACCGCTTCCGGGGGGGTCACCTGCAACCGCGCGTTGCGGGCGCGGCTGGCCGAAGCATGCGCGAGCCGCGGGTGGCGGCTGCGACTCGCGGCGGGGGCGTTTTGCACCGACAACGCGGCGATGATTGCCATGCTGGCGGAGCGGAAGCTTCTCCAGGGCCATCGGGCCACGCCGCTGGACGAAGAGATGCTCCCGAGCTGGAGCTTGGATTGAGTCGCGCCGTCTGCCGAAGCCGCCGGAAAAGCAAGAACCCGCGGGCGAGGTGCCGGCGGGTCCGTCACTGAAAGGGCTGAGCTGAGAACTAGGCGCCGTCGTTGCCGATGGCCTCGACCGGGCAGCCTTCCTTGGCTTCCTGGCACTGCTTTTCTTCCTCCGGCATGGAGGGTTGGGCGAAGACATAGGAGTAACCGCCGTCTTCGTTGCGCTTGAAATTGTTCGGCGCGGTCTCGCGGCACAGATCGCAGTCGATGCACTGGTTATCGACGTAAAACTTGCCGGGCGCGTTCTCGGGGTATTTGTTCGCTAGATCAGCCATAAAGATCGTTAGTTCGTGAGCGAAGGATGCGACCGGGCCGGTCAAAATCAAGCCTCATTTCTGCCACGTCCTCAGTTCCTTGGAGTTTCGGCTTGCCGGATGGTAGCCGTATTTGTTACGTACTTGGCATTCGTTTATGGCTGCTATAGGCCGCTTTCAGAAAGGTGATGACACCTTTTACGCAAAGGTCGTGGACGGGGAACTGTTCCGCCTCCTCGGAGACGTGTTTGGTTCTCCTTCGTTCGAGAAGAAACCCACATCCCTAAAAGGGGTGAAAACTCTGGTGCCCGTGACGCCCTCCAAGGTGATCGCGGTGGGATTGAATTATGCCGATCACGCCCGCGAGAGCGGGAAGTCCCTGCCGAAGGAGCCGCTCTTTTGGCTCAAGGCGCCAACGTCCCTGCTGCCGGACGGCGCGAAGATCGAGATTCCGTTCGCCGCGCATCGTGTGGATTTCGAGGCCGAATTGGCGGTGATCATCGGCCGCCGGGTGCGCAACGTGACGCCGGCCGCCGCGGCGCGCTACATCTTCGGCTACACCGCCGCGCAGGATGTCAGCGACCGCACGATCCAGAACGCCGAAAGCCAATGGGCGCGGTGCAAGTCGTTCGACACGTTCACGCCGCTGGGCCCCTACGTGGAAACCAAGATCGACCCACACGAACTGTCGATCCAACTCTTCCAAAACGGCCAGCTTCGCCAAAACTCGAACACGGGGCAGCTCATCTTCAACTGCTTCCACCTCGTCAGTTTCATTTCGACGAACATGACCTTGCTGCCCGGCGACGTGATCTTGACGGGGACGCCGAGCGGCGTGGGACCGATCGAGTCGGGCGACCGCATCGAGGTGCGGATTCAGGGCATGGCGCCGTTGGTGAACACCGTGAAGTGACCTCGCGCTTGGCGGTGCTTTGCCCAGTCAGTCCTCGCGAGGCGGCGTGACCCGCCTCACTCCCGTTTTATATGCGCTGGACCCAGACCTTCATTCCCACCCTCAAGGAGACTCCGGCCGACGCCGAGATCGCGTCGCATAAATTGCTGCTGCGCGCCGGCCTGGTTCGCAAGCTCACCGGCGGGCTGTACACGTTTCTCCCGTTGGGCGTGCGCGTGCTTCGCAAGATTGAGCGGATCGTCCGCGAGGAAATGGATCGTGTCGGCGCCATCGAGGTGTCCATACCTTGCCTCCAGCCGCCGGACATCTGGCAACAGAGCGGGCGCTACACCACGGCCGCCGAAGTGCTCTACCACGTCTTCGACCGCGCGAAGAAGGAATGGGTTCTCAGCCCCACCGCCGAGGAGGTCATCACGCAACTGGCGGCCAACGAGCTGAGTTCTTACCGGCAACTGCCGCGCAATTTCTACCAGATCGGCGTCAAGTTCCGCGACGAGATCCGCCCCCGCTTCGGCCTGATGCGGGCGAAAGAGTTCGTGATGAAGGACGCGTACAGCTTCGATGTGAACGACGCGGCGGCCATGGTGAGTTACCGGAAGATGTACGACGCCTACACGCGCATCTTCGCGCGCTGCGGCTTGCGCGCCTTCCCGGTCGAGGCCGACACGGGTGTCATCGGCGGCAACTACTCGCACGAGTTCATGGTCCCGGCGGAGACCGGCGAAAACGAGGTCGTCTATTGCGAATCCGGACAGTACGCAGCGAACATCGAGAAGGCCACCAGCCGCGGACCGCTGGCTGGCACGCCGACCGCGAGTACCAGCCCGGCACCGGAGAAGTTTCCGACGCCCGGCGTCGTAACCATCGACGCATTGGCCGCAGCGCCCTACAACGTCGCAGCCCATCAACAGATCAAGACGCTCGTGTACGTCGCGGACTCGAAGCCGATTCTCGTTTTGCTGCGCGGCGACGACCAGTTGAACGAGGCGAAATTGATGGCCCGCACCGGTGCGACCCAAGTCCGACCGGCCACCGCCGACGAAGTCTTCGCCGCTTTGGGCGCCCATCCGGGCAGCCTCGGCGCAGTGAAGACCACTTTGAGAGTGGCGGACCTGCGGATCTATGCCGACCGTGCGCTTCAGGGCGCCGCCGGCATGACCACCGGCGCGAACGACGACGGTTTTCACTTCCGGCACATCGAGATCGCCCGCGACATCGAGGTCAACCAGTGGGCGGATTTCCGCACCGTGCAGGCCGGCGAACTCGACGTCGAGACCGGCCAACCGCTCAAGATTCGCCGTGCCATCGAGGTCGGCCACGTGTTCAAGCTGGGCACCAAGTACAGCGAAAAAATGAACGCGCTGTACCTCGACGAAGCCGGCAAGCAGCACCCGTGCGTCATGGGTTGCTACGGCATCGGTGTGACGCGCACGCTCCAGGCGATTATCGAGCAGGGCAACGACAAAGACGGCATCCTCTGGCCGTTGCCAACCGCGCCCTTCGCCGTCTGCCTCACCCCGCTGAGCGTGGCGCCGGACAGCGCTCCAATGAAACTCGCCGAGCAGCTTTACGCCGAATTAACGGCTCGCGGCGCGGAAGTGATCCTGGACGACCGCGACGAGCGGCCCGGTGTGAAATTCAAGGATGCCGACCTGATCGGCTTCCCGCTGCGGGTCAACCTGGGCGAAAAAGCGATGGCGCGCGGTGAAATCGAACTCAAACCCCGCGGCGGCAACCTCAGTTTTGTCAAAATCGAGAATGTCGCGACGGCCATCAGCGATTGGCTGGCCGCCGAGTCGGCGCGTTACGCGGCGGCGGTGCCCAGCGCCTAGACTTCTTCAAGCATCCCCTGCGGGTTGGCACACTATCTGTCGCAATTGCGACAGATAGTGTGCCAACGCTTGGCTGCAAGAAGGCGTCCGCTGTGTGTTGGTGCCTGCTTCTCAGGTTGCCGGCGGTGGAGGCACGTTGTTGCCCGCGCGATAGTGGATCACCTGCACTTTCTCCAGAGTGACCAGGCCGCCTTGCATCATTTCGTCCAGGACCGGCAGGAACTCGCGGAGCTTTTCCTCCGAGTCCACGATTTCAATCACGAGCGGCAAATCCATCGAGAGCCGCAGAATCTTGGCGGTGTGCAGCCGGCTGGATTTGCCGAAGCCCATCGGTCCACGCAGCACGGTCGCGCCGGCCAGGTGCATCTCGCGTGCCTTGAGCACAAGGGCTTCGTAAAGTGGCTGGTGCCTCCAACGGTCGCTTTCGCCGAGGAAAACCCGCAGGAGCATGGCTTCGTGGGGCAGGTGCATGTCAGTGACCTTTCGTGGAATTGAAGCTGGCCGCCAGCAGATGGCCCAGCCACACCGCGATCAGGCACAAGCCGAGCGACGCCACGGAATTCGCGCCCGCCTTGAACCACTGGCCGTCCTCGGCCAGCGTCAGCGTCTGGAGGCTGAACGAGGAAAAGGTGGTGTAACCGCCGCAGACCCCCAGCATGAAGAACTGCCGAAACGAGGCCGGCGCCATCAAGCGGCCTTCGGGGCCGGTCACCGTCGCGAACAGGCCGATCGCGAAACAGCCGCTCACATTTACGATCAGCGTACCCCAAGGGAACGTCTGACCGAAGCGGTTGGCAACGACACCGGAAAGCCACCACCGGCCCAGAGTACCCAGGCCGCCGCCGAGGAAAATCCACAGTGCATTCAACATAATAGTTCCGCCGGCCACGCCTGGCGTGGGTAGGAGTTATCAGCACTGAAATCGGTCAGGCGGTTCTCTCGCGACGCGAGACGGCAAACCCCATTGCCGGCCTTGCCGGTAGCATCTCCCGCGCGGTGCCGCAAGCGGTTTTCAGTGGCGATTTCGCCCGGCGGTGACTGGGTCGCTGGGCTACGGATGACCGAACTCTGTCAGCGAGGGACGGCTGGGGCCGGGAGGCTTGCCGGCCAGCGATCACTTCCGCCCGCCCGTGCTTTCAAGGATCCAGTCCAGATACCGTTCGGTGCCTGCGTGCAGCGGCAAGGCAAGAATCTCGGGAGTGTCGTAAGGGTGTCGATCGAGGATCAGGCGTTCGAGGGCGGCAAGCCTTGTCTTGCGAGTCTTCAGGAGCAGCAGGACTTCCGCGCTGCGTTCGAGTTTTCCCTGCCACCAGTAATGACTCTCGATCCTGGGCACCAAGTTCGCGCAGGCAACGAGCCGCTCTGCCAGCGCGGCCTGGGCCAGGGCGCGCGCCGTTTTGAGGTCCGGGGCGGTGACCAGGACGACGACGAACTGGGCAGCGGCTTTCACGGGTCAAGATTGATCGATGCGTTTCGACGCCCGCCGTTTGGCGTCGAGCAGCCGCGAGGTGACCGCGCTCCGGTCCGGCGGTGGCGCCTTTGGCGGCTCCCCGGCCGCGCCTGACTTCTCGGCGGGCGGCTTCGGTTGCGCTTCGCCGACGAGCGGTGCGGTCGTTGGCCGGGCGGGTTGGAAGAGTTCCGGCTTGGGTTCGCCGGCTCCAGTCCGTTGAGCGCGGACCAGGCCCCGGCGGGCGAGCAGCGCATTCAAGGATTCGTCGGCGGCCACTGGCCGCGGCCGACCGCGCCAGAAGAGGAATATCCGACGCAGGTTCTGCGTGGCCTTCAGCCACTCCGCGCGGTCGAGATAGATGCGGCGCACGCCGACATCGGCCACGAAAAACAGAATGGCGAACTTGAGCAGCCACTCCCAAAGGCCGCGCGGCTGGAACGTCCTCACCCGGTCGTGCAGGAACGGGTTTTCCCCGCCCAGCGGCTGACCGAGCGGCGGGAGCAATTTGCCGGCACCCATTTCCGCAACTTGGCGCAGCAGGCTGAGGTTCGGTTCGGCGACGGCAAACTCCGGCGAGTAGTTGACACTGGCGCCGACCGCCTGCGTGGCGCGTACCTCACCGTTCTGGGTCTCAACCAGATTGATCAGGTACGCCCCGACCTCGCGTGTCGGGAACCGCGCCTCGTAGCGGCCCGGCCCGGCTTGCTTTAGCCGGACGGTCCGCTTCTGACCTTTCGGGCTCACCACCACGCCCTCGAGATTCAGGAAGTTGCGGTAGTTGCCCTGGGCATCGAGGGCTTCAACGCTGAGCACGCCCTCGCCGTTTTCCACGGAGACTTCGGTGTTGAAATCGGCGGTGTCGATCCGCCGCAAGGCCCACTGGGCAACCTGTGACCAGAACTGCCGGTACTTCGGCCAGCCCATCCAATCCTGCGCCCACTTGGCCTTGGCGTCGGAGGTGAACGCCACCGCCCGGCCCAAGCCGAACTGCCAGTGCGCCAGCACCGGGTCGCCCTTATCCGAAAGCAACGGCACTTCCGCGCGCGCCTTGGGTGTGGTGCAGACATAGCCGCGCAAGGTGGGCAATTCGCCGGCCGTAAACCCACGCAGGATGCCGCTGCTGTCGGTGAGCACCGGCTTGAATGGATCTTCGAAGATCGCCGACTTGAGGATGACCATCGCTTCCTTCAAAAAAATCTGCGGCAACTGCGACGGGTCGCGCACGTCGTAGAAACGGCCGCGGCCTTGATCCGCCATCTTGATCATTGTGTCCGGCCCGGCGTGACCGGAGATCAACACCGTGCTGACCGTGATCTTGTCTCCGACGATGGCTTGCATGAGCTGGTCGCTCGGCGCGCCGGGATCGCCGTCGCTGAAGACGATCATGTGCTTGAGATTGGCCTTGGACTGCTTCAAGCCCGGGTTTTGCGGGTCGCCTTGGTAGGCCATTTCCATGACGTGCTGGAAGCTGGGCAGGTCGCCTTGGTTCATGCCGGCGATGAGGCGGCCCTTTTCCTTGCGGTCACCGACTGGGCTCAGCGGAAAGAGCCAGCGATCGTTCCCGTCCCAAAGCACGACGCCCATCTCGTCCTGCGGGCCGAGCGCGTCCAGCACGCCCAACGCGCACTCGCGGGCGATCTGGTTGCCGTTGTTGAACTCCATGCCGTGCATCACGAGCACGACGGCGCCGCTGGGCAGCACCTTCTTGCTGCTCAACTCCATTTCGACCGGCAACGTAGTTTCCAGCGGCGTGCCGCGGTAGCCGCCGGCGGCGTAAGTCTGGTCGCCGCCCACGCAAACCAGGCCCACGCCGAAGTCGCGCACAGCGCTTTCGAGCAGGCTCATCAACGTGTCGCCGAGATCGCCCGCTGCGAGGTTGCTGATGAAGATCGCGTCGTAGCTTTGCATCTCCGCGAGCGTCGCCGGAAAGCCGCTCAAGTCGCTGAGCTGGGTCTGGAGCTTGGATTCGCGGAGCGCGTCTGCGAGCGGCCGGTCCTGGGCGGGATCGGAGGACACGATGAGGAGGCGCGGTTCGCCGCGGACGCTGGCGAAATTGCCGGCGCGGTTGTTTTGCGGCACCAGGTCGCCTGGCACATCGACCTGCACGTCGTAACTGTAAAATCCGGGTTGCGTGAGCGTTTGCGGAAAGGTGAAGAGATTCTTGCCGGCCGACAATTCGACCTGCTGTTCGCCGAGATACCGGTCGTTTTGGAACAGGCGCAGTGTGGCGGCGCGGTTCGTGTCCGACTGGACGAAGATGCTGACATCGAACGTCTGGCCGGTCTTGAGCTTGGAAGGAATGCCGACTTTTTGAACCGACACGTCACCGCCGCGGGCGACGCCCATCGGCACGACGTCGATGCTGACGCCCAGCGCCCGGGCGGCGGCCACGGCGCCCATCGCATCGCCGAGGTTCTCGTTGCCGTCGGACAAAAGCACCAGCCGCTTTTGACCCGTCTCGGGAAACGCCGCGGTGCCGAGGCGGATGGCGCTGCCGATGTCCGTGCGTTCGGCGCCAATGACGGCGTGGATTTTCTCGACATCCACCTTGACGTTGGGTGTGGTTTCGATGGCCGCGCCATCGCCAAAGACGACCACGCCGCCGCGATCGACGGCCTTCTTGTCCCGCGCGGTTTCGTTGACGAAGCTAAGCGCCCGCTCCTGCTGGGCCGACGGCACGCTGTCCGAGCGGTCGAGCAGGAAAAAGACGTTCATGCCTTCCAGCGGTTTGAGCCATTGAATGCCTGCGATGGCGAGCAAGAGCGCCAGCGTGATGACCAGTCGCAACGCGAAGGCGAGCCAGCGCCGCACCGGCCCGGCCTGCACGTCCGACTTCAACGTGAGCCAGACGATCCAACCCACCACGAACGGGACGAGCAACAGCCAGGAAGGGTTGGTGAACTGGAAGGGCATTCGCTAGCGGGGGGCACGGCCTGGCGCGCGCGCGACAACTGCGGTTTGAGCGGCGCCGGCCGTCACCAGCGGTTCGCGCCGGATGAGTTTCTGAACGCGGTGATTGCCGCCGTCCGCGACATAGAGGTTGCCGTGGGAGTCCAGCGCGATGCTCCACGGATTGCTGAACTGGCCCGGCGCGGCGCCCGGCCCGCCGATGGTTTCGAGCGGTTGGTCCTTCGCGTCGAAGATTTGCAGGCGGCTGTTGCCGAACTCGCAGACGAACTGGTTGCCGGCGGGATCGAGCTTGATGTCGTACGGGTAACTGAACTCCCCCGGCCCGCTGCCCGCGTGGCCAAAGCTGCGCAGCCATTTGCCGGTGGGGTCGAAGACTTGGATCCGGTGGTTGCACGAATCGGCCACGTGCAATTGCTGCCGAGCATCCACGCACAGCGCTTCGGGCCGATTCAGTTCGCCGTCGCCTTCGCCGAAATGGCCGAAGCAGGCGAGGACCTTGCTGCCGTCCGGCGTGAAGCGCTGGATGCGGTGAACCGCCGTGTATTCGCAAATCCACAGTTCGCCTTGCGCGTTCAAGGCCACGCCGCGCGGCAGGGTGAACTGGCCGACGTTCGTGCCGTGCACGCCCCATTGCCGCACCAGTTTGCCCTCCGGGGTGAACTGGTTCACCCGCGAGTAGTGCGGCTCGATCACAATCACGTTGCCGTCGCGGTCGAGGCCCAGGCCTTTGGGTTCGCCGCGCGCGGTTTCCGGCATCTGCCATTCGAGGAGAAACGTGCCGTCGGGCGCGAATTTCTGGATGCGGCCGGTCATGTCCTCGACGTAAAGGTTGTCGTTGCGGTCCACCACCACGCCACGCGGTTTGTTGAACTGGCCTGGGCCGCGGCCGCGCGTGCCGATGATTTCGATCCGGCTAAAAAACCGGCTGCGCAGCGCCGTGCCTTGGTTCGCGGCCGGCGAACAGCCTGGCAAAAGGAGGGCGGCAAGCACGCTCGCCACCGCCGCGATTCTGCGCGCGTTGCCCAGCCGAAAAACGTTGGCCGCCCGCCACAGGCCCCAGGCCAGCAGCGGCAGCAATGCGAGTCCGAGCAGAGCCAGGCACAGCGCGTTCACCTGCGGGTTGTGGCCGTAGTGGAGCAGGTTGAAGATGCGCAGCGAAAGCGTCTCCATGCCCGGCGGCACGATCACGACCAGCGTCTCCACGTCCCAAAGAGCCAGCAGGTACACCACGTACCAGCCGGCGGCCAGGGCGGGACCGATTTGCGGCCAGAGCGCGAGGCGAAACACCTGCCAGTGCGAGGCGCCTTCCAGGCGCGCGGCTTCGATCAACTCCGCGTCCGCGCTGCGCCGCGCCAGCGAGGCGGCCTGCCAGGCCGGGCCGAGGTAACGAATCCCCAGCGCCAGCACCACCACGACGACGCTTTGGTAAAGCGCCACCCACGGCGGCCGGTTCAGCGTCCAAATCAGGACGATGCCCAGAAAAACGCCTGGCAGCAGAAACGACAGCCAGAACGCCGGGCCGAAGCGCCAGCGCCAGCTTGCCAGGCCGAGCGCCATCGTGAGCGTGGCGGTCACGGCCGCCAGCCAGAACGAACTCCACAGCGCAGCGCCGCCGGCGGCCAGTGCTGGCTGGACTTCGGTCCAGGTGTGCGGCGCCGTCGCCAGGCGCGTCAGCGGCAGGCCCACCGCGAACGCCACGATGAGCGCGGCCAGTCCGCAGGCCGGCAGGTGAATCGCCGCGCCAAGTTGCTGGCGGACCAAACGCGGCGGGACGGCGCCCTGCCAGCGCGGCCAGGCGACCTCGCCGCGGCGCAGCCAGAGCCAAAGCAGCACCGGCGCGATCACCACCGGCAGACTGGCACTCAGCGCGCCGGCGAAATCGTAGTTGGTGCTGAACCGGAGCCAGATTTCCGCGGTAAACACTTTGACTTGGAGCAGCGAGGGCAGGCCGAAGTTGGCCAGCGCAAGCACGAACACCAGCACCGCCGAAGTGGAGAGCGCCGGCCAGGCCACGGGCAATAACAAGTGCCGGAGCAGGGCGAAGCCGCGCAGCAGCGGGTCGGCCTCGAAATGCGCCGCTTCGAGCCGTTGCCAGGCCGCGACGCTGGCGAACGCCGGGATCGGCCACAGTATCAAGGCCAGTATGATGGCCGCGGACGGCAGCGAGTAGAGTTTCACCGGCAACCAACTCCGCCACGGACCCGTCTCGCCGAACAAATCGAGCCAGCAATTGGTCACCAGAAACGGCGGCAGCGCGAGCGTCAGCCCCGCCAGGGCCAGGCCCACGACCCGCCACTTCGGGTCGAGGCCGGCGAGGCTCAGCGCCACCACCACACCGAAGCCCGCCGCCAGCGCGGTCACCAGACCCGCAAACGCCAGGCTGTTCTGGAGCAACGACCAGCTCATCGCACGAAGATTTCCTTCAATCGCTCCGTGCCGGCTTCCAACTCGGACACCAGTTTGTCCCAGTTCGGCTGGAGGGTGGGTGTCTTGATGGCCACCGCGGACGCGCCTTCGAGCGCTTTCAGCGTGACCAATCTGGCGGCGACCTCCGGACGTTGCAGCCACGCGAAGAGCCGCTGTGCGGCTTCCGGGTGCGGTGCATTGCGGACGACGGCGACGGTGTTTGGGATCAGTAGCGATTCTTCGGACAGTGGCAGGGCGACAACGGGCGCGCCTTCACTTTGCACCGCCGCGATGTCATCCGAGTCGCTCAACCCCAGCCAGGCTTCGCCCTTGGCGACCAGTTTTGCGGCGACGGAATTGCCGTCCACCACGAACGGTCGGTTGGCGGCCAACGCCACGCACCATTCCTCCCAGGCGGGATCGCCCCAGTGTTGGCGCAGCGCGAGAAAATGGGTGGCGGTGGTGCCGAAGATCGGGTAGGCCAGCGCGACCTTGCCCCGCCAGACGGCGTTGGTGAGTTCGAGCAACGAGCGTGGCGGCTCCGGCGTGGCGGTGCGGTTCGAAGGCGTCTCGCCCCAGCGGACGAAGTTGGTGTTGATGACGATCCGTCGGCTCCGGTAGCCAAACGCGGCCCAGCCGTTGGTGGCCCGCCAAGTGTCCTGGATCGCGAGCTGGCGCGTCCGCAATTCCTCGTTGCCCCAAAACACGTCACACTGCGGGTGCGCGGCCTCGGCCAGCAGGCGGTTCGCCAGGCCCACCGTCTTCACGGCCTCGCTGTCATAGACGGCTCGCACGCGGATGCCGGTTTCCTGGGTGAAGTCGGCGAGCAGCGGCTCCGCGTAAACCTGGTCTTGGGCGATGTAGGCGATGACCGCCGGGCCGCTTGTGAGGGACTTGAGTTGGTTGATCCCGGTAAAAAGAATTAGAACCAGAATCGGAATAATGACCAAGGGCCACGTTAAGAGACCACCTGCCGCGCTCTCAAACTGCGAGAGCCAGTCTCGCCAAGTTTCCGGCTTTGCCCGGTCTTTGTCCTGTGAGCTCATGCCGATCGCTTGTGGTAGAACCACCACTCGAACATCAGAACCGCCAGGGCCCCCGCCGCGATCCAGCGCCAGAGTTCCAAGTTCGCCTGCCGGATGGTGGTGGCTTCGGCTTTGGCGTATTTGCCGAACCGGATTTCCGGTTTTGGCGTCGTGTCGGTCTCGGCGGCGTCGAGCAGGTTCACGCAGAACGTCACCTCGTTCGTGCCGGCGGTGAGGCGATAGACGCCGCGATGTTGCGTGTCGCCAAAGACGATTTCGCGCGCGTTGGGCCCGAGTGGCAGCGTGCGCTCCGCACCGTCGGGCAAGCGCAGCTTTGCCTCGGTGAGCGGCGCGGTCAGCGGCAGGCGGATCGGTTCGCCGGCGTGAACGAGAAATTGCGCGGCGCTCGCGGTGGCGGGATTCAGCCAGTCCACGGCGTTGGCGATGAAGATCGGGAAGGAAATGCGCAGCGGCCACGTGCTTTGCAGGGTGTCGAAGCCCAGCCAGATCAGCCGGCGGCGATCCAGTTCGCCCGCGAGAATCAGCGGCGTGGTGGGCGACTCGACCAGCGCTCCCGCCCAGGTCGGGGTCTTGACGGTCAACGCCTCGGCGATCTGGACGTTGTCGAACGCCACGAAGCGGAGCAGGGGATGCGTGTTCCGCCAGTCCACGATGGGCGGCGCCTCGACACGACCGGTGATCTCGAGCCAGTTGGTTTGCGCGGAGCGGATGGACAGGAGATTCACTGCCGGCCAGACGGTGGGCACCACGTCGTCGAGCACCGCCAGGTCGAACGCCTTCGCGTCATCGGTCGAATCGGCGGCCACGGTCAGCGTGACATTCGGCGCGGCGGCGAGCGCCTTTTCGAGGAAGCGGTTTCCGCGCGTCACCAGGAGCACCTTCGCCGGCTGGGGCATCCGGCTGACGATGGACGCCTCGTTGTCGGCCGCCAGATCGTCCGGGGTGGTCAGGCGCAGCGTAAACACGCCGTCGTGGTCCTGGGCGGCCGTGAAAATCAGCGGCGCCGTCTCGCGCGGCCCCAGCGAGACCGGACGCGTTTCGACCAGTTGGCCGTCGAAGAGCAGGTCCACCTGTGCCGGCGCCAGGTTGGTGGAGGCATTTTCAAGGCTCGCGAAAACTGCTCGCTGGCCGGGATTCTCCGGGTTTGCGCGCACGTCCAGCGTGACGATGCCCACGTTTTGCGCGCGGGTTCCGAACTCGTGAAAGACCACGTTCAGGCCTTGATACTCGAACTCGTTCAAGTCGCTCACCGCGCCGTCGCTGAAGAGATGAATTTCGGCGTCGGTGCGCTCGCGCACGAGCGATTGAGCGAGCTTGAATGCCTCGACCAGGCGCGTGGCCGAGTCGGTCACGGCGCAGTCCTGAATGGCGCTGCGGAGCGCGTACTTGCTGCTGCTGGGCGACTGCTTGACCTCGGTTTGCGCGACGGCGCGCAACACCACCATCTGGTCCGTGTCGCGCAGGCTGTCCACGAGCTTCAGCGCTTCACGGCGCGCCTTCTCGAAGCGCGACGGCTCCTCGTCGGTGCTTTGCATCGAAGCGGACGCGTCGAGAATGACTACCAGCAGCCGCCCGCCGGTCGTGGTGGCCGCAAAGTACGGACGCGCCAGGGCGAAGATCGCCAGCAGCAGTAGCAGGATTTGCAGGATCAACAGCCAGTTGTGGCGGAGTCGCTGGAACGGCGCGCTGGCCTGGGTTTCGGCGAGGAACTTCTGCCAAAGCAGCGTGCTCGAGACCAGCTTCACCACCCGCTTGCGCTTGAGCAGGTAAAACACCACCACCACCGGGATGGCGGCGGCGAAGGCGAAGGCGGCGGGCGCGAGGAAATTCATGGCGCGCTCGGATCAGGCAAATCGCGCGCGCGCCGCCGGCAGCCAGCGCGCCAGCAGGTCGTGACAATTGAGCGCCTTTTCGGCGAGGTCCATCGGCACGTAGAAATAGTGGTTCGACGCCTCGAAGCCCAGCCGGGAATCGCGCGACTGCAGCGCGTGCAATTCGCTGGCGAAGGCGAGTTCGAGGTGGAGCAAGCGCTCCAACGCGGCCAGGTGCGGCGCCGCTTCGACCGCGGTCTTTGCCTGGCCCAGCGCGCGGCGCGCCAGCACGAAGCGCGATTGGTTGGCCACGCTCTGCCAGTGAATGCCGGCGGCGGTCATGAGGCTCGCCTCCTGCCCGGCGGCCCGACCCTGCGCGGGGTTGGTTTGGCTGGGCTGACTGTTGACCGCCTCGGTCAGCGATTTTGCCGCGGCGGCGAAGCCGGCGGCGACTTTCTCCAATTGGGCGATGAAAACCGCCGGCGGGTAAATCGCGCGCCAGCCGTCCAGGTCATCGTAAGGGATGCCGACCATGGACGCGTGGTAACCGGTCGGTTCGGCCCAGAGCGGGTTGGCCGGCCCGACTTGGAGCGGGGCCGAATAGACCACGCCGCCGTTGAAAGGGAATTCGCGGAAGGCGTCGCTGCAGCGTTGCCAGGCCGCCAACACCGCGGGCGCCAGCGCCTGGCCAAAACGGCGTTCCGCCACCTCGGCCAGTTGTCCGCCGGCCAGCACGGTGCCGACCGCTTCAAGGTTCGGCGAGGGATAGCCGCCCAGCGTCCAGCCCAGCATCAGACCGTCCACGTTCGCGGCACGCAGGTGGGCGGCATGTTCCGCGACCAGCGCCAGCGCGGGAATGTAGGGCAGGGCGGAGAGTTCCCAAGTGTTGCCGGCTTGGATTTTGGCGATCACCGGCAGGCCGCGGGCGCGGGCCAGTTGCCAATGACGCTTTGCGCGCGGTCCCGGCCCGACCGAAGAAATCGAATACTCGCCCACGGTGCTGCGCACGCCGCCGCGCTCGATCGGCAGGCCCCACTCGCTCACGCTCATGAGCGAGACGCCGTCCGGCAGGCGCGCGATGGCGTCGGGCGCCCAGTCGTCGCCCCAGCCCCAATCCCAGGCGAGCAACCGTTGCCGGTTGCCGCTTTGCCGGATGCCTTCATGGAACGCGGCGTTGACCTCGGCGATGACCTCCGCCGGCGTTCGCTGACCGCAACGCGGACAGGCTTTCCCGTTCCCGTGCGACCAGCAGTTGGTGAAGTTCTCGGAAGCGGTGATGGTGAAGAAACCGCCCAGTTCCGGTACCGCCCGGCAGATCGACGCGACGCTGTCGGCGAGAAACTGACGGACCGCCGGCTGGCTGGTGCACAACGCGGCATGGTCGCCTTCCACCGTGCCTTTGAGGGTTGGATGATTGGCGAAAAACTCCAACGGCATCGCCCGCGGCTCGTTCAGATAAAGAAATATTTTGACTCCGTGACGCCTGGCTCGCACGGCCAACTTTCGCAGGTTCGCCAGGCGCTCCGCGTAGCGTGCGCTGCGCTTTGGCTGCCATGGGCAGGGCGCCAGTTTGTGCAGCACGGCCTGGAGCCAGACACCGTTGACGCCGGTCGCGGCCAGGCGGGCGAGGTAGCCATCCGGATACGGATCGGCCTCCGGTTCGAGCAGCGGATCGCCGTAAAGCGCAAAGTAAGAGTAGCAGAAGCGGAGTTGGTCGGAGGCGGCCACGGGTGGCGCAGCCGGTGGCGGCTGGGTCAGGTCGCGAACGAAACTGAACAGCGACTCGGCCGACTGGTCGATCCCGCGAGGGAACTCGGTTTTCACCCAACGGGCGATCTCGGCTTCGCGCCGGCGTGTGGCCTCGTCCGAAGCCACGAAACGGATCGGCTCGCACTTCGGCTTGAGGCTGCCGAGCTTGATGAACAGGAAGTCGTCTTCGCGCAGCGTGAAGGCCAGTTGATCGGGCGTCCAGCCCAGCAGCGCCAACAACTGCTCGTAAGGCAGCAGGTGCCAATTGCAGCGGATCACCGTGATGTACGAGCGCCGCTGCTGGTCGGTGGTGATCCGCGGTGGTTTGCCCAGGCCCATCGCCGCGCCGAGCCGGACGATGTCCGCGGGCGTCGCCTCAACCACCGCCGCCAGGCGATCTGGCGGAACGAGCTGCCAGTTGCGCCAGACGAAGGCGTGCAGCCGGCTGGGAAAATGGGGCAACGCGACCGGTGCTGGGGCGTTGCCGGCCGGGAGTTTCGCCAGGTCCGTCGCGGTGAAAGCCGGCGCCGGTTCGGCCCGGCGGGTGGCCGCGCAGCCCACGGCCAGGCTGCCGGTGGCGAGGGTGGTGGCCTGGAGAAAACGCCGGCGGTTCAATGCAGTTCCGCTCATTTCCACACCTCCGCCTGCCGGAGTTGCCGGAGCAAAAGTTCCTCCAACGAAGTCGCACTGCTGGCGAGGAAGTAGTTCATGCCGCGCGCGGCGCAGAACTCGCGTAACCGCTGGCAGAAGTCCTGGACCGTTTTGCGGTAAGCCGCAAGGCGGTAGCGGCCGAACGTGACCTCCTGTTGTCCGCCGGTCTCGGAATCGACCAGCCGCAAGTCGCCATACGTGGTGGGTTCGAGTTCGTCGGGCGCGAGGATGTGCACCACGTCCACCTGAAAGCCGCGCGCGAGCAAGGCGCCCAGTCCAGTCTCGTAGCCGGCCGGGTCGAGAAAATCGCTCAGCACAATCGCCAGGCCGGCCTGGCGGGCTTCGATCGCCCCGCGGCGCAGGGCGGCGTTGAGGTCCGCCGGGCCTTTCGCGGTGAGTTGGCTGAGGTTCTGGAACAACGTCAGCGCCGAACGCCGGCCCCGGACGGACCGGAGCGCGCTGCGCAGCGGGCTTTCCTCGGCGTTGTCCGGAAACGGCACCACGCTCACGCGGTCGAAGCCGCAGAGCGCGACGTAGCCGATGGCGGCGGCGACTTGCCGGGCGAAGTCGAACTTCACCGGGTCGCCGAAGGTCATGGACTCGCTGGCGTCGAGGAGAATGCGGACCGGCAATTCGCGTTCCTCCTCGTAAAGCTTGAGGAACAGGCGGTCGAGGCGGCCATAAAGGTTCCAATCGAGGTAGCGAACGTCGTCGCCGAAGACGTAGTTTCGGTGATCCGCAAACTCGACCGACTGGCCGCGGGCGCGGCTGCGGCGCTCGCCGCGGAGCGAACTCTTGGCCCGCCGGGCCGCGAGCAACTGGAGTTGCTCGAGGCGGCGGAGGAGGTCAGAACTGAGAAGAGTGGCTGGCATCTTCAGGCAACATGACTCAACTCCGCACAGACCTTCGCCCGTCGCCAAGGGAGAGGCGCCTTACCATTTCCACTCCTCGAACAAGTCGCTAACCGGAAACAGAAAACCGGGCAGCAAATCCTCCCCGTCCAGCGAACCGCCCGAACCCAGCAGCCGCCGCTCGGTGGGCGAGTGGCAAATCTCGGCCAATTCCCGCGCCGGATCGATCACCCAGGCGAGCCGGGTGCCGCTGGCGAAGAAATCATTGAGACGCTCATCCATGTCGCGGCGCGTCATGGAGGGGGAAAGTATCTCCACTGCCAGATCGGGTGCGCCCTGGAAAAACGCCGGTGATGACCGATCGAGGTTCTTCAACCGGTCCTTGCGCACGAATGAGACGTCGGGCGCCCGGCAGTTGCGGTTATGCATCCAGAAGCCAGTGCTGGAATCGAAAACGGCTCCGAGCCGCCGTTCGCGCACGTAGGTGGCCATCGCAACGATGAGGCGCACACAGATGTCACCATGTTGCCAGTTGTTCTTGGGGCTCATCACCAGATTTCCGTTGACCACCTCGTGGATATAGCCGTCCTCGGACAGAGCCTGAAGTTCGGTTTCGGTCCAAGTCTTCGGCGGAGTTTCAAGCACAGTATTCATGGAAACGGGGGTTGCGATGCTTGCGCTCTGCTCTCGTCTGCTCAAGCTGCCACCGCTTCGACCGTCTTCGGCACGTCCTTGAGCACTTGGGCGACGATCTGGTCGGTCGTGACGCCCTCGGCCTCGGCCTCAAAATTGAGGATCAGGCGGTGGCGCAATGCGGGTTGGGCGACCGCCTGGATGTCCTCGAAGCTGACGTTGAACCGGCCTTGGGCCAGCGCCCGCACTTTGCCGGCGAGGATGAGCGTCTGCGCGCCGCGCGGGCTGCTTCCGTAACGCAGGAATTGACTGGCGATGGACACGGCGGTTTCGGTCTTCGGATGGGTGGCCAGCACGAGCCGGACCGCGTAATCCTTGACGTGCGAGGCCACGGGCACTTCGCGAACCAACCGCTGCAGTTCGAGGAGTCGGTCGCGGGCCAGCACACGCGACAGGCTGACCGTCGCTGTCTCGGTGGTGCGGTTGATCACTTCGGTCAGCTCGCCGGCATTTGGATAACCCACGAGCAGCTTGAAGAAGAACCGGTCGAGTTGCGCCTCAGGCAGCGGGTAGGTGCCTTCCTGGTCGATCGGGTTCTGCGTCGCCAGCACGAAAAACGGCTCGGCCAGCCGCCGCAGCTCGCCGCCGGCGGTGACCTGTTTTTCCTGCATCGCCTCGAGCATGGCGGATTGCGTCTTCGGCGTCGCGCGGTTGATTTCGTCGGCGAGGATGAGGTGGGCGAACACTGGCCCCCGCTGGAACTCGAAGACGCGCCGGCCGTCGGGCGTTTCCATGACCAGGTTGGTGCCGAGGATGTCGGCGGGCATCAGGTCGGGGGTGAACTGGATGCGGCTGAAGCTCAGGTCGAGCACATCGCTGAGGGTGCGCACCAGCAGCGTCTTGCCCAGGCCGGGCACGCCTTCGAGCAGGACATGCCCACCGGCGAAGACGGCGATCAGGGTGCCGTCCACGATGGCTTCGTGGCCGACGATGACCTTGCCGATCTCGGCGCGCAGCCCGGCGTAGGTTTCGCGGAAGGTGGCGATCTGTTGTTCGGTGTTCATGTGAGGTGCGAGTAGCCAAAACTCAGAAACTCAAAAATGCGATACTCAATCTCCAGATTGAAAACGAGCGAGATTCTCCGGGCCAACCCTTTTGATGGTGAGGGGCATGCTGGCGAAATTGAAAAGCAAGGCATGGCGCAGTCCGGTGGCCTTAAGATAGGAACGAGCGACAGCAAAGAACACATCCTCAATGGCGCTGACGGCCTTGTTCTCGACCACGAGCAGTTCCTCGACAATCAAATCGAGCCGGTGTTCCCCGACCACGCGACCGCGGTACTGAATTTGAACGGGCTTTTGCCTCTCGACCCGCAGTCCTTGACTCTCCAGTTCGACCACGAGCGCTGCCTCGTAAACCGATTCGAGGAATCCGGGTCCCAAGTCCCGGTGGACGGCAATGGCACTGCCAATCACTTTGCGGACCAACTCCTCGACGTCCATTGGGTTTTGAGTTTCTGAGTTTCGGCTTGGCAGCGAGGTCACTTCTTGAGGTCGTCGAAGTAGTCCTTTACGGCGCCCTGGTAGGCACGGGGGATTTGCTCGTGGGTCACGGCGGACTGCGCCTCGCTCTGGGCGGCGGTGATGGCTTCCTGCACGGCCACGGTGCTCTGGCCTTTGATGCTGACGCCTTTCAACGTGATGCTCGGCATCGGGCCGCCGGGATTGAACTGGCCCTTCAACCGCGTCGGGTCGAGCTTGTCAGAAAGCTCAGCCTCGCGGTCGGTCTGGCCTTTGGCAGCCATGTCAGGCCGCTCGACGCCGGAGTTGTCCCACAGTCCGGTGTTTTCGACCTGATCCATCCAGTTGTTCTCGTCCGCCCAGGTGCCGACGCCGCGCCCCGGCTTGCTGCCGGGTTTGAAGCCGGGTTTGAAGCCGGGTTTGCCCAGACCTTTGCATTGGCCCCAAGCCAGCCCGTTGCCGATGCACATCTGCGCGCGCTTCAATGCGTCGAGCGTGGACTTCAAATCCTGCGCGTCAGCCATCTGCTGCATCAAGTCCTCCAGTTCCTTGGCGGCGTCGGCGAGCGATTGCGAGGCGCCAGGCTGGTCGCCTTGCTGCATCTGCTTCGAGGCTTGCTTGAGCAAGTCGCCCACCTTGCCGTACTCCTCGCCCGGCTTCGCCGCCTTGGCGACTTCTTCCATCAACTTCTTGAGCTGGTCGGGCGAGAGGTTGCCAGCCTTCAACTGGTTCACCATTTTGCGTAGGGTTTCGCTGGCGGCGTCCGCCTGACCTTTCTCCAACTGCTCCGCCAGGTCCTTGCCCATCTGGGCGGCCTGCTGCTGCATTTGTTGCAGCGACTGGGCCATCTGCTTCAGCTTGTCCAGGTCCTTTTCGGAAAGCTGCAGGTCTTTGAGAACCTTGTCGATCTGGCCAGCTTCGAGGGCCGAAATCGCCTCGTCCAACAAGGGCAAGGTCGCGCCCAACTGCTCGGCCTGCCGGGCCAGTTGGTTCAATGACTTTGCCAGGTTCTCCTTGGCGGCGTCGGTGGCTTGCGAGTCTTTGCCCATCATGCCGGCGGCGGCCTGTTGGGCCTTCTGAAGTTCGCGCTGCAGCTTGTCCAAGGCGTCGGGGTTCGGCTCCTTGCCACCCAACGCCTTCTGCACGGCCTCCATTTGCTTCTTCAGTTGCTCGGCACTCCCGGGGGTGTTCTGCGAACCAGACCGGGCGGCTTTTTCCATCGAGCGCAGCGCCGGGTTCTTGGCCACTTCGCGCACGTCCTGCTGGACTTTCTCGGTGAGCTTGGCGACTTCCTTGAGCGCCTCGTTCTTCGTGGTGGGCCGTTTCTGGAGCTGGTTCCCCAATTCGCCCACCGATTGCAGTGCCTGTTTGGTGGATTCCAAGGCCTGGGTGCGCTTTTCAAGGGTCCGCCGGGTCAGGTCGGCGAGGTTGCGACCCGCTTCCTTGACGCTGTCCTGTTCGCGTTGTTTTTGCAGGTACGCCTGGCTGCGATATTCCGGAACGAATCCCAGGCCGGCATAAAGCGCCAGAACCAGCAACGCCCAGCGGCTTACTTGGGGCAACTGCCACGGCAGCAGCTTCTTTACGTCGAGTCGCTTGACCTGCTCGGCGGCATCGCGGGTCACGATTTCCCGCCACGTGCCGAGGCGTTCGTCACGGCCGAGTTCGAGCGCGGTGCTGAGGCGTTCCTTCAACTGCTGCCGTTCATCCAGCCAGCGGGCGGTGCTGAGCAGGCGCTCGCGTCGCCACCAACCGATCAGGCCGCCGAGCATCACGCATGTCAAACCAACCAGGCCGGCGATGGCCAGCGTGACGTCGGGCAAGGGCAGAACCTTGTACAGCCCGAGGCCGACCACCCAGACCACGGCGCCGACGAAGACGCCTCGCCACAGTCCGCGCCAAGCCCGCTGCCAGCGCAGCCGCCGGCCCGCCTGCTGGACCGCCTGTTCGACTTGCTGTAACTCGCTCATACTTGACCGTAAAGGTGTGGCATCACCCGGAGCCTCGCCAGCGAAAACTGGTCTGTCGGGCCGGCTGGTGCGCGGGCTCAAGGCAAAGGCCCCCGGCTGATCGCCACGTCGCCGGAACCGTCGTGTCGGATGCGCAGAACGCCGGTCGGATCGCCCGGCGCCTCGAAGGTGTATCCCGGCTCGCGCTCGAATTCCGCCCGGCTGGCCAGGCGTTTGAGCGGTTGACCGCCCGCAGTGACGCGCTCCGGCGTGAACGCCAGTCGCAATAACTCCTCCGAGGCCGCATCGAACGTGCGGTAATCAACTTGGCCGTGGCCGTAACGAATCTCGCGAATCACGGATGAGGTGCGCAGCAGGTGATCCTGACCGCCGGGAGCCAGTTCAGGCGCAGCCGCCATCGCGCGCAAGTAATGGCGGACGTAATCGCCGTACCCGTCGGTGAGCCAGACGTCGTCGCGCGGATACCGGTTGCGGCCATCGAAATCGACCGTGTAAGTGGCCCAGTTCAGTTCGCGGATGGCGTCGGCTTTTCGCGCCAAGTCACCGGTTTTCTCAGCGTAGAGCAGTTCGACCGACGCGTGGCGCGAAGTGTGGCTGTTACCCGGCACGAGGTAGGCGGTCTGTTCGCGAATGGCCATCACGCCGAAGCGGGAGAATTCGTTGGTCCCGAACGTGGACCGGGTCCAGTCGAGGATCGTCTTTGCGTGCGGACGCCATTCCGGATCCCAGTCCGGATGCTCCAACAGGTAGGTGGCCATCGTGTCGGCGTTGATCTCGGTGTTCGACCAGTCGCTCACGTCCTCGAAGAACGGCCCCCACTTCATGGTCTGCATCGGGTATTGCTTCAGCCAGGCACTGACGGTGGCAAACGCCGCTTCGTAACGGTCAGCGCCTGGTTGCCGGAGCGCGATCAAGTCGCGGAACAGCCGGAGCGCGCCGGTGTAGTTCGCGGTATAAAGCGCAGAGACCGCGGCGGGCACTTTGCCCGTTTCCGCGTTCACGCGAAAAGGCCAGGGCGAATGGTCCGCGTCGCCGGGAGCAACCTTGGCGGCGAGGGTGTCAGCCATTTGGGTGGCGGCGTCGAGGTACCGCGCGTTGCCGGTGATTTTGTACAGCACCACCAGTTCGCTGGCGAAGGAAGCCGCCTTATCCGGCTGCGTGAAACCTTTGCCGGCGCGCATGTCGCCGTCGTAGCGGCCGGCGTGCAATTCGGTGTTGTATGGGTAAGGCAGATTCGGCCAGGCCGCGGTCGGAGACGAGAGGCCGTGGTCGAGCACGAAATCGGCGATCAGAACCATGTTCGACACGACGGCGCGGTCGCCCGTGTAGGCGTAAAGCAGGTTCCAGGACGACAAGGCCATCGCCAGTTGATCGCCGCCCAGGCCGCGCGGGTCGTGCTCCAGTTTCCAGACCTGGTGTTGGAGGTAGTACGGCACGCCGTTGGGGCAGGGGGGCATGGCCTTCCAAAACTGCCAGACTTGCCGGACGGCGTGGTCGTAAGCGAGACCGAGGTCGGCCGAATACCAAGGCAGCAACTGGCCGCCGGCGTCGGTGCGGATGTCGTGATAGAACAGGCGCTCCGCATGGCTGCGGTGACTCAGAAATCCCAACGCGGCGAGCAGGCAAAGAAGGTGTTTCATGGTGCTGGACGGCATTGCAAACCAACGTCGCCGCCTTGGCAAGCCGTGCCCGAGCCGCCGTGTGGCCTGGGTTCATTGTCGCTCGTACTCGCCTTTGCCCAGGCGTTTGAGGACGGTGAATCCGGCTTTCTTGGCGTCGCTGAGCGACAGCGGCTTGGTCAATTGTGGCGTGTTGAACGAGGAAAAGACCCGCCGCACCGGCTTCTTGCAGAGCGGACACTTGGTGAGCGCCGGCGCCGAGAGCGGCCTCCGCAAGGTGAACTTGCCTCCGCAGATGGCGCAGGTGCCGTCGCACAACTCGTATTCGTAAATCGGCATGGCAAACAGACCCCAAAATCGAACGCCCGGAAGCATCGCCCCGGCGACAAACGGACCTTACGCCGCGAACAGGCGGCTCTCAAGACTTGGCGCCGTCAGCGTGCGACGGATGTCGCTTCATGGGCCGGGGCGAGGCTAGATTCGGGCGTGGCATTGGTGCGCGTTCTTGTGGACGGTTTCAGTTTGTTGCACGCCTGGCCGGAACTGGCGCCAGGCCGGGCCCGGCATTCCAGCCTGGCCCGCGATGAGTTGATCAAGGTGCTGGCGCATTACAGCGACGCCAGCGGTGTGCCGATCACCATCGTTTTTGACGGCGGCCGCGCTCCGGCTGGCGCGCCGAAGCCGCCTGCGCCGCGCAACGTGGAAGTGCTCTACACGCGCGCCGGCCAGACGGCGGACGGCGTCATCGAGCGGGTGACCCATCTGCTTCGGCCTTACGGCGAGGTGCTGGTGGTGAGCAACGACAACGCCGAACGCGATCTCGTGCTGGGACTGGGTGGCCTGGCGAGCAGTTGCGAGAACTTCGTTCGTGCGATCGAGTCGGAACTGGGGGAACAGCAGCACCTGCTCAAGGCGCACAACCTCCGCGAACGGTCGCGGTTTCGGCGGGGTGCGAGCTGAGCGCCAGCGCGGGCAGGTGCCCCTTTTGCCTTGTTCGCATGCGGAGCTTCACCCATCCTCACGCGTCATGGCCGAGCGGATGATTTCTAGTGTGTTGAGCAAGCCCGACGCGGTGTTGGACGTGACGCTGCGGCCGTCGTTGTTCTCCGAATTCACCGGCCAGGCCAAGGTCAAAGAGCGCTTGGAAATCGCCGTCCAGGCCGCCCGCCAGCGAGGTGAACCGCTGGATCACATCCTGCTCAACGGGCCGCCGGGCCTGGGCAAGACGACCCTGGCCCATATCCTCGCCAAGGCGATGGACAGCAGTCTCAAGAGCACCAGCGGTCCGACCATCGAAAAGGCGGGCGACCTCGCCGGACTCCTCACCAACCTCGAGGAAGGCGACGTTTTGTTCATCGACGAAATCCATCGTCTGCAAAAGACCATCGAGGAGTATCTCTACCCCGCGATGGAGGATTTCAAGCTGGACATCATCATTGACCAAGGTCCCAACGCCCGCAGCGTGCGCCTCAACCTGCCGCGGTTCACCTTGATCGGCGCGACGACGCGGAGTGGGTTGCTCACGGCGCCGTTGCTCACCCGGTTTCCGATTCGCGAACGCCTGGACTACTATCAGGCGGAACAGCTTCAGCAAATCGTGCTGCGGTCGGCCCGGCTGCTGAACATCGAGGTCGATGCGGCGGGTGCCCTGGAAATTGCCCGACGCAGCCGCGGCACGCCGCGCATCGCCAACAACCTCCTGCGCCGCGTGCGCGATTACGCGCAGGTGAGAGGCGACGGCCGGGTGCAGGCCGAATTGGCGGACCGCGCGCTGGCCATGCTGGAAATCGACCGGGACGGTCTCGATGAGATGGACAAGCGAATCCTGGAGAGCATCATCGCCAAGTTCAGCGGCGGGCCGGTCGGCGTGAATTCACTCGCCGTTGCCGTGGGCGAGGAGCCGGACACGTTGGAAGAGGTTTATGAACCGTACCTCATCATGGAGGGGTATTTGAAACGAACGTCGCAAGGCCGCGTGGCCACGGAGTTGAGTTACCGCAAAATGGGACTCAAACCCATGGCGGACGCCCAAAGCCGGCTGCTTTGAAATCCCGCCGGGGCGACGCGCATTGCTGGACGCGATAACGAATCCGGTCAGATGACTCCGAAACCCAGTCCTGACTTCACGGGCAAACCACCGCCGGGGCCGCGCCGGCTGCCGCGCTCGTTCAAGGAACTGACCCCCAGCCGCTCTTTTGACCCGCGGACGTTTTTTCGCGAGATGGTCTGGAAGCCGTTCCGCACCCGGCGGATCGGGCAGCACCGGTTCTTTCGCCCGCCCAAGCTGGCTGAAGGCGAGGTGGCCATCACTTGGATCGGCCACGCCTCGTTCCTGATCCAGTTCACCGATCTGAACGTCCTGATCGATCCCAACTTCGCGAACTGGCTCTTCCTGCTCAAGCGGCTGCGGCGCGCTGGCTTGCAGATCAAAGACCTTCCCGGCGCGGAAGTGGTGTTGTTGACGCACGCACACTTCGACCACTTCCACAAACCCACGCTGCGGCGGCTGCCTTCGCCGCGCCTGGCCGTGGTGCCGTGGGGTGTGGCCGACTTGACCGAAGGCCTGGGCTTCGATCGCGTGTTGGAGTTGGAATGGTGGGAGAGTTTCTCGCGACGCGGACTGAACGTGACGCTTACGCCTTCCAAGCATTGGGGGGCGCGGACACTCGGAGACCACCACCGCGGCTACGGAGGGTTCGCGCTCGAGTATCAAGGACGGCGAATCTATCACGCCGGGGATAGCGCCTACTTTGCGGGCTTCAAGGAAATCGGCGTCCGCTG
Organism: bacterium; assembly: GCA_021823625.1. Classification (GTDB taxonomy): domain Bacteria; phylum Verrucomicrobiota; class Verrucomicrobiia; order Limisphaerales; family J093; genus DSVZ01. Next base: position 477 of record JAKANS010000056.1, on the reverse strand, counting down.
CGCACCCGAGATCGCCCTGCTGCCGATCGGAGCCTATCACCCGGAAGGCCTGCGAAACGTGCACATGGGACCGGACGATGCGTTGCAGGTTTTTCGGGATCTGAAGGCCCAGTGGCTCGTGCCGATGCATTACGGAACCTTCCGCCTATCGTTCGAAGACATGGAAGAGCCGCCCTCCCGGCTGGGGAATCTGGTGCGGAAGGCGGAGCTGACGGCGCACCTCCGCATTCTCGAAGAGGGTGTGCCGCAAGTTTTTGCGCCGACACCGAAGGCTTGACCGGGACTTGTCGTGGCTTTCGGGTTGAAGAGGTTGCCGCAAACCACACGAAAATAGTTGTGTCGCGGGGCGATCAAAATTGCACGGCGACGGAACATCAAAGCTGCGAACCGATCCGGTCCCCCTTGCGCGGCGCTGACCTCCTCGGTTTAGTCTGGCCTGTTGGCCCGCAGGATACGGCGCTGCGGAAGCGCAACCGG
>JAKANS010000234.1 GCA_021823625.1 bacterium | reverse complement strand
CGCTTCACCGCCGTCAGGCGTAGATGCTCCAACGTCGTGTGATCCAGTTCGCGCCCCTCCATCGTCATCGGGCGATTTGATGGCACGCCCCATGCCATGGTAGACCATCCCAACGACTCGGCAGTAAACCCGCATGAAGCTGATACGCGCTGCTCCGGTCATGGGAGTTCACGAGGACCAGTTCGGTCGTGTATTCGCCCCGAGCAGGGACGACATCTGCCCGCTGGGGCCGCAACAGGTGCTTCTGAAACCCGCGCCGCTCGTCAAGACGGATGTGTTGCTCGAAGGCCGAAACAGGAACCCAACCCACCTCGCGCAACCTGGTGAGAATCTGTGCCGTCGGCACGAACGCATATCGTTCGCTGACGCCGGGCTGGGGAGCCACCGCGAACACCGAAGGAGCCGACCGCCGCAGAGCATCGTCAGACAGACCAGGGCGCGCGCGGATGAAGGATGGAGTGCTGTGGACTTGATGGATCATACTGGACCTTTCGTTCATGGTTTATGTTTTGCTCGCGCAGCGACAGGTGGTGCGCGATGAAACCTAAGAGCGAGGGCCTTGGCGGCGGCGGGCGGGTCAAAGGAGGAACGGAAGACGCGAGCCGTGTGTGTGAGCGGACCCGTAGCATCCTTGACGCGCCCGCCGCCGCCATATAATCGCCCTCGGTCTCATCGCGCTGCGGACGCGACGGCGGCCCTGCCGGATGGCTGTGAACACTCCAGGCATGTCGCCGAATCCGGCCGATTACCAGGGGGTGAAGGTTCTCAACGAGGAAGCGTCTTCCCGTGTGAGGCATCACTCCTGGGTGGCGGCGGAGATCTGTCGAGGTGGGCCGACGTTCGGAACTCAGGCTTCGGTCTGGCTGTCGGCGAGCGGGAGAGGAGCGGAGGACGGAACGTAGCATTTAGCGGAATGTAGCCCGCAGCGGAACGGCGCGAGCCGAGGGCCAGACGGAAGCGGTGGTGGCTGCCATCCACCATCTCGCTCGTGACGAGCGCGCGCGCAGCGAAGGGGAACGGGGCGTGGTCGAGGAGGGGGGGAGGGGCCGACCAGTAGCCCGTGTAGCGGAGCGGAGCGCGCGTTGGTCACGGCGGGAGCATGGCGATTTCTTCATTCGACCACCATCGGCCATCGCGATGAACGACCAGACTGTTCAATGGCACGCTGAGTCGCCTAGCCAATCGGTGTTCGCAGCGCTGGCATCGGAATTGCCAGCGCTGCCCAAGCGCGAAGACCCCTGACTCCAGCTTCGAGCGCACGGCGGAGGCGCCGTCGGCGAGGGAGTCACCTCCACCGGCGGCGGTTTCGATGAAGCCGCCCGGCGAAACGACCCGGACGCGATCATGCCCGGCATCGGCGATGAACAATCGTCCATCGCGGCCAACCGCAATGCCTGCCGGGTCAATCAGCAATGTGGCAGGCCGATGGACGGTGGCGGCACGGAGTTGACTCGCAGCCGGAAGAACCGCTCTTGATCGGTAGCCGGCAGCGCCATCCAGTATCGGCCTTGACCCGTGGTTGGCGACGCTGCCACCGGCGCCCAGGAAGAGGACGCGGACAACTTGCCCGTCGCTTCGAGAGTTGAGTCGGCCCAGGTATCGGCCCAAGAGATGTGGACCTCGCCAAGTTGCGAAGCGTAAACCTCCAACTGCGCTGGCAGCACGGGCTGCTCCCCGTACGGCGGGCGCACGGTGAAGACTGCCGCCTGGCTATCGATGTTCCCCCACAGATTTCGGAGGCGCACGCTGTATGTGCCTTCGTCGCCTGCCTGAACGCTTCGGAACCTGAGGTTCGCGGTGTTGGCGCCGGTGAGATTCAGATTATCCGCAAGATCCCGGCCGTCTTTGCGCCACTGGTAGCCCAGCGGTTCGCCCGTGGCCTGAACGCTGAGCGACGCCGGCAGCCCGGCATAACTCTCGCGGTCTTGCGGTTGCTGGAGGATGACAGGCGCCGTGGCCGGCAAGCAAGGAACCGGGCACTCGCCTGAGATCGGCGGCGCTCCGTCGAACACGGCGGGCTCGCCGACCAGACGCCAGGTCACCCCGGCATCGGCGACCCAGGTTCTCCCCGATTCGACATGCAGCAGCTCGAGGTAACACGCGCGCCCGGCCTCCAGATGGATCGGTTCCGAGATTCGCGACGTCCAGACCCGGTTGGGCACGCCTGCCGATTCGAGGATCAGTCCCCGGTTGGCCGGGTTCTCGTCTGCGCTCACGAACAACTGGGCGACCTTGCCGGAGCACACGTAGAAGCGGTAGTCGCCGGTGGTGGGCGGCAGGAGATAACCGGACAACCGCTCCGCGTACGCCCCTCCCCACCCGGTGCTCTCGAACTGGGTCAGGCCATCCTCGAAGTCGGCGGGTTGGCTGAGATTCACTTGGTTCGTGAAATCGCTGACCGAAGTCAGGCCCGGGACGAACCAAACTTCACGGCGCACGCCATGCGCGGGCAGGAAATCCTGGCCTTGCCAGAAGCTGACCGAATCGAACGAGGCCGCTCGCAAAGTGGCGCTGTCCTTTGAGTTCACCCAGAGGCCAACGCTGGTGTTGGTGGCGAGCGACATCCGAACCTTGCTCAAGAACAACCAGTCTTGGCCGTCATACGACATGAGCCCGCGGACGAAATCCCCGGCGCGTTCGAGCCGGAGCCAGATGGGGGGAACCACGCCCGCCGCCGCGCCGCCGCCGGTGTAGTCATCCGGTGGGAGGTGCCATCCCATGAGCGCCCAATTGCGGTTGTCCCAGTAAACTACGGCCGCTTTGGAACCGGGCAGAAGGGAATCGCGGATCATCAGGCCGGCAAAGGTTTGTTGTCCTGTGTCGTCCCAGGCCTGAATCAGACGCGCGATCATGCCGCCATCGCCGGTGAGCGGACGGTGGACGAAATGGAATTGATCCAAGGAAACGGTGCCCGCTCCCTGGATCGTGAAGATGCCATCGGACTCGCTGGCATCGTCCGCCACAGCGGGATTTCCCAGGTCCGCCGCCAGCCACGAGTCGGGCAGGTCGGTCGTCTGGCCCAGCCCTTTGATCGCCAGCAACAAGGTCACCGCGACACAGATCGCATGGATGGTGGTGGGGCGGACGATGCGGAACGAATGGGCCTTCATGATGCGTTTCTCCTGCGTCTCTGGTTTCTTTCGACTCCGCTGTGGGTTCGCCTGGCTGCTTGGCTCGTATTCAATCGAAGAAGCACAAAGGCTTCAAGGATAAAGACCTCGCAGGATAAGGTCGTCTCGAGTCGCCGATTCACCCGGACGGCAGCCAACAGGACTTCCTGACGTCTGGCAACGAGCAGGATTCGTGTGCGTTTCGGGATGGTGCGAAGGCGAGCTGGCGCGCAGGTCTTGGCGTCAGCCGCGGCAACGCGGCAACCAAGGCACGAGGCATTTCCGTTACGCGCAAATTCGGAGCGCCGGCGCCACCGGCAACGTTGCCGGCAGGCGGGACTTGGCGGAGTGCGACCGCGTCCTTAATCCAGCAGCACCAGCAGCCCCATGCCGGCCACGGTGGTGACGATCGTGATGGGAATGCCGAACCGCGCGTAATCCCAGAAGCCGACCTCGCAGTGCCCGCGCGCGGACTCGACCACGATGAGGTTCGCCACGGAGCCGAGCAGCGTGAGGTTGCCCGCGAACGTGGTGGCCAACGCCATGACCTTCCACATCAGCTCGGGGTTCTGGAAACTGCCGATCCACTTCCCGGCCACCAGCACGAAGGGGACGTTCGAGAACACGTTGGATCCCAGCGCCGCGAACCACGCGAAGTTCCACGCCTGGGCGGTCGCCGTGGTGCCAAACACTCCGCGTAACCGGGCGTAAGCTTGATCGGTCAGGCCGGTGCCGTTGAGGCCTTCCACCACCACGAAGAGCGCGGCGAAGAAAACCAGCAGGTGCCAGTCCACGAGTTTGAGCACCTCGTGCGTGTCGCGCCGGGCCAGCACTATCACCAGCGCACCGCCGGCCAGCGCCGTCCAGGCCAGGTTCAAGCCACAGAGGAAGCCGAGGAACACCAGCGCCAGCGTGCCCAGGCTGAGCGTGGTCAGGCGCACGTCCAACGGACGCGCGACTTTCTCAGGCTGCCGGATGATCGCCGCGCCCAGCACGCGTCGGAACCCGAACCGGAGAACAGCGTATTCCAGCGCGAGGCCCGTGACCGCCACCGGCAGGAGCGAAGCAGAAAAGCGCACAAAAGAGAGATGTTCCCGGCCCAGTTGGCTGATGATCATGTTCTGCGGATTGCCCACCAAGGTGGCCACGCTGCCCAGGTTGGCGCTCATCGCGAGCGCCAGCAGGTACGGTGGCAGTGGCAAACCGCTCCGCACCATCACGGCCACCACCAGCGGGGTCAGCATCAGGCAGACGGTGTCGTTCACCAGCAACGCCGAGAGCGTGCCGGAAACCACGATCAAATAGAGCAGCAGCCGTTGCGGCGTGCCGCCGACGCGGAGAACCCAGTCGGCCGCCCAGTCGAAGAAACCCGCCAGCCCCAGGTAGGCGGAGATCAACATCATGCCGAGCAGCAGCACCAGCGTGTCGTAATCGACCGCGCGGTAGGCTTGCTGCGGCGTGAGCACGCCGGAGGCCACCATCAACACGGTGCCGAGCAGCGCTGCGGCCGGCCGGTTGAGCGGCAGAATTTTCAGTCGCCGCCCGCTGATGAGCAGGTAGGTGAGCGCGAAAATCGCGGTGGCGACAAACTCGTGGTCGTGGCTCATGTCGGCTCGGTCCCTCGCCGTGGGTGGACGGTCTCTCGGCCTCGCCCAGCGAGCGGCGCGCCGATCAAATTCGGCGGCAGCCGGGCGGGCAAGCGGATTCCCTCGGCAAGCCGGGACGGATCTTGCATCTCAGTTACGGGCTGAGGCTCACGGACCTGACTGCTTGCCAACGGCCGGATCAACCAGGGCCGGTTGTCCCGCAGGAGGAAACGGGAAGCATCGGCGCCGCGCGGTACAAAAAATGTCGCAATTGCGACAAAAATTGCCCCACCGGCGAAAACCGGCAGCGAGGGCGGCGCGGCGCGCGCCGTCCACAAAGCTCAATTGATCTCGCGACCGCACTGTGGTTTGCTCGCGGCCGAACCACCGCCTATGCGCCGCGTGAAACTCGCTTTGCTCGCTGCCTTGCTCGCGCTCGTCCGAACTTCGTTGGCTGGCGAACGCCTCGTGGTCGTTACGGCCGGGGCGAAGTCAACGGTAAGTCTGGCCATGCCGGTGTCGGTAGCGTTCGACAAGGAGACTCTGCCGGGTGGTAAAACCGATCCTGCGCGGCTGCGCCTGGTGGAGATCACGAGCGAAAACGCGCGCTCGGCTGTGCCGCTGCCCGTGCAGTTCGAGCCGGACACGCCGGGAGCCTCGCGCGGCAAGCTCTGGTGGCTACTGCCGCCCGGCCCGGCTCGCGAACGGCGGTTTCGCCTGATCGAGGTCGCCGATCCGACACCGGCCGCGATGAACGTCCAGGCCGATGCGGCGGATAGTCGTTACGACATCCGCGAGGGCGCGTCGCCGGTTTTGCGATACAACCAGGGCACGGTGCCGGTGCCGGCCGGCATCGCCACCAACTACGCTCGCGGCGATTACCTCATGCCGTTGTTTGGGCCGGCCGGCGAACTGCTCGCGGACGATTACCCGCCGGACCATCCGCATCACCGTGGCATCGGCTGGTCCTGGCCGGTGACCCGCTGGGGCGACGAAGTGCGCGACATCTGGGCGGTGGTCGGCGTGTGGGCGCGGCCGGTGGCGATGCGGCGCGCCGAGGCCGGGCCGGTCTTCGCCTTGCTCGACGCCGAGAACGTCTGGAAATGGGGCGACACGAATCCAATCGTGCGCGAAGAAGTCTTGATCCGCGCTTTTCGCCAAACCGGTGGCGACCGCTTCGTGGACGTGGAGGTGCGGCTCACCGCGCTGGCGGATCGCGTCGCCATCGGCGGCCGGCCGCACGGCGGCTACGGCGGTTTTGGATTACGCGCGCAATCGGCTGAGCAGCGGGTGATCACGGCTTACGTCGATCCGCCGGCTGCCGCGCCGCGCCGTTCCTGGCTGGACTACTCGGGCGTATTCGCGGGCGGCAAAGGGCCGGCCGGCCTCGCGATTTTGGAGAGTGTCACCAATCCGCTTTACCCGAGTGAACTCAAGACCTACCCGGAGTTGAACTACGTCATGCCCGCGTTTCCCGGCGAACGCGAGGTGCCGCTTTCAAAGGAGCAACCGCTGGTCTTGCGGCATCGACTGTGGATTCACGCCGGCATGGCCAGCGAGAGCCGCCTGGCAGAAATCTGGAGCGGTTACGCCAATCCGCCGCGGGCAAAGCTTGTCGAACAATGAATCACTGAAAGGAGACTGCGCATGAACTCGAACTCAAACCTGAGCCGGCGCGCCTTCCTCGAGAAGGCCGCCACTGTTACCGCCATCGGTTTTGCCGCCCGGCACGCCAGCCTGGCCGGCGAACCGTCGGCCGCTCCGAAGCCCGGCCCGAACAGCCGCATCAACCTCGGCTTGATCGGCTGTGGCGGCATGGGGCGGGCGAATCTGAGCAATTGCGCGCCGCAGCCGGACGTGGTCGTCACTGCCGCGTGCGATGTCTGGAAGGCGCGGCGCGATTCAGTCGTCGCCCAGTTCAAGGACACCTGCAAGCCGTACGCCGACTTCCGCGAGGTGCTCGCGGCGCCGGACGTCGATGCCGTGATCATCGCCACGCCGCCGCATTGGCACGCGTTGATCGCCATCGCCGCGTGTGAAGCCGGCAAGGACATCTACCTTCAAAAACCGATGACGCTGCATCTCGGCGAAAGCCTCGCCGTGCGCAACGCGGTGAAGCGGCACGGCCGCATCTCGCAGATCGGCACACAAATCCACGCGAGTGACAACTACCGGCGCGTGGTCGAGTTCATCCGCGCCGGCTTGCTGGGCTCGGTCGGCACGGTGCGGACGTTCAACGTGATGAACCAGTCGCCGGACGGCGTGGGCCATGCCAAGGATTTGAAGCTGCCGGACGGCCTCGATTGGGATCTGTGGTGCGGTCCGGCGCCGAAGTGCCCGTTCAACCCGATCCTGGCAGCGGACGCGTACTATCACAGCTCGTGGATGGCCTACAGCGGCGGTTGGACGCCCGGCATGGCGCCGCACATCATTGACCTGCCGATCTGGGCGCTCGACCTCGGCTACCCAACGGTGACCAGTTCCGCTGGCGGTCGGTACATCCTGAAAGACGACGGCGACGCGTACGATCACCACGAGGTGCTCTGGCAATACCCGAACCACACGCTCACCTGGATGTCGTCGCTCACCAACAGCTACGATTTCTTGATGAAATCGCAGGAACCCGAGCGTCGGCTGGGCATTTATTTCCACGGCACCAACGGCACGATGTACGCGAACTACGGCATGTACAAAGTGCTGGCGGAAGGCAAGCGCATGGAAGGCAAGGAACCGCCGCCGCCCTCCATCCCACCGTCGCCGGGCCACGAACGCGAGTGGCTGGACTGCATCAAGTCGCGCCAGCAACCGAGTTGCAGCGTGTTTTACCACACCCGCGTGGACGTGCCGATCGTGCTGAGCCTGCTGTCGCTGAAGCTGCAGCGGTCGATCCGGTTCGACCCGGCCAAGGAAGAAATTGTCGGCGACAAGGAAGCGGCGCGGTTGGCGGTGCCCGAGTACCGCGCGCCGTGGAAGTTCCCGAAGCAA
>JAKANS010000055.1 GCA_021823625.1 bacterium | reverse complement strand
GAAAACGCGTCGTCTTGAGGAACCCCATCCTCCAACATCCCAACTTTGCCCTCGCAACTTACATACCGTTGCTCCCCATCGGATGGGGTGAGGGGAAAAGCCGCGCCACCATTCACGAGGTTCCATCTGCGGTCCGTCATGAGGCCCCCTCACCCTGGCTCTCTCCCCGTCGGACGGGGAGGGGGATTCACGCCACAGTGTAGTCTAGCTCACGGTTCCCTCAGTATGATAGGCGCGCACAGTTGACGTGCGTTGTACAACGAACAGTAACAAGAACACACCATGAAACTACCGATGGTTACTAAAGCCTTGGGGGTTGTCGCGCTGTTCGGAGCAGCTTCTGCCAGTGCGTCTGTCCTAATCCCCTTGGGAAACGCAGCACCAATGGCGTCCAATACGGGCGTCGGGCGTTGCCCCGGGCGTCATTTGTTCAGACACACAGCGCGGGGTTGCGGCGCCTTGGGTGCTGGACGCCATCGGACCTTGCCTCGCCATGAAGATCGCGGCTGCGTCCAACCGCCGGATGCGGCAAACCGCACGTCCGGTGATGTGGGAGGGGGGCCGGGGCGCAATCCCCGCCCCCCGACCCCGATCCCACAATAACCAACGGCATCGTTCTAACGAAGAAGGGCGGCCTGTGGGCCGCCCTGCGTGGAATTGAATGAGTGGGACGAGGCGTCAGTTCGTGGCGCGACCGCCCACGCCTTTGACGCCCTTGCCGATGGCCTTGCTGGCTTCCTTGGGCCGAAGCTCACGCACCGCTGCACCCGCGCGCCACATCTCGGAATCGCGAATCTCGCCGAGTTCCTTGGCGAGTTGTTTCTGATAATCCTTCGCGCCGCAGGCCTTGATGACGCGCTCGGCTTCCTTGCCGGTGGCGACCCGCTGGTAGAGTTCCTTGAACACCGGCAGGACGGCTTTCTTGAACCGCGGCTTCCAATCGAGCGCGCCGCGCTGCGCGGTGGCCGAGCAGTTCGAGTACATCCAGTCCATGCCTCGCTCGTCCACGAGCCGGATGAGGCTCTGCGTGAGTTCCTCGACCGTCTCGTTAAACGCCTCGCTCGGCGAGTGGCCGTGCGAGCGGAGCACGTCGTACTGGGCTTCCATGATGCCGGCCAGCGCGCCCATGAGCACGCCGCGTTCGCCCGTGAGATCGCTGTTCGTCTCGTGCGGGAAGGTGGTCGGGAAGAGGTAGCCCGAGCCAATGCCGATGCCGACCGCGAGGCAACGCTCTTGCGCGTGGCCAGTGGCGTCCTGCTCGATGGCGAAGCTCGAGTTGATGCCCGCGCCGGTCAGGAAGTTGCGGCGGACGGAGGTGCCGGAGCCTTTCGGCGCGACCATGATCACGTCCACGTCCTTCGGCGGGACCACGCCGGTCTTCTGGTTGTAGGTGATGGAAAAGCCGTGGGAGAAGTACAACGCGTCGCCGGGCTTAAGGTGCTTCTTGATCGACGGCCAGACCACGCGCTGGGCGGCGTCGTTGAGCAGAACCTGGATGATCGTGCCCTGCCGGACGGCTTCCTCGATGGGGAAGAGCGTCTTGCCGGGTTTCCAGCCGTCGGCGACCGCGCGGTCCCAGTCGCGCTTGAACTCGGGCGCCTGGCCGATGATGACGTTGAAGCCGTTGTCGCGGAGGTTGAGCGACTGGGCCGGGCCCTGGACGCCGTAACCGATGATCGCGATCACTTCATTTTTGAGGACCTTGCGGGCCTTGGCCATCGGGAATTCCTTCCGCGTGATGACCTCTTCCACCGTGCCACCGAAGTCGATCTTTGCCATGTGTTGATCAGTCGTTGCCGGCTTGTTCCGCCGGCGGGGTTTACCGCGTTATCGTCGAATAAAGCCGACATGCTAAGGCGGAACGGCCTTGCGTCAAACCTAAAGCCATGCAATGGGATTGGGGCAGGGCCGCTCCAAAGACGGTTTGGGCCATTCCAAAACCGAAAACCGAAGACCGAACGCCGAATGAAGTTCGAAGTTCCGAATGCACGCCCACTGCGGAGTCGCCGCCCCACTATCGCTTGCCGGGGCAAAGGCCACGCATGGACTGGGCCCGCCGGTCCCCGGCTTCGGCGTTGGGGGGACGCCGACCACCGATTTGGTGGGCGACTGCGCTCATTCCCCCCAGACCTGCCGCACATTCGTCCCGCTTTCGTGGCGGTTCGTCACTACCCGGTGGCTTTTGCGTGGGGATGCCGTCTGCTCCCGCCTGGATGAGGATTGAAGCGGAGCCTCGTCCGCGGTATGAGAGAGCGGTTAGCTTTGGCAAACGTCATTCGTAGCACTCCGGCGGAAACGGCGCGCCTGTGGCGGTGGCGTCGAGCGGTATTGTTGTGCGTCGTGGCGTGGACGGTCTTTGTCGGCCTGGCCCTAGGGTGGTTGCTGCGAGGCAATGCAGAGCCTTCGGTGTGGATTGTTCACGAGGCGGACTCGCCCCAGCCCCCCGCGGCTGGAAGGTACCGCGGCTGGTTCAGTACCCGTACCGATATGGATTTCCGGCGCGTCTATCCGTGGGTTCTGCTTGGGCCTTACGTCGCCCTGGTCGCTGCGTCCTTTCCTTTGGAACGGGGCCGGCTGCGGCTGGGTTTGCCGCTGAACCTGGCGGCCTGTGTGGCCTTCGTTGCCGCTGCCCACGCGATTAATGCGCATACACACCTCGCGCGCGGAAACGTCACGATCATCCAATCCGGACCGGTGCCGGTCGGGCAGGTAACAAACACGCTTCAGGTGCAGATTTCCCAAACCGCCCTGGGGAGCCTGCTTGGGGAACAAATGATTACGAGTCCGGCCACGGAAGAGCCGGCACTTCGCGCCCTGCCTGGCACGCCGTTCGGACGGCGTCAGGACGTTGCGGACGTCAGCCCGACGAACCTGCTCGTTCAACGGCATCCGGGCTTGAAACCGCTGCCGTTCCCGCCGGAATTGCCGAATCCGAGCGTCTGGTCCACGCTGCTGGACCTGCTGGCGTACGGTGCAATCGTTGGCCTGACCCATTCGGTGCATTTCTACCGCCGTTTCCGCGAGCGGGAACGCCGCGCCCTGTTCCTTGAATCGAACCTGGCCAACGCCCGGCTCAACGCGCTCCGAGCGCAGTTGCACCCGCATTTCCTTTTCAACAGCTTGAATGCCATCGCCGCCTTGCTCCGCCGCGATCCACGCCTGGCGGAGGCAACGCTCATGTCGCTGAGCGAGCTGCTGCGCCTCGCCCTCAGCCAGTCCGAACGGCCGGAGGTGCTGCTCCGCGAGGAAATGCAGTTTGTCCAACGTTACCTCGAAATTCAGCAAACCCGGTTTGGCGACAAACTGCGGGTCGAGCGGGAGATTGAGCCGGCGGCGCTGGATTGCCTGGTCCCCACGCTCCTGCTCCAACCCCTGGTCGAGAACGCCATCCGGCACGGCATCGAGCCGGCCGAGAAAGCCGGCCTGGTGCGGTTGACGGCGCAGCGCCGGGAGGGGCGACTGGTGTTGAGGGTGGAAGACGACGGAGTTGGCCTCACCAACACGGCCATTGCTTTGCACGAGCCGGAGACGGTGGTGCTCCGGGCCAACACGGCCTCGGTCCCAGCAGCCACGAGCCCCAGTTCCGCCGCACGTGAGGCCTCAAGGGGCGGAACTGGAATTGGCCTGGCAAACTTGCGGGCCCGTCTCGAGGCGCTTTACGGCACTGCCCAAATGCTCGATCTGGTCTCTCGTCCCGAAGGTGGCCTGGCGGTGCGCATCGAAATTCCGTGGCGACCGGTGACGCCACCCCAAACGCTCAACCATTCATGAAGCTGCGCGCCCTCATCGCCGATGACGAACCGCTCGCGCGTGAACGGGTCCGTTCTCTCCTCGCCGACGAGCCGGACACGGAAGTCGTCGCGGAATGTTCGGATGGGGCACAGACCTTTAAGGCGACACAGGAGCACCGGCCCGACTTGCTCTTTCTGGACGTGCAAATGCCCCGGCTCAACGGGTTCGAAGTGCTCGAGGCCCTGGAGCCCGAGCAAATCCCGGTGGTGATTTTCACGACCGCCCATGACGAGCACGCCATCCGGGCGTTCGAAGTCAACGCGCTCGATTACCTGTTGAAGCCCTTCACCGAGGCGCGCTTCAAGCTGGCCGTCCAGCGCGCGCGGGACCAATTGGGGAAAGACCCGCGGCCACGGCCGGATCCGCGGCTCGTGGCCCTGCGAAACCACCTCCACCGGGCCACCCCCGGCGGGCGCATCCTGGTGCGGTCCCCGGAGCGCCTTCTCTTTCTCAAGCCCGAAGAGATCGACCACGTGGAAGCGGCGGGCAACTATGTCGTCCTGCACGCCGGCCAGGAACGCCACATCGTGCGCGAAACCACCGCGGCCATGGAGGCCCGGCTCGCACCCGCCGGATTCATGCGCCTCAGCCGCTCGGTCATCGTGAACCTGGCTCGAATTCGCGAGGTCCAGCCCCTGGGCCCCGGCCAATACTCGGTTTTGTTGAAGAACGGAACCCGTTTGGACATGACCTGCAGCCTCAGTGAACTGCAGTCCCGGCTGTCGGAACTCTGATCACCTGTCCACTGCCCGCGGGACACACGATTACTTCCGGGACCCAGCCTCGCTCCGGGATTCCAGGGAACCGACTCGTCTTGCAGCGGTTCGTTTGCTGGCGAGGTCAGGCTTTGTGCATCTGCTTCCTGCTTTCTCACGCCATGACTTGTCCCGCTCCATTCCCCTTTCATCCCGCCGGCGACGCACTCCGGTCACATTCCGGTCGTCCGCCGGGAGGAACCGATGAAGAGTAGGCGCGAAGTTTGAAGCGTTGACACATCAACACCGATGAAAACGAAATACTTGCTCCTGGGAATCGGCGCGCTGGTCGCCGTAGGCGGACTCTGGTTCGGCCGGGCGGCCTGGCGCGCGCACCGCCAACTCGTCACTTGGGACGTGCGGGATCTCCCGTTGCCCGCTGTCTTGCGCAAAATCGAAAGGCAGACCTGGACGAAGATTCGCGCAGAAAAGGCCCTGGATGAAGCGCGCATCACCCTCCGTGTGACGGACAGAGCGCTCCCGTATGTCCTGGACCGGCTCGCCGAGCAGGCCGGCGCCCGCTGGTCCACGCTCTACGCGGTTTATGATTCGACGCGCGCGCTCCAGGCATTGGAGTCCGCCCTCAGTGTCGATGGCAAATTGGAACGCGCTGGCTGGACCCGAATCGCACCCAACTTGCCGGCCGCAAATCCCCCTGGATCGGAGGAGAACAGTGCTCCGCCCGCTCCCAGCCCGGACCCGGCAGGCGGCCACCGGCAAACGATGTTTTTGCGTCAGGACAATGCAGTGGTTCTGCAGAGCGCAGACGGCCGGGTGGAAGCGTGGTCACCCGAGGAGTTGGTGATGGAATCCGCGTTAAAGCCGCGACTCGGAAGCGAGCACAGCCGAGCGGCGACAGCAGAAGCGGCTGCCGAGACCGCCCGCAAGGTGAATGGCAAATGGACAACTTATTTGGCGTTCAAAAAATCGAGCCTGGGCGTTGGATTCCGCGCGCCTCCCGGTCACCCGGAACCGGGTCAAGCCATGCTAGGACCAAACCCGAACGAACGCTTCGGCAGGCTCACACCCGAACAGCGGGTCCAGCGAGCGAGAGAACGTCTCGGGATGAGCCGCCAATGACCTGCTTAATCTACGCCCTGATTAGATCCCGAATTGTCACTATGAAACCACACCTTTCTTCCGTAAACGACGACGACGTTGTGCAAAACTACCGTTCCTGGAGGCGTGCGTGCCGCGCTTTTACTCTCATTGAGTTGCTGGTGGTGATCACGATCACCGGCATCCTGGCCAGTCTGCTTTTACCCGCCCTGGGCCGGGCGAAGGCCAAAGCATATAATACCGTCTGCGTCAGCAACCTTCGACAACTGGGGATTGCCACCCGCGTGTACTCCGACGACAGTAAGGATCGCCTGCCGAGCGCTGAAATTCTCCCGACCCAGCCCGTCGATCCTAAGAATCCATTGCCACGGATCTGTGACGTGCTGGCATCCTATGTGGGCAGGGCCGGCGGCACGAACACCAACAGCGTTGCCGTCTTCAAATGTCCTGCCGATAAGGTCGGTCTATTCGCCGCCGAAGGCTCCAGCTACGAATGGAACACGGAATTGAACGGTCACCGCATCGATGAAACCAGGACGGCGAACGCATTCCTAGTGTGGGGCACCAATGGCGCTCCCGCCCAAAGCACCAACATCGTCAAAACCTTCTCGCCAGAATCGACGCCGCTCTTGCTCGATTATGAGGAGTTTCACCCACGTCCGCCCAAATCCGGCAAGAACGTTGTCTTCATGGACGGGCACGTCGCCCCCCTCGAAGCCTCATCCGATTGAAGCTGCCAGAAAACCAAGCGTTCGCGCCGTTCAGCGGAACCGCAGGTGAAGGAACTTCACCTCGTAAGGCTTGAGCGTGAGCGACTCGATGCCCGGCTCCACAACCTCTTCGAGCACGTTGACCGCGTCGGCTCCCTGGACTTCGGACCAGGTGGCCACGTCGTCCGCGGTGAGCGTCACCGCTTTGCCTTCGACCTCGCGCAGGTGCAGAAACACGCCGTCGCCTGTGCGCGCGGGCCGGGCTTCGACCACCAACACATCCGGCGCGCGCAGCGTGAGCGCGCTGGCCTGGCGCAAACCCGAGGCGGCGCCACCTTTCTTCGGCGGCAGCACCCGCGTCGCCAAGGGCACGCGCGAGCCCCAGCCAAACTGCGTGGCGGCGGTGCGGCTTGTGTCCTTGGTCGAGGTCAGGTAGTAAGTCCATTTGAACTCGCCTTCCTGCTCGGTGCGAAAATTCGTGAACCAATAGTTGTTCATTACCCACGAATACACATAAGGCTTCTCGACCTGGGTGACTCGCTGCCACTTGCCGAGATTGAAGTCGCCCAACTGGACCAGTGGCGCCTGGTCGCTGCCCTGGATGATCTGGCCATCCGGCGACCGGATCGAGAGGAAGCTCTGCAGCGTCTGCCAGTCCGAGGACGAGCCGGGAATCTGGTCCTGGCCGGGCGTGACCAAACCGCCCTGCGCTTCGTACAACATGCGGCTGCCCGGCGCGTTGAACGGGAAGGCGACATACACCGCCTCCGGCGTCGGGATGGGCAGCTTGCGCAAATCGAAGTGGAACTCCACGCGCTTCTCCGGTTCGTAGAGTCGAATCTCGGCGCGCACGCCGCGATTGCTGGCGCAGCCGTCCATGTCGGCCGACAACAACAAGCTTTTCCAAATCGGTCCATTGGCACCGGGCTTGAACTCGACATTCCGCAGCGTCGTGCGCTGAAAGGCGTCGCGCTTGATCTCGCGGTTCACCGGCATGGTCTCGTAAAGGCATTGGCCGAAACCCCAGGCCGCGCTTTGGTCCACTAGTTCGCGCCCGGTCTCCTTGTCCACGAGACTGCGGATCGCGCCCTTGGCGGCGTCCACCGTGAGTTTGTAGAAGGCGTTTTCCAGCGCGGCCGCGTCCGCGGCCGGCGTCTCTTTTGCCCGCGGCTGGTCGCTGGTTTCGAGGCGAAGAATCTTGTAGCCCAGCGGTGGCACGTCGCGCACCCAGAGCGCCCAGTAAGTGCCCTCGGCGCGGCGTTCCATCGCCTGCGCGAGCACGGTGTCGTTGCCGTCGAGGATGCGAAACTCGCGGTCGGGCGGGAGAATCTCGTGGTCAATAAATACCCGCACCAGACCAGACCGCGGCCAGTTCAGCGTGTTGAACACGGCCAGCGTCGGCACGTCGGCACGCGGCAGGAAGTCTTGCACCAAACCCATCGCCTCTTCGCGGAGCAGATGCGCGTTCTTCACCGCACTCCAGACATAAGAGGCCTTCTCGCCCCACTGGACCTCGGAGTTTTCGGCCAACGGATCGCTGATGCTCTCGGCCGCGCCATAGGTGTGCTCGTGGTAGAAGAGCAGATCGTCCTGGATCGCGTTGGCGCGCTGCAAAGTCGCCGGCTGCACTTCGGCGCCCAGCAGCGAAGCCATCGCCAGCAAGCCGTCGTTGACCTGCATCGCCGTCTCGGTCTCACGCGCGGCGGCGGTTTCGCGGGCGGCCGACCCGAAGCCGTCGGTCCACCAATCCGGCCACGCCTGGCGGTGGACTTCGAGGTCGTTCGCGTGGGTCTGCTCGACCCAGCTCAGGAATTCCTGCGCCGTGGAGAGCCGCAGTTTCGGCCAGGCGAACTGTTCATTCCAGGTCTTGACGAGGTCGCATGCGGCGGTGGACGGCGGCGAGTTGTCCGTGAAATAGCCGGAGAATTGAACGCCCACGCGGTCGAACGGGTAGTGGCGGTCTTGCAGCGAACGGAGGTACTTCGCCACTGCGGGCTGGATTTTGTCGGCGTCACCTTTTTCGACGCCCCAGAAATTCGCAGTCATGTAGTGGTCGGAACGGTAGGCCAGGACACGTTTGCCGGAGGGCGATTCCCACCAGAAGCACGTCGGCTTGTCGAACGGCAGGATCGACCGGGTTTGGTTGATGCCCATCGTGAGGTACCGGATGCCGATGCCGCCGAAGTAATCCGGCAGGCACCATCCGGCGCCGTTCACGTCGTTCTGCATCGCCGTCCGGATCGGAAAACCGAAGCGCTCCTTCATCTCGCGCAACGGACGAACCAGCGCCGCCAGCGCCTGTTCGGGCGCAATCTCCGACATGTTCAACATCAGGCCGCACACCTCGATGCGTCCTTCGAGCACGCGCTTCTTGAGCCGCTCGATCTGGCGGGCCGGCCGATCCTGCAAATACTGGCGCACCGCCCAAGAAGTCTCGCAGGTCCAGCGGAAGCGCGCGTCGTCCGGGTAGCCGTCGGTGAGGTCGCAATAGTCGAGCGCGTAATCGATGTAGCGGAGATGCTCGGGGAGAATCTCGGTTTGGGGCCGCGTGTAACCGATGTCCGTGTGGGTGTGCTGCGTGAGGTAAACCGTCCAGTGCCGCGGCGGTTCCACCGCGAAAGGTCCGAACGCCTGCTGAAATCCCGCCGCCTGCAACTGAACCGACACCGCGACCGCCGCGGTCAGGGCCGGCGTTTCCACGTCCAGATTCTGCGCACCTTTGTCCAGCTTGGGTGCAGTCGCCTTGAGCGTGCCAGCCCAACTTGGGCTCGTGAGTTGCACCGCCACATCGGACAAGCCGTCGGAGTCGATCGTGACCGTCACGGCCCCGCGCTCGCCGTCGGCCGCTTTGCGAACCAGCGGCGAGGCGGCGAGGTTAACGGAACGGACCGCCGGTGCAGCGACAGCGTCGGCCGCACGCGTGGTTTCAAGGGCGGCGAGGGCGAACGCAAGGCTGGAGCCAAGCGCGAGGAAACACGAAGCGAAGGAGCGAAAACGTCGCGGGTTCATGCGCGGATGTTTCGCTGCGGCTGCCAACCTGGCAAGGTCCAAAGCTTGGCGGCTTCGGGGCGGCTTCAGCGCTGTGAGATGCCGGGCTACAAGACAGATGTCACATTTTTTGTCGCAATTGTGACATGGAATTGGCAAACAATTGCGCACCGGGCCTGCGTAGAAATCCACCAAGGCGGGGGGGCGGAGTCTGATTCGCTGGCGTTGACCGCCTGGTCCTGGCCGTCGCCTGCGCCGCTTTGCGCCTTGCCTTGGTTCCCGCGTCAACCGAACCTTTCTGCATGATTCCAAGCCGCCTTGCATCGCTTCGTCCGGTTGCCTGCGCCTTAAGCGTGGTCGCGACACTTCTCGCCACCTTCACGAACGGGCTCGCAGTCCAAGCCGCCGAAGCCACACCCGCCACGATCAAAGTCCAAACCGACAGGCCTGGCGCCGAAGTCAGCCCGTTGATGTGGGGCGTTTTTTTCGAGGACATCAACTACAACGGCGACGGCGGGCTTTACCCCGAGCGGGTCAAGAACCGCTCGTTCGAGTTCACCGAACCGCTCATGGGTTGGCAGCAAATTGCGAAGGCCGGCGCTGTCGGCACCTTGAGCGTGCTTGATCGCGAACCGCTCAACGCCAACAACCCGCATTACCTGCGCCTCGCGGTCGAGAAAGCCGGCGACGGCTTTGGCGTCTCGAACGAAGGCTTCTTTGGCATGGGCGTCGAGAAAGGCGCGCGGTTCACGTTCAGCGTGGAGGCCCGCGTGCTGCAAGGTAGCCCGGCGACGCTCGCGGTGGACCTGGTTTCGCCTTCCGGCCAGCGCCTGGCGGGTGAGACCTTGCGCATCTCCGGCGGCGAGTGGACGCGGTATGCGAAGACGCTCCGCGCGAGCGCAACCGAGCCAAAGGCGCGTTTGAGTGTCTATTTGGTGGGTGCCGGCGCGGTGGATCTCGACATGGTTTCGCTGTTCCCGGAGAACACCTGGAAGCACCGCGCGAACGGCCTGCGTCCAGACTTGGTTCAACTGCTGGCGGACCTCGAGCCCGGATTCATGCGGTTCCCTGGCGGGTGCATCGTCGAGGGCCGCGACCTGAGCAAGCGTTACCAGTGGAAGACCACCATCGGACCGCTCGCGGAGCGTAAGCTCATCATCAACCGCTGGAACGACGAGTTCAAACACCGGCCGGCACCGGATTATTTCCAGTCCTTTGGCCTCGGTTTCTTCGAGTATTTCCAATTGTGCGAGGACATCGGCGCGGAGCCGCTGCCGATTCTCAACTGCGGCATGGCCTGCCAGTTCAACACCGGCGAACTGGTGCCGCTCGACCAGCTCGATCCGTTCATCCAGGACGCGCTGGACTTGATCGAATTCGCCAACGGCCCGGCCAGCAGTCCGTGGGGCGCGCGCCGGGCGGCGATGGGGCATCCGCAGCCGTTCGGCATGAAGTTGCTCGGCATCGGCAACGAACAGTGGGGACCGCAATACCTCGAACGCTACACGGCATTCGCCAAGGCGCTCAAAGCCAGGCACCCCGAGATACGGCTCATTTCCAGCGCCGGCCCCAGCCCCGCGGATGAGCGGTTCGACTTTCTTTGGCCGAAGTTGCGCGAACTGAAGGCCGACATCGTGGACGAGCATTGCTACGACCGCCCGGCTTGGTTCCTCGATAACGCCTTTCGTTACGATTCGTACCCGCGTACCGGGCCGAAGGTGTTCATGGGCGAGTACGCGGCTCAGAGCGACAAGACCGTGAGTGTGCTCAACCGGAACAACCTCGAATGCGCGCTCGCCGAGGCGGCCTACCTGACCGGCCTGGAACGGAACGCGGACGTGGTCACGATGAGTTCCTATGCGCCGTTGATGGCCCACGAGGAAGGCTGGCAGTGGCGGCCGAACCTGATCTGGTTCGACAACCTCCGCGCTTACGGCACGCCCAGCTATTACGTGCAACAGCTCTTCAGCCGCAACCGCGGCGACGTGGTCCTGCCCGTCCAGGCCGGCAACGCGCCACAGGCTGCCAATGGCCAGCCGCGCTTTTACGCCAGCGCCACCTGCGACCAGAAAACGGAAGAGGTAATCCTGAAAATCGTGAACGCCACCGAGCAAGCGTTGGAGGCGGAGATCGACCTCGCCGGCGCCCGCAAAGTGAAGCCGCGCGCACAGGCGACCGTGCTCACCAGCGCGCAACTCACCGACGAGAACTCGCTCGCCCAGCCACGGAAGGTCTCGCCGGTCAGCGCGCGCTTGAAAGTCAGCGGCGCGACGTTCCGCCACACTTTCCCGGCCCGGTCGCTGACCGTGCTGCGCGTCGCCACCAACGAGTAAGCGCGGGCGCGGCGGAATGATCGCGGGCACGCAGGTGGGGTTGGCCCCGCACACGCACCTTTCCTTTCGGGCGTGGCCCGCGTTGACTCTGGCGCGTGATGTTATGTGCCAGTGAAGTGCGCCTGACCTTCGGCTACCAGCGGTTGCTCGCTGGCGCGACGCTCGCGGTCGAGGCGGGCGAGAAGGTCGGCCTGGTCGGCCGCAACGGTTGCGGCAAGACCACCTTGCTGCGGATCTTGAGCGGCGAGGAACAACCCGATGCCGGCGAAGTGACGCGTCGGCGCGGACTCCGCGTCGGTTACCTCCCGCAGGAATTCGAGTTGGATGGCGCGCGCACGGTACGCGAGAACATCCAGGCGGGAGCGGCGGACCTCCTGGATTGGCTGCAACGCTACGAAACCGGCCGGGGCAGCGAATCCGAACTGGCCGAACTGCACCACCGCATCGAAGCCGCCGACGGCTGGAACCTCCAGACGCGCATTGCCGCCGAGGCTTCCGCACTGGACGCGCCGCCGCTGGACCGAATGGTTGGACCGCTGTCCGGCGGCGAGAAACGTCGCGTGGCCCTCTGCCGCGCGTTGGTCGCCCAACCCGATCTGCTGCTCCTGGACGAACCGACCAACCACCTCGACGCCGAGTCGATCCGCTGGCTGGAGGATTTTCTGCGCACCTTCGCCGGCGCGGTGATCTTCGTGACTCATGACCGCTACTTTCTGGACACGATCGCGACGCGTATCGTCGAACTCGCCGACGGCCGCTGCTTCTCGCATCCCGGCAACTACACCGCCTACCTGGAGTCGAAGGCGATTCGCGACCAGATCGCCGAGCAGTCCGAGCGCCGCCGCCAGCGGTTCCTCCGCGAGGAACTCGCCTGGGTGCGGTCCGGCGTGCGCGCCCAACGCTCCAAGCCCCGGCACCGCCTGGACACCTTTTACGCGGTCGCCGGTCTCGAAGCGCCGCCCGAGGAGCGCGAGATGGATCTGCTGATTCCGCGCGCACCGGAACTGGGAAACACGGCGGTGGAGTTGATCCAGGCAGGCGCGCAGGTGGGCGACGGTCCGGCGGCCCGCTGGCTTTTCCGCGGCCTGACCCTGTCGCTGAAGCCCGGTCAATGCACGGGCGTGGTGGGCCGCAACGGCGTGGGCAAAACCACGCTGCTCCGCCTTTGCCTGGGCGAGCGCCCGCCGGACGAAGGCACGGTCACGATCGGCCGCCAGGTGGCGTTCAATTACATCGACCAGGCGCGGATGCAGCTCGACGACACGAAGACCGTGATGGCCGAAATCGCCGACGGCGGCGAAACGGTCCGGTTCGGCGAGGAGCACCTGAGCGTGCGCACTTATTTGCGGCGATTTCTCTTTGCCGAGGAACGGGTCCGCGAGCCGGTCGGCAAGCTCTCCGGCGGCGAACGCGCCCGGCTGATGCTGGCGAAGGTCCTCAAGCGCGGCGGCAACGTGCTGGTCCTGGACGAGCCCACCAACGACCTCGACCTGCCCAGCCTGCGGATGCTCGAAGAAGCCCTCGCCAGCTTCGATGGCACGGTGCTCGTCGTCAGCCACGACCGCTACTTCCTCGACCGCATCTGCGACCAGATCGTGGCCTTCGAGGCGAACGGCGTTTTCCTCCAGCCGGGCAATTACTCCTATTACCTCGAAAAGAAGCAGGAACGCGACACGCGTGACGCTGCGCTGGCCGTTCGCTTGCGACCCGCCGGAAACGGAAACGAAGCCACCGCACCGGCAAAACCCGCCCGGCCCCGCAAGCTCACGTTCAAGGAACTCCGCGAACTCGAGGGCATCGAGTCGGCGATCGTCACCGCTGAAGCGCGGGTGGCTGAGCTCGAGTCGATCCTGAACGATCCCGCGTTCTTCGCCACGCGGGCCGTGGAGTCGCCGCGCCTGGTTGCCGATCTGGAGACTGCGCGCACGGAGGTGGCCCGACTCTACCACCGCTGGCAGGAATTGGACGCGGTGGGCAAATCCGCGTGAGTGCACCGGGATCCAGCTCGCCGACTCCCCGGCTGGCGACCGACTTTAACGTGGTCGTGGTCGGCGGTGGCGCGGCCGGACTCTTTGCCGCCATTGCCTGCGCCGAAGCCGCGCCGGGTCGGCGGATTGTCGTGCTCGAAAAGGGCCCCGAGTTTCTCGCCAAGGTGCGCATCTCCGGCGGCGGACGCTGCAACGTCACGCACGCCTGTTTCGATCCGCGCGAACTCGCGGAGCGCTATCCGCGCGGCGGCCGGGCCTTGATCGGGCCGTTCCAGCGTTTTCAGCCGCGCGATACCGTGGCCTGGTTCGGCGCCCGCGGTGTGTCGCTCAAGACTGAGCGCGACGGCCGGATGTTTCCCGTGACCGATTCCTCGCGAACCATTGTTGAATGCCTGCTCACCGCCGCGCGCCAGGCCGGCGTGGGGCTGCGGTCGAACACCGGCGTCGATGGGGTCGTGCGCGGCGAGGACGGCCGGTTCGCCCTGAATTTGCCGCGCGGCGAAACGCTGGTCTGCGACAGGGTGCTGCTGGCCACCGGCGGATGCCGCGCGCCCGCCGCCGGACGGCTGGCCGAAATGCTCGGCCACACGCTGGTGCCGCCGGTGCCTTCCTTGTTCGCCTTCAACATCGACCTGCCGTGGCTGCGCGCGTTGGCGGGCGTTTCGGTGGAAGCGGTCGAGGTAGGCGTGCCGGGAACCCGTTTGCGCAAGCGCGGGCCGTTGCTCTTCACTCACTGGGGCGTGAGCGGCCCCGCCATCTTGAGACTCTCCGCCTGGGGCGCGCGGATTCTGCATGACCTGGACTATCGCTTTCCGCTGCAAGTCGATTGGGTGCCGACGTACGATGCCGCGGCGTGGATGGCGGAGTTCGCCACCCGCCGCCAGACCAACGGCGCGCGGTGCGTGGTAAACACGCCGGGTGTCGGCCTGCCGGCGCGACTTTGGGAGCAGTTGATCCTCGCTGCCGGGCTCTCGCCCGACCAACGCTGGGCCGGACTTTCGCGGTCCGCACAACAGCAACTCGTCCGGCAGCTCACGCGCACCGAACTGCCGGTCGTGGGCAAGAGCCTGAACCGCGACGAATTCGTGACCTGTGGCGGGGTGCGGCTCGGCGAGGTGGATTTCCGGACGATGGCCAGCCGAAGTTGCCCCGGCCTGTATTTTGCCGGCGAACTGCTGGACATCGACGGAGTCACGGGCGGCTTCAATTTCCAGGCCGCGTGGACCACCGGCTGGATCGCCGGGCAGGCACTTGCGGCGGGGCTGGATTGAGGCGCGACGAAAGGCTCGGTGCTGACCGCCTTCGCGCTTGACGCTCTCCGCTCCCGTCGTTCGACTGGCGCCGATCTATGCGCACGAAACTCCTGGCATCTCTCATCACGGCCGCCGGCATGGGCATCTTTTCCACTCCCCGGATCTCCGCCCAAGCCGCACCGGCCGCCGGCGTTGACAGCGCCGTGCAACAGAAGAGCGACGAGGTCGAGCGGCTCAAACGGCAACTTGAGCAAGCAGAGAAGGAACTCCAGAAGGTCAAGGCCGACAACGAGCGCCTGCGCCAGGAAAACGAGAAGAAAGATCGTCAACAGCGCGAGACCGACCAGAAGAAGGCGCAAAAGGAACTGGAGAGGCTCAAAAAGGAAAACGAGCGTCTGCGCAGGCAACAGGAGCTTGCCCCCAAATCAGCCTCGCCGCCGGCGCGCGAATTGAAACCGGTCCGACCGATGAGCGAACTGCCGCCGCTCGGGAAAGGCGCCGAGGTCGAGGCCGACGAGTTGGCGGGCCACTTTGCCGCCGATCCGGTGGCCGCGGCGAAACGCTACGACAAACAGACCTTTCGCGTGAAAGGCGAGGTGGAGCGGTTCAGCACCGGCCTGGTCACCCGCAACTTCAGCGTGCTGCTGGCGTCACCCGACCGCGGCCTGACCGTGAAATGCCGGTTCAATTACATCGATCAGTACCGGACCGTCTTCACCCGGCAGGACGCGCGCAAGCTGACCGCCCGGTTCGAGGGCGGCAGCGAAGTCGATCTGCTCGAAGTGGGCCAACCGGTCGTCATCGAAGGCAAATGCGCCGGGTTGAAAGACGGCGACATCGTTTTCAACGGCTGCCGGCTCGTGAAGTGAAGTCTTTCGCCGGCTCGGGCAAACACTGTCGGTTCACCACGGAATCGAATTCCCCTCGCTCGTCGCCGCCTCGAAGAATTGCCGCAAAGTCCTGACGCGCGGCTCGGCGAGCGCTCGCGCCCTGGCCAAACGCAACTGGCCCGGCAGCGTTTCAAGATTCCGGCCCAAAACTTGAAGGACTTCCGCGAACGTGGGGAACCGCGTGTCGCGCCCGACCTTGCTGACCGTGCGCAAAATGCCCACGGCGCCGAGCTGTTCGAGGATGTCCGCATCGCGGAGGACGATGCCTTCCGGCGTCGTGGGCGTCGAACTGACCAGGTGCGCACGGATCGCCTCGACCACCGCGGGAATCTTCGCGAGCGGAAATCCAAGCGGTGTCAGCACCTCCGGCGCGCTGTGCATCGCGGAGGCGACATTGTCCCAGCGCGCGAGCGCTTCCGGATCTTCCGGGCGATGGCCGACGAAGACGCCGAGGTCGTGGAGCCAGGCGGCGGCGAACAGCACATCGTCGTCGCCCGGCAATTCGACCGCGAGTTCCCGCGCGAGCCGGTAGAGCCGAGGTTGGTGACTGAACTTGTCCACCGGCCGGGCCTGGTCGCGGATGTACTCGATCAGCGCGGCGCGCCAACCGGCTGGAGGCGACACAGGCTCAGGCATCCGCGGCAGACTCCTTGGCTTGTTCGCTCACCGCGGCCACGCAACGGGCGCACAGCGTCGGGTGCTGCGCATTCTGGCCGACTGTAGTTTCCCAATGCCAGCAGCGCTCGCATTTCTGACCGTCGGCTTTGTCCACACGCACGACAACATCCTCCGCGAACAAGTCAGCAGGGCTCGAGTCGCCCGGCGAAGAAGCGGCATCGGCGTGCGCTTCAAAATCCAGTTGTGAAACGTTCAACAGCTCGCGCAACACTTCGGAGTGGTTGCGAAATGGCCCGAGTATTTCGCATGTGCCCTGGAGTGTGGCCTTTGCTTCGAGCGCTTTCCCGATGGATTTGGTTTGGCGCGCCGCTTCCAGCTCGCCCAAGGCCTTGCGACGAAGAGAAAACAACTTGCTCCAAGACTCGCGCTCGCCTTCGGTAAGGTTGAATCCTTGTGGCTGCCAACTCGACAAATGCACCGAGTCCGCCGGCTTTCCGGGAATGAACTCCCACGCTTCATCAGCCGTGAAAGCCAGGATCGGCGAAAGCATCTGGCAGAGGCTGACCACCATGCGGTGCAACGCCGTCTGGGTGGAGCGTCGGCGTGGTGAATTCACCGGGTCGGTGTAGAGCCGATCCTTCACCACGTCGTGGTACACTGAGGAAAGCTCCACGGCCGCGAACTGGCTGAGCTTTTGATAAACAAGGTGGAACTCGCACGTGTCGTAAGCCCGCGCGACGTCGGCCTCCAGTCGTGCGAACTCACTGAGTATCCAGCGGTCCAAACCGGTCAACTGGTCGTCAGGGACTGCGTGCTTCGCGGGGTCGAAGTCGTACAGGTTCGAGAGTTGGTATCGGAGCGTGTTGCGCAACAGGCGATAGGCCTCGGCCACCTTGAGCATCCGCGCTTCGCTGAGGACCATGTCGCCGCGGTAATCCTGGCTGGCCACCCAGAGCCGGAGCACGTCCGCGCCAAAGTCGTTCACCCACAGCGTGGCTGACTTCGAGCCGCGGCTCTTGGCCTCCTTCTCGCCCGCGTCGTTCACCACAAAGCCGTGCGTGAGCACGGTCTTGAACGGCGCCGCGCCGCTGCCCGCCAGTGCGAGCAGCAGCGACGACTGAAACCAGCCGCGATGCTGGTCGGAGCCCTCGAGGTAAAGGTCGGCTTGGAACGGCAGCCGGCCGTCCGCATTGGAGCCGGAGCCTCGCAACTCGGCGCGCCGCTGGGTCACCGCGTGGCTGCTCGAACCGGAGTCGATCCACACGTCCAGCGTGTCGGCGGACTTGGCCGTTGCCTCTGGCCCAGACCAATCCGCGGGCCGCACGAGCGTCCAGAGTTCCGCCGCCGTCTTCTCGAACCAGATATTCGACCCGTGTTGTTCGACCAAGTCCGCAACCTTGCGCACGACGCGGGCGTCGAGGATTGGCTGGCCCGCGGCGTCGTAGAACGCCGGCAAAGGCACGCCCCAGGAACGCTGGCGCGAGATACACCAGTCGGGGCGCGATTCGACGGCGCCCTTGATGCGGTTGATGCCCCAATCGGGGATCCAAGTCACGTGATCGATTTCCGCAATGGCGAGTTGGCGGAAAGACTTGGCGGGTGTCGAATGCTCGATGCCGGGTGCCGGATGCCGGATGTCGGGTGCCGGATGGCCGGCTCGGGGATCCGGCATCTGGCTTCTGGCATCCAATTCCTGATCAATCTTCACGAACCACTGGTCCATCGCGCGGAAGATCACCGGCGTCTTGCTGCGCCAGCAATGCGGGTAGCTGTGGCGGTAATTCTCCTGGTGGAGCAGCGCCTGGCGGGTACGCAATTCGTGGAGCACGGCCTCGTTCGCCTCG
This sequence comes from bacterium, assembly GCA_021823625.1. Taxonomy (GTDB): domain Bacteria; phylum Verrucomicrobiota; class Verrucomicrobiia; order Limisphaerales; family J093; genus DSVZ01. The sequence continues at coordinate 16,336 of JAKANS010000055.1, read as the reverse complement.
CTCTTGCCGTGCTTTTCCAGGATCGACTTGCCGATCAACTCAGCCGGCATTTGCCTTTCGCGCGGCAGGTCGTCCGTGTAGGCGAACCGCCCGTCATCGTTCACTGGCGAGTAGATTGGCAAGCCCTGGCGGAGGCCGAGCCCGTAGTCTTCCAGGCCGTGGCCCGGCGCGATGTGAACGAAGCCGGTGCCGGTGTCGTTGGTCACGAAGTCATCGCCGGCGAACAGTCGGCCGGTACGGGCACAGAACGGGTGTTGGTATTCGATCTGGCTTAGGTGTCCGGCTTCGAGACTGCGGTCGATCTGGTAATTCTGCCAGCCGCACTTCGCCGCCACCGTGCCCAGCAGCATCGTCGAAACGATGTAGTCTTCGCTGCGCTCGCCGTCCGGGTCCAACGGCACCCGCACGAGCGAGTAGCTGAACCTGGAATTGTAGGCCACGGCGAGGTTGGCGGGGAGTGTCCAAGGCGTGGTGGTCCAGATCAGGATGAACGTGTTCGCGTGGCCGAGCACCGGGAACTTCACGAAGATACTCTGGCTGACGTGGTCCTGGTATTCGACCTCCGCCTCGGCCAGCGCCGTCCGGCACGGGATGCTCCAATAGACCGGCTTTTTGCCGCGATAGACGAAGCCTTTCTCGACGATGTTGGCGAAGAGCCGCAACTCCTCGGCCTCGTACTCCTTGGTCAGTGTGAGATATGGGTTGTCCCAATCGCCAAGCACGCCCAGGCGCTTGAACTGGTCGCGCTGGATGGCGATGAACTTGCGGGCGTAGGCGGCGCAGGCATTGCGGATGGCGGCGGGAGACAAATCGGATGCCGGATGCCGGATGCCGGATGCCGGAATCTGGGATCCGGTATCTGGCATCTTCTCCCCCCTCTCCGACGGCTTCTCATTCCGCATTTCTTGCGTGACCTTGAACTCGATCGGCAGCCCGTGGCAGTCCCAGCCGGGCACGTACGGCGCGCGGAAGCCACGAAGCGTTTTGTGCTTGATGACGATGTCCTTGAGAATCTTGTTGAGCACGTGGCCCAGGTGAATTTCGCCGTTGGCGAACGGCGGGCCGTCGTGGAGGACGAAGGTGGGCGCGCCGTCGCGGGCGGCCTGGATACGCTCGTAAAGCCGGGTGGCCTCCCACTGGGCGAGGCGGGCCGGCTCGCGCTTCACCAAGTCGGCCTTCATCGCGAAGTCCGTGCGCGGCAGGTTCAACGTGTTCTTGTAGTCCATCGTAATCCGGTTTGACCGGAAGGCGCAGCCTAGCAGGGGGTGGGTGGCGGCGGCAAGTTGGCAACGGCGCTTTTGGGCCGAGACCGATCCAACGCCCAGGCTTGCGGAGCCTGGCATTGCAGAAAGCCGCAAGGTGTTCCAAACCGGTGCCCGGCGGATTCCGGAGCGAAGTTGGAACGTGGCTTGCTTAGTACGGCCCGTGGATGTAAATGTGCAAAAGCCGTGCCGGCCGAGGTAAACGGCGGCGCGGCAGGGTTATCCCCGGTGGGACCGGCAACGGCCGAGGAAACCAGCGTTGACACGGGCGGTCGTGATAATAAGCTGCCGGAGAGTTCAGACGCTTAACGATTTAGTACCATGCTCCAGCGAATCAGCCTGATCGTCGCCATTGTGGCCGGCATTGCCATCTTTGTCGTCAGCCACATGCAGGTGGCCACCAAGATCGGCGGTCTCCAGACCGACCTGCATGAGACCCGGACCCAGCTCACGGCGTCGCAGGAGGCGGAGCGGAAGGCGTCGGCAGATGCCAAATCCGCCAACGAACGCGCCGACAAGCTCGATCGGGATCTGGCGGGCACCAAGGAACAACTGGACGCCCAGACCGCCCGGGCAAATACCCAGCAGACCCGCGCCGACAAGAACGAGGCGGAATTGAACAAGACCAAGGGCGAACTGACGGACGCGAATCGCAACTTGGCCGCCTGGAAAGCCCTGACCATCCCGGTGGAAGAGGTCCGTTCGCGCTTGATCGCGCTGGAACGGGCGAAGGAAGCGTTGGCCGGCATGACGTCGGAAAACAAGTTGTTGCTCACCCAATACCAGCAGACCAAGGCGCGGCTGGACATTTACGAAGGAGGCCGGGATCTGCCGCCCGACATGAAGCTGGCCCGCAACGGCAAGGTTTTGGCCGTGGATCCGCAATGGGACTTTGTGGTGCTCGACCTGGGCCGTAAAGAGGGCGCCGTCGAACGCGGCGAGCTGCTCGTAAACCGGGACGGCAAGCTGGTGGCCAAGGTGAAAATCGCCAAGGTCGAGGAAGACCAATCCATCGCCAACGTGATGTCCGAATGGAAACAGGCGGACCTGAAGGTGGGCGACGAAGTGCTCAAGTAACATGGCGATCCTGGTCCGTTTTTTCCGCCGGCATTCCCGTCTCATCGTAGCTCTGGGCCTGCTCGGCTTTGCCGCCGGCTGCGCCTCCACGACCGATTCCGAAAACCTCTCCGAGCGCCCGTGGAATGCCCCCAAGAGCTGGGAAAACGGTTTGCCGGCCGGCATGATGGAAGGCCGTTGATCGTCCCGGCCGGATTCGTTCCGCACGGCTCAGCCGTTCTGCGCGCCGGCAGTTTTTCCGCGTGGGGCTCCAACCCCGGTTGATCGAACCTCCTGAGCCGCCGCCCAAGCCTGCTTCGGAGTCTCGCTTTTAACGGCTCTGGCGTTCGGCCGCCCGAAGACAAAATCCCCGCCGAGCGCGCCCGCCGCTTCCAGCGCTGACCACAACCTCGGATCCCCAAGTCAGGTTTTGAACTCGTCGCCCGGACCGAGCATCCAGGCCTGCTCGTGCCGGACGAAGCCAAGCCGCGGATAATATTCCGTGGCCGCGGGCGCCGCCAAAAGCACCAAGGTCGCCTTCGCTCCCGCCAATTCGCGCGTCCGTCGGATCAGTTCGCGACCGATTCCTTGTCGCTGCCAGGCGACGTGAACGGCGAGGTCGGAAAGGTAGGTCACGTAGGCGAAATCGCTCAGCGACCGCGCGACCCCCACCAATTGCTCGCCGTCCCAAGCCGTGACCACCAGGTTCGCTTCGCGCAACATGCGCGCCATCCGGTCGCGATCCTCCACCGGCCGGCGCTCCCCCAGCGTCGAGGCGCGGTACAACTCGATCACGGCGTCCACATCGAGGGCGTTGCCCGGTCGGTAAGTGATCATGGGGTCAAGGTCAGTCGGAAAGCATTCTTCAGCTAGGCGTTGATTTTGCATCGTGGTGCGCAGTGCGAACGCTCCCAGTCAACGGAGCGTCGGCGCCGCCGGTTTTCAACGTTCACCCGGAAGCGGTGGAAGTTGGACACTCGAGGCGCGTCAGGGCAGGTACTCGCGTGGATCGGTGATCCGGCCCGTGAGCGCGCTGGCCCCCACCGTGGCGGGCGAGGCGAGGAACACTTGCGATTCCTTGTGGCCCATGCGGCCGGGAAAGTTCCGGTTGGTGGCGCTGATGCACTTGAGCGCGGCCTGGTTCATCCGACCGAACGTGTCCACCGGGCCGCCGAGACACGCCGCGCAACCCGCGTTCTCGGTCATCTGCACACCCGCCGTGACGAGGATTTGCCAGATCGTCTGGTCGCCCCAGCGCGTGGTCTGCAATTCATGCACGATCTCCGGCGTCGCCGGCACGCCGAACGTGTCGATGACCACCTGCTTGCCGCGCACGATGCGGGCGAACTCGACGAAATCGCTGGTTTTGCCGCCCGTGCACGAACCGACGTACGCGCGGTCGAGCTTGATGGCGCCCAGTTCCTTCGCCTTTTTGCGTTGGCCCGGATCGGGATGGCAGGCCACGGTTGGCTCCAGTTGGCTCAGGTCCACCACCGATTCGTACACGAACTTCTGGTCGCGGTCCGACTCGGCTGGCTCGTACGCCGCCTTCGTGCCGTTCAACTTCGTCCGCGCCTCGACGTACTCCGCGGTGCGGGCGTCGAATTCGAAAATGCCGTTCTTGCCGCCCGCCTCGATCGCCATGTTCGCGATCGTCATCCGGTCGTCCATCGAAAGCCCGGCCACGCCGGGGCCGTCGAATTGCATCGCCCGGTAGGTCGCGCCATCGAAGCCGATTTCGCCGATGATGTGCAGGATGATGTCCTTGGCCATCACGCCCGGTTGGAGCCGGCCTTCGAGCCGGAAATGCATCGTTTCCGGCACCTTGAGCAAGAGCTTGCCCGTGCCCATCACAAAACCCGCGTCGGTGTTGCCGATGCCGGTGGCGAACTCGTTGAACGCGCCCGCCGTGCACGTATGCGAATCGGTGCCGAACAATACCTCGCCGGGGCGCGTGTGGCCTTTCTGCGGCAACGCGCTGTGGCAGACCCCGGCATAGTGCGTGCCGAATTGGCGGAACCGGTTGCCCTTGGCGGCATCGAACTGCCAGGTGCCTTTCGGGTCGTCGATCACGTCGTAGAAATACGGCAGGTTCTGCTCGCGCACGAAATCGCGGAGCAGGTTCACGTTCCGGTTGGAGTTCGAGTCCGCCGTGAAGATGTAATGGTCGGGGATGATGACCACCCTCTGGCGGTCCCAGACCTTCGCATTCATGCCAAACTCGCGCTTGAAAACCCCGATCGTCCCCGGCCCGCAGACGTCGTGCGTCATCAGCATGTCGGCGTTCACCCAGACATTGTCTCCGGCTTCAACCCGCGCCTTGCCGGCGGCGCGGGCGAGTATTCTTTCGGTCAGTGTCATAACACAAACTGGGTGAAAGCTAGCCAACTCCGCCGCCTTCGGCAACCAACGGTTACGGCCACACCCGCCGGCCGCTTGACGCCCCCGCCGGCGCGCCGACTCTGCGCCCGCACCGCCCATGCCCACCCTGCTTATAAAGCCGCCCGCGCTCCGCCGCTTCCGCCACCTTCACGCCATCCACCGTCTCCCCGGCCTGCGCATCCCCAGACAAAAGCACGGTCGGTTTTGGGTGACGCTGTTTGCTGTTCTGTTGGCAGCGACCGCGGCGCTGGCCCAGTCGGCACCCAACCCGGAGATGGAAGCGCTGCGCCGCGAGATGCAGCAATTGCGCGCCGACTACGAGTCGCGGATGCAACAACTCGCACAGCGCCTCCGCCAGCTCGAGAACGCGCCAGCGGCGGCTCCGACCAATCGCGCCCCGGCACTCGCACCATCCGCGCCGACCACATCGCCGCCCACCGCGGCCGCATCCTCGAGGATGACAACGGTCACGCCGCCGCAGCCCGAAGACGCGATCTCAGTTGCTCCAAGGTGAGAAACTTCGCTTCACCCCGCTGCGCTCGCGCCTTCCGGTCGGCGAGCACTTCCGCGTGCCACTGCGGCGACGGAACCTCCGCCGGGTCCCGGCAAAGGGCGTCCCACAACTGCTCCATCGCCTGCAACCGCTCGGCGATGCTCATCTGGCGATCTGGGACGACTCAAGCATGGCAAGACGCTACGACGCTTCGGAGGTGGCAGCAAGCCGCCTCGTGGCGGTCCCAAACACTTCAGGTGCCGGGGGAGATGCTGGTCGGCCAAGTTTGTTCCGGTGATGGCGTACGCGCCCGCTCACTGGATTTTCTTCAATGCCTCGGCCGCTTCCTGCGGATGCTGGGGCTTGATGGCTTCGGCGATGGCTTTTACGGCCTGAGCCGCTTCGGCGCGGACGCCGGGCTGGTCGAGTTGCTCGACGGCGAGCTTCAAGGCATCGGGATGCGCGCAGCCCGCCAGCGGTCCCAGCACCAGCTTGCGGTCGTTGTCACCCTTCGCGCTGCCGAGCAACTCACGATAGCGGCCGATCAACTGCGCATCGGGTTTGGCGTTTTCCTCGCCCAAGAGACGTGCCAGGCCGCGGAGGGCGAGCACGCGTTCCGTCTCGCTCCCGGCCTGACGATAAACCGCGATCAACGGCTCCCACGCCGCGGCGTTCGGCCAGTCGGCCAGCGTGCGCATCGCCGCTTCCTTCACCTGCGGGTCGGCGTCGCCCAGCACGGACTTCACCGTCGCCAGCGCCGGTGCATCCGGGCAGGCCACCAGTAGTCGAAGCAGCGAACAGCGGGCCGGCACGGTCTTTGCCTGGGTCAGTGCTTCGCGCACCGCCGCCGAGTGGCCGGCCGGGTCGCCTGCGCGGTTCAGCACCTGGCCAATCGAGGCCTCGGCTTCCTCGCGCGCGCCGTCCGCGCGGAGACCGGCAAGCGCCTGGAGCAGCGCCGCCACGTCGTCCGGTTGCGCCACCCGGCTCAAGCCTTGAAACGCCAGTTTGGCGGTGGCGGCATCGCTGCTGCCCGCTTCGCTGACAAAGGCTAGGAAGGCGATCCGGTTGGCGCGATGCACCAACGCAGCCAGGATCGGCGTCTTCGGGCCGGCCATGCGGTTGCGCAGTTGGGCCATCAGCGCTTTGTCGGTGTCGTCGCCGCCACGCAAGCTCGCGAGCGCCAGTTCGATGGCTTTGAGTTCCTCCGGACTTTGCGCGGCCGGCAGGGCCCGCGCGAGCACCGGCACGGTGGCGGCATCGCCATCCTGGCCAACCGCCTGGATGGCCGCGAGCCGAACGGATTTGTCCGCGGCGCCGAGTTGTTCCTGGACGGCGACGCGCGCGGCTGGATCGCCGCGTTGTGCGAGTGCCTCGATCAGCAGCACCTGTTCGTGCGGCTCGAGCTTCGGCAGTTCGGCGGCGAACTTCTTCGAGGCGCCACTAGCTTTGACGTTCACCGTGGCGGCGATGGCGGTCGGCTTGAGCGTGGCGTCGCTGTCCCGCAACGTTTCCACGATTCGTTTTTCTCCGCCGTCACGGTCCAATCGCACCAAGCCGCCGAACGCGCCGCGTCGGATGTCCACGGGCCGCGAAGGTACGAGCAATTCGCCGTAAATGCCGGCGGCGATCCGCGGCCGGCCCCTGGCAGCCAGGTCTTCGGCCAAGCTCAGCGAGGCCTCGACAACCGCGCGGCTCAAGGCTTCGGGGCACTCCTGGCGGAGGGCGGCGAGCGTCTTTTGCGCACCCGGCGTGCCGATCTTGCCGAGGGCGACGATCGCTGCCTCGGCGGCGTCGAGGTCGCTGCCGCTGGTCAGCTTGTTCAGTTGCGCCACCGCCTTGGTGTCTTTGCGCACACCCAGCGCATGCGCCACCTGGGCTTGGGACCGACCCGTTGTTGAACCCAGCGCCTTGCGCAGTTCGGCGGTCGCCTTTGGCGATGGGTTCTGCGCCAGTGCGGCGCAGGCGATGCCGACGGTTTCGTCTTGTTTCAGCAAGGCCGCCAGCGCCGGGACCGAGGCTTCGGTCCCGATGACCGCGAGGTTCAGGCAGGCGAAGCGTTTGGCCTCGAAGGTGGAGTCGCCGGCCAGCACGCGCAGCAGGTCGGCTTCGACCGACGCGCGGAGCGCAGCGTCGTTGACGGACTGGGCGACCAGTTGTTCGTACTGGCGCAGCGGCGTGGCATCGGCGCCGGATTCGTAATGCATCAAGGCGTCGAGGGGGGCGCTTTCAGAAGCGGCGCGGATCGGGCAGGACACCGCCACGGCGATTGCCACCAAGACCGCCGCGGCACGGCAAATGGCGGCGTAGAAGGCGCGCGGTCGGGTGGGCGAAAGGCCGAGTCGCTTCGGGGCTGGGCTCGACGGAGTCTCGCCCCACCTGTGACCGGACCAGAACCCGTGGGTTGTTTGCGCAGAGATCGAGAGGAGATGGGATTTCATCGGGCGAATTCGTTGAAGGTTTCCGGTTCGTGCGTTCACACCACCCGCCACGGCGCGCGCGGCTCGCGGTACAACATGCGGTTGGCTTCCTCGCAGTCGAAGACCTCCTTGACCGGGTCCCACTTGAGCTTCCGGTTCAGCCGGGCGCTGATGGTCATGGATTGGACGATGCTTTGCGCGCGGTGGCCGACCTCCGGATTGCACAGCGTCGGCCGGCGGCTGCGGATGCAATCGAGCAGGTTGCGGATGTGCGAGCTGGCGTTGGCCCAACTCAAGCCGCCGCCTTCCCGGGTTTGCAGGATCGACTTCGGTTCGGCGGTGACGACGTCCGTTTCGTCGTCCACCTGCACCCAGCCGGCGTCGCCGATGTAGCGAATGTAACGGTCAGTAAAGCCCTTTCGCTGATAAAGGATGCCTTGAACGCCGTTCGCGTACCGGCATTTGAACGTGCCGGAGATGGCGGTTTCGCTCATCCACTGCTTCGGGTCGGGCCAGACCATGTCGCTGGTCTCGAACTCGACCGGGGCGGTGTTGTCGGTGCCGAGCACCCATTGCATCTGGTCGGTGTAATGCGTGCCCATGTCCGTGTGCATGCCCTCGCCGGTGTCCCAAAAGTACGGCCAGCCGTTCACGCGGCCGGGCACGAACGGACGCCATTGCACCGGCCCGAGCCATTGGTCGTAATCCCAGCCGGCCGGCACGGCGGTGGCCTTCTGATGCGGCACCGTGCCGCCGGTCCACACCTGCATTTCGACCGTGTGGACCTTGCCGATCTTGCCTTGCAGGACCAACCGGCGGGCGAATTGATAACTCTCGGTCGAGCGCCGCTGGGTGCCGGCCTGGTAAATCGTGCCGCAGCGGCGGCACATGTCCACGAGCTGGCGGCCTTCGCGGATGGTGAGACTGATCGGCTTCTCGCAATAGACATCCTTGCCGGCGCGCGCGGCGAACATCGAGGCCATCGCGTGCCAGCGGTTGCCGGTGGCGATGTACACGGCGTCGAGGTCTTTTTGCGCGAGCAGCTCGCGGAAATCGTGATAGACCCGGCAGTCGTGGTTGCCGTAATGGGCGTTGACCGCCTCGCTCGACACCTTGCGACGATCCTCCCGGGCGTCGCTCACGGCGACGTACTGCACATCCGGCATCGCCAGGAAATTGGGCAGGGTGAACATGGCGCGATTGCCCAGACCGATGCCGCCAAGCGCGATGCGGCTGTTTGGCGCCGTGGCGCCGTTCAAGCCCAGCACCGCGCCTGGCACGACGAGTGGCGCCGCGGTGGCGGTGAGGGCCGAACGCAGGAAGCGCCGGCGGTTGAGTGGGAATTGAGGCGAACGCATCGGAGATGCCTCGGCGGAAGCGCTATGGGAGTTCATGCGGCGATTAGGATTCGACGCGGCTCCGCCCTTGGCAAGAAGTTCCGTTCGGCGATCCGGCTTTAACCGGCCCTGGTTGGGGTAGGCTGTGCCCGCCTGCGGCACGTTTTGCCGGCGGCGCGCTCACTTCCGTTTCTTGTAGAACTTCACGGCCGGCAGGCCGTCGAAATGCTCGTCCTGCGTCCACAGGGTGGCGTCACGCAGGCGGGTGGTGGCATAAATGAGTGCGTCGGCCAGCGGCAGTTTGTGCTCGGCGCCGAGGCGCGCGGCGGCCACCGCCAGCGCAGCGTCGAGCGGAATGACTTCGCCCTGCCGCATCAATGCCACCGCCCGCAGCGCCGCCGTTTCGTCCCGCTGCTGCCAGACGCGTTTGAAGACCTCGTAGAGGGTCACGGCGGGCACGAGCAGCCGGCGGGTATCCTCGAGGGCGGGCGCGAATGGCTCCGCGGCGGGTGTGCCGGCGAAGTACTCGAGCCAGGCCGAGGAGTCCACCACGTTCATAACCGATCGGCTTCGCGCGCCACGGTTGTGTCGATGCCCTGGAGGAAGCCCTTGAGTTTGCGCGCCGGCTCCAAAGGCACGAGTTGGATCCGGCTACCGTCCCGCACAACCGAGAATTTCTGGCTGGGTCGGAGGGCAAGTTGTTCGCGGATTGCCTTGGGGATGACGATCTGAAATTTCGGCGACAAGGTTACGGTTTCCATATCGATGGGCACAGCGTAAAGCGGACATCAGAACGATGCAAGCACCCGCCGCCCCGATCCCAGGCGAGGCGTCACGGCCGCACCCGCCAACGGCGCAGGCGCAGAGCGTTGCCGATGACGATCAGGTCGGACAGGCCCATCGCGGCGGCGCACAGGATGGGGCTGATGAAGCCCAGCGCGGCCAGCGGCACCGCGGCGGCGTTGTAGAAGAACGCCCAGAACAGGTTTTGTTTGATGGTCCGCAACGTGGCCTGGGCCAGGCCGAGCGCTTCCGGGATGGCGTCGATGTCCGACCGCAGCAACACCAGGTCCGCCGCCTCGCGGGCCACGTCGCTGGCACGGCTCACGGCGATGCCGAGGTTGGCCTGCTTCAACGCGGGCGCGTCGTTGATGCCATCGCCCACGAAGGCCACGCGTTCGCCGCGCTGTTGCAGGTCGGCGATAATGTCTGCCTTCCGCTCGGGTTTGGCGTCGGCGAACACATTCGCTTGCGGAATGCCCGCCTGTTGAGCGACTGCGGCAGCGGTGCGGGCGTTGTCGCCGGTGACCAGATACACGCGAGTGCCTTGGGCGGTGAGACGCTGAATCACCTGCGCCGCGTGCGGCTTGACGGTGTCCCGCAAGGCCAACAACCCCAGCAAAGTGCTGTCCGCGGCCAGGCCGATGACCGTGGCGCCTTTGTCGGCCCAATTGTCGGCGAACTTCGGCAAGGTGCCGAAAGCCACACCAGCCCCGCGCAGCCAGGCGAGCGAACCCAGGCGGAGGAGGCCCAGCGGCGAGCGCGCCTGCAAGCCTTGGCCGCGAAGCTCGGTCCAGTTTTCCAGGCTGGCAGGGCTCGGCGGAGTCTCGCCCCACCGAGCGATGGCCTGGCTCAGCGGGTGGTTGGAAGGCGCGGCGAGCGCGGCCGCCACATCCTTCAGCGCCGGCTCGCGCCGGTCTTTGGGCCGCACGTCCTCGACGGCGGCGACTTCGACTTTGCCTTGGGTGAGCGTGCCGGTTTTGTCGAACACGACACCGGTGAGCCGGCCCGATTTTTCGAGCGCCAGGCCGTCGCGGATCAGAATGCCGCGGCGGGCGGCGACGTTCGTTCCGACCATGATGGCGATGGGTGTGGCCAGGCCCATTGCGCACGGGCAGGCCACGATCAACACCGCCGCGGCGTGGACTACCGCCGCGGCCAGCGGCGTCAACGGCAGCGTCGAGTGCCACAGCCAGGGACTCAGGGTTTGATGAACCGCAGATGCGCGGGCGTAGGCGAGGCCCCACCACACCGCGGTGGCCAAAGCCACGAGCACCACGACTGGCACGAAGACGTTGCTCACGCGGTCGGCCAGACGTTGGATGTTCGCGCGGCTGTTTTGGGCGCGCTGCACCGCGGCGACGATTTGCTGGAGCGCCGTGCCTTCGCCGGTGGCGGTCACGCGCATCACGAGCCGGCCATTTTGGTTGACCGTGCCGGCATAGAGTCTGGCACGGGCCGCCTTTTCGACCGGCAACGATTCGCCGGTGAGCATTGCCTCGTCCACCGCCGACTGGCCTTCGAGCACTTCGCCGTCGGTTGGCACGCGGTCGCCGGGCTTGAGCAGGACGCGGTCGTCCACGGCGAGGTTTGCCACCGGCACTTCGGTCTCCACGCCAGCCGCGTTGAGCCAACGGGCGGTGGCGGGAGCGAGGTGGAGCAGCGATTTTAGCGCGTCGGCGGCGCGGCTGCTGGCGCGTGCTTCGAGCCAGTGCCCGACGCCGATCAAGGTGATGATCGCGGCGGCTTCCATGAAGTACAGGTGAGCGTGCCAGCCGGCGAACAAGGCGAAAGCGCTGTAGGCGAAGGCGGTCGTCGAGCCGAGCGCCACCAGCGTGTCCATGTTCGCGGAGCGAACGCGGAGCTGGCTCCACGCGCCCCGATAGAACCGCGCGCCGCAAAACACCTGCACCGGCAGCGCCAAGGCGAAGGCCAGCCATTGGAACCAACGCTCCATGCCCAGGCCAAAAAACCATTCGCCGATAAGCAGTGGCAGCGTGGCCGCGCTGCCGATCACCACGTTAAAAAGCCAGCCTTCGAGTGGCGACCAGGGTTTGGCGGGGGGTGTGGCCTGGCCGGCTTCGATCGGCGCCGCCTGGAAGCCGGCTTCGCGCTTAAGGGCTTCCACCACCGCGTGCGGGTTGGGCGTCGTGTCAGGCGCCCAGCGGACGGTGGCGCTGTTGCCGGCGAGGTCCACCGCGGCATTGGCCACGCCGGGCACGGACTGGATGGCGTTCGTGGCGGCGCGGGCACAGCCCTGACAGGTCATGCCGGTGACTCGAAAGCGAATGGTGGCAGCATCGGCCATGAGCCGAGTGTAGCGCGAATTCCCGGTCGGCCGCAAAGCGATCCCGTTTCCACCCGCGCGCCAAGGTGAAGCGCAGGACGGATGGGGGCGCGGTTACTCGAATCCCAAGTCTGGCCCTTCGTGGAAGACTACGCCGATCTGTTCCAGGCTGCCATGACGGCCGTTGTACCAAAGCAGCCACTTCGTGCCGTCGAAAATGGCGAAGGGCTTGTAGCACGCGTCGTGGTCCCACTGGTCCTGGCCGGGTCGGATGATCGGGTTGGCCGGATGCCGCTGCCAGTCGGTGATGCCGTTGCGCGAGCGGGCGACGCCGATTTGCGCGTGGTCCACGTCCCGGAAGCCGATGTAAAACATCAGGTGCCAATCGCCCTGAGAAATGACCTGGCAGGCGGTGACTTTGTGTTTTTCCCAGGCGCTGGCCGGGTCGGCTTTGAAGACTGGGTTGTCGGCACGCTTGATCCAATGCAACCCGTCGGGACTGGTGGCGTAGCCAATCCAGGATCGGTCATGGGTCTGAGCGGTGTACCAGAGATGGTAACCATCGGCGCGTTTGAGGACCACTGGGCGGTTGATGTCGTCCTCCCAACCGGTCTCCGGTCGTGGCCTTAAGACGATGCGCGGCGGGCCGTTCCAATGGAGGCCGTCCGCACTCTCGACCAGCGCCACACTCTTCTTCGGGCGCCATGAAACCCACATGCGGTATCGATCACCATCCTTCAAAACGGAGATGTCGAAGCACGTTCCATATTGGCCACCCAGGACCGGGTTCTGCGCGTACTTGACCCAGCCGGCGGTTGTTTCGGTGGCCGCACCGCTGGTTCGCGATGAAGGCAACTGGCCAGTGACGCGGCTCAAAACATCCGCCGCGGCGATCTCTTTGCCATCGGCCAACACGCGCAGGCCCCGGCCCTTGCCGTAGCGCGTGCCGGTGTTGTCATAGAGAACGGTCAGCCAGTGCCCGTGGTAGCGGATTTGATCCAGGTAGAAATAGTCCCAGGCTCCGTCGGGCACGAGCGGGTTCACCTCGACCGTTTCGTCGGCCCGCGGGTGCAATCCGACCAAACCGCTGATGACGAGGTCGCAGAACGTCGAGTGGTTGTAATCCTTGCCGCGCTCTTCGCCGCCTTTGCCGGCATCCCAAGTGCCATCCTTCCATTGTTTCAGTCGGGTCCGCGCGAGCCAGTCGCCGGTGAACGGATTGAGGTTCTCGTCGATCCACGGCACGACCCGGCCGTCGGCGAGTTTCAGCCGATGCGACTTCGTATAAATCTTCAGCAGGTCGAAGTAATCCCGGCGCGTGACGGCGTCCTGCTCGTAATCGTTCAGGAGATTCGCCAGGGCGGTCAGGGTGATGGACGTGGCGTAAGGCCAGCTCGGTCCGTTCCATTGGCACTCGTGACCCTGGTAGGACACGGCAAACTTTGGATGGCGTTGCTCGGCGGTGGTCGGTCCGAACGGTGCGTAGAAACCTTGGGGATCCATCAGTTGCTTCCAGGCCACGCTCTGGTCTGCGTTGGGCAAATCGAAATACCACGGCGTGAAACCGTGTTCTTCGCGCACGTCCGAGAGGCGGGTGTTGTCGCCGCGGGGCAGGACTTTGAAGAACTGCGCTTCGCGATCCCAGAGCTTCGCCTGCACGAGCCGCTTGATTTCGGCGGCCCTGGCCCGGAAGCGCCCGGCCAACTCCTGCTGTCCGGCACGCTCCGCAATGGTGGCGATGGCCAGCGCGTCGCCGTATTGGTAGCTGTTGATCGTGGCGCGGTAGCCTTGCGCCTCCGCTTGGAGCGCGCCGCTGATCGACACTTCCATGCCGTCGTTGCCGTCGGCCTGCCAGTACAAGCCATTGGCGTCGTGGCGATCCTGCTCCCACGCTTCGTAATTTCGAACCAGGTCGGGCAACAGCTCCCTGGCCAGCCGGTCGTCGCCGGTGACCAACGCACGCGCCCAGATCGCATCGGCGGCCCAGAAACTGTACCGGCGCGGCTCGCCCCCGCCGTGAAACCAGAACCGCGAATAGTCATCGAGGTAAGCCGGGGCGTTCAGCCACCGACCTTCATGCAAATGATGACCTGCCGCACAGTCGATGGAGTTGTATTTTCCGGCCCAGCCGACCGGCGGCAGAAACTCGGTGACGATGAAGCCGTCGGGGGTTTGCTGGAGATGCTTCCGAAACGTCCACCAGCGGAAATAGTAAATCTCCTCGAGCTCTTTGTCGGGACAGTCGAGCAGCGGGACGTTGGTCCGCAGGAAATCCCAGGCCGCGGCATTGGGGATGTGCGGGACGTAAAGTTCGCGGTCGTTCGCGTTGAACGCATCCACGTAGTGCCGGAAAGCTTCCGGCGCGAGCACGGCGGGGCACGGGGCGGCCGGTGTGGCGTGTGTGGAAACGACGAGTCGTCCGCTCAAGACGCAAACGCTGGCGAAGACCCTCAGCCAGCCCGTCACCACGGAACTACTCCCCCTGCGGATGCGGACGGGAATGCATGCGTTCATGGCGCCGGTTCTACCCCACCGCCCCCGCGCTGAAAACCCAAAGCCGCAGCGGCGAGCGCGCGGCGCGCGGTCACCGGTGCGGTTTGCCGGCCCGGTGGGCCATCCACACGGTTGGCCCGGTGTGGTGCCACGGCCGCCACGGCGAGGACGAGCTGCTGGCGAGCTGCTACCGCAACAGCCTGGCGCTGGCCGCGGCGCGCGGTCTGAAGACCATTGCCTTTCCGTCGATCAGCACCGGCGCCTGCGGTTTCCCGATCGAGCGCGCGGCCCGCATCGCCGTGCGCGAATGCCGGGCCTTCCTCGCGGCCCACCCGGAGTTCGGGCAAATCCGGCTGGTCTGCGGCGCCGCGGCGTTGGCGACCTACCAGGCGGCGCTGCGGGAAAACACGACCCGCGCGGTGGGTTAACAGCACCCTTTACACCGTCTGAGATGGGGAGCGCGACCGTCTCGCCCCGTGGCTGCGCGCGTCAGAGCGCGGCAGGCTCGAGCGAATAGCGCGTTGTTTGCCAAGACGCGGAGCCAGAACAGTCAGCCGCTGACCACAGAAACTTCTCTGCCCGGCTTTGCGCAGGTGCGTGCCGAAAGCCGGCTGGAAGCTGGCGCGCCGGATCAGACACGGGAGCGCGACCGTCCCGGTCGCTTCCGTCGGCGTTCCGCCGGCAGGTTGGCGCAAACAATTGCGAAGCCAAAGCGTGGTGCCTTGCCGAGCCCGATGTTTCCGGCCAGAGGCCGGAAACGGCGACGCCTGCGCTCCCCAAACCAACGCAATCGTTCCGGTTGAGAAGCGCCGCCGAGAGAATCTGAGAGTCTCCCGGGTTTGGTTCCGGCCAGGCAAAGAAGTCGGCAAATCAACCGGAGTTCAAGGCCCACCAAAGGCACCATTATCAAGCACTGACCCCTTCACCTTCACGAATTGGTCTTCGAGATGAAGGCGGCGAAAAAGTAGGACAGCGCGTCCCGCCTGTCTCAAACTCAGAGCGCGGGCAATTCGTCGCCCGGCACCGGAGGCACGTCCGACGCTTTCGACAACACCGCCAAGAACTTCTCCCGACTTCCGCGCTTGGCCCGCTCGGCGATGATGCTCTCGGTCTGCCAGGCGCCCATCGCCTGCGCCAGCGCGAGGGAGAGCAACCGCTCCACCGGCACCTTTTCACGCTCCGCCATCGCGACCGCTTGTTTGTAGATCGCGTCGGGCACTTCTGTTCGCATCGTTGTCATGTCAGCGTTCTCAGTTTCGTCAGGAACTCCGCCGGACTCAAGGGGACAATACCGAACTGCTTCGCTTCTGTAAAATGCCGTCGGTTGTGCGTGATGATGTGCGCCGCTCCGCTCGCCACGGCCAATTCCAGAACCAGGTCGTCATCCGGGTCCGGCAACACCGGCCGCCAGCGGAAGTAAATGGGCCGCTCCACGCCCGCCGCGCAAACGTAGTCCAGGAAATCCTCGCAGTCCTGCCACGAATAGCCCAGCGACCGGCCTTCCCGGTGAACAATCTCGGTGTATTCCGCCACCAGCGACACGGACAGGTTCGTCTGCCATCGCGGGTCCGCTCCCAGGTGCTGAAGCAACGCCGCCGATCCTCCCATTGCGCGAACGCAACGCGGCGATCGGAACATTCGTGTCGATTACGACCGGAAGCGGCGACATCGCCGCGGCGAGCGTAGCACTCGCCACTAAACGCCTTCAAGCAACGATTCCCGCTCTCCCGCCAACGGGCGTGAGACAAGAATCTTAGTTCAGGCTGCCAGAGGGAGAGAGTCATTAAGGGTAGCGTGCTGATTGAGCCTGTATTTCCAGAAATTGTCGA
>JAKANS010000233.1 GCA_021823625.1 bacterium | reverse complement strand
GCGGCAAAGCGGGGGTGACGGAACTGGCCGCCCGGCGGGGGCTGCTGACTTACAACTTGTGGAGCCTGTTCACGCGGTTGATGGGCTCAATCCGGGCCCTCACACCGACGCCATCAAATCGCGGCGAAATTTTTGGTTCCTGGCGGCGCAAGGGGTGGAAGGCGGCCGGCAACGCACGCTCAAACGGGCGATCAAAGCCGAGTGGTGGCAGGTGTTAAAAGGTTGCTACGAAAGGCTGCGGACGTGGTTGGCGGCAACGGCGCCGCAGTTGGAATCCCAAGGCAGCTTTCTGCGCCGGCTTGCCCGTCAAACCACCGGTGATCCCCTCGAAGGGCTCGCTCAACCCACGCCAAACTCGACAGGGTGATCCTCAACTGCGGGTTCCAGGGTCAAAGAGCTTGAGCAGCGCCGTGTCGGCGTCCGCCGAATAGACGGGGGTGGCGATGTAGTTCGTGCCGGCGCGGAGGCTCTCGCCAACGGCGTCCGCAGCGGCGGCACGAAACGACACGTTCAGCGCAAGGCCGGCAATGGCAACGATGCGAACCAGCGGGCGGGAGCAAGTTGTTTTCATGATCAAATGGGCGGGGTTGAGGAGATCGAGACGACGACAAGGCTGAAGCTCACTTGCTGAAGATGCGGTTGGCGCGCCAGTAGTCGGTCACCAGCCAGAGGTTGAGCGGGTACAGAAGCCGGCCGCGTTTGACCAGGCGCGAGCTGCCGTCGGCAAAGGCGTAGTTGGAATAGCCGACCTTGGACTGCTTGCCGCCGCTCAGATGCCGCGCCCGCTCGATCTGATCCACGTCATTCCCCTGCCCTTCGAAGCAATCCATGTAAAAATGCTCGGAGCCGGCGGCCTTCTCGCCAAAGACAATCGTCTCGGTAGGTTTCGTGATGGCGCTCTCGGAGATGCTTTTGCCGCCGATCGACGAAAACGGCAGGTGCAGCACCTCCTGGAAGTAGTCGTTCCAACCGTTGATGATGAAACTGCGCGGGGCGGAGTCGGGTGCCATTGGCTTGGCAACGGTGGACGAAATCACGCGGCGGGCCCGGTTGGTCGGGTCGTTTGGGCAAAGCAGGATCTTCACGTCCCCGTAACCGGGTTGGAGCTGGGTGGGCCAGCGGTTCTGGCCGGTGCGCGGTGGGAAAACGCCCCGGTTATCATTCGCGTAGAAGATCAGCGACAGCGCGAGCTGGTGCTCGTTGTTCTGGCACATCGCCACTTGCGCCCGCGCCTTCGCCCGTCCCAAAGCCGGCAACAACATCCCGGCCAGAATGGCGATGATGGCGATGACCACCAACAGCTCGATCAAGGTGAAACCGGCCCCGCAGCGCGGAGCCGCGCGAACGGGAAGCGAGGCGATGGTCATGCGGATCTCTTGCCACACCCAGGCCAAGAACACAACCCCGCGTTCGACCGGGGCTGGCCGCCGAGTCCCGGCTTACCGCGTCCGGATGTACGGTTCCTCCTCCCAATTCGTGGCCGGCCAGAAGAAGCTGTTCACCGCGCCGTCGTAACGGAGGCAGAGGTCTTTGATGTTGGTCTTCTTGGAGAAGCTCTTATCCGGGTCGAACTTGCTGCCGGTCCAGCCGCTGAACAGGTGTCGGTGCCACGGGCAGGCCAGCACGATAAAGCGCGTGCTCCAACGGGCGATCTGCTCTTCGAGCCATTTCTTGCCTTCGGGCGTCGTCTGCTGCCAGGGGCCCATGTGATACGCGTAACTGGTCGTAAAATCGCCGAAATACTCCCAGCCCAAATCGATCGTAATGCGCCCGCGCGTGCGGTCCGAGAGGCAGATGAACGAGTTGGAATTCTCGACGTAGCCCTTCTCCAGGTAAGGCTGGTTGCCACCGACGAAGCCGTAGGTCTTGTTCGTGGGATTGAAAAGGTAAAGCGGCGGGCGGTCGCGCTGGTCGTCGCGATACATCATGATCCCCAATCCGATCTGCCGCTGGTTGTTGGTGCAATGCATCCGCCGGGCGTTTTCCTTCGCGCGTCCCAGTAACGGCAGGAGCATACCCGCCAGGATCGCAATGATGGCGATCACCACCAGCAACTCGATGAGCGTGAAGGCGGTCGTCGCTTGCGGTCGTGTGAATTGACGGGGTTCGCGCATGGCGCGGACGGAGAGTCAGGCGCGGGCAGACCAAACCCGCCCGCGCCTAACGGAGGGCTCGTTTACTTGATCAACCGGAAGAACTGTGTGCCCGTGCCAATCGGCAGCGTCACAACGTTGCGGTCATTGACGACCTCGACCGTCGCGTTGACCGCGCCCCACTGCGGGTCGGTGAGGCTGGGCGTGCCTTGAACGACGAAGTCGGTGGCCGCGGCGGGCCAGCTTACCAGGACGTTGTTACCCGCCCGTTCGATGGCCAGGGTCACGTCGGTGACAGGTTTGCAGTCGGCGAGCGGGTTCACGCCGGCCAGCGGCCCGCAGGGACGGATGACGCCGTAGCGGACGCGACTGACGGCGATCTTGGCCTGCACATCGCCGGCATCGCTGGTGGTGAAGCGCGCCGCCGCTTGCGGACCCTGATTGACGCCGGTGAACTTCACCGCGTCGATTTCCCAATAGGCCTGCTTCCACTCGCCCGAGCCTTCGAGGGTGACGAAGTAGCTGTCCGGCGTGAAACCGAAGGTCTCCACCCCACCGACTTCAGTCTTGTACACCTCCGGCTTGATCCGGGTGCCGGCCAGGGCCGGGGCGTCGTAATAGGTGAGGCAGATCGCCAGGTGCGCGGGCGGTTGCGAACTCGGGCCAAGCTTCTCGCCGGTGATGGCGAAGTTCAGATACTGGTGGGCGAAACCCGCCGTGCCGTCGTCCTGGGCAGGCCGCACGGCCATACGACGGTCATTCGCCGGGCCGGCCTCCTCGACAATCATTTCCTGGTCGCCGCCGCTGCTGCCGACATCGAGGCCATCGCGGATGTCCTTGCCGAGGTCCAACTCGGCGAAGTTGCCATAAAGGTCCGTGCAAATGTTCGGGTCTTCCACGCAATCAGCCAGCGGATCCTGGCCGGCCAGCGGATGGTCGCCGGTGCGGAGCACGGCCAATTCGATGCGCGAGACGGCCACCTGGCCGTTTTGCACGTAGAAACGTGGCCCAGCGGTGTAAGTGTCGGCGTTGACGCCCTTCAGGTTGACGGCGGGCACGGTCCAGGACCGACGGATCCAATGGCCGGTGCCTTCGAGGAGCGGGCGCTTGTCGGCCGGATAGAAGCCGATGCCGCCTTTGTCGTCCGTGGCGTACGCCTCCGGACCGAAGTGCACGTCCAGGCCCGCGAAGGCCGGATCGTCATAGAAATCCACGCAAACCTTGACGGAGCGGGGGTCGTTGCAGGGCTTGCCGAGGTAGTTGTCCGTGATGCCGAAGTTGAGGTAGGTGCCGTTGGGCACGACCGCGTGGCGCTTGTCGCCGGTGGGACCGACATTGTCCACGAACGTCACGGTGTGGTCGTGGCCGTTGAGGACGATCAAGTGATTCGTGGTGCCCGCGGCGAGGTCGAGCCCGACCAGATTGGTGTCCGGTTCGGGGTCGCAGGTTTCCGCCGGCAGGAACTTGTTGATGTCCTCCGGCTCGCCAAAGGCGCCCTGCGCGCCGAATGCCACCACGCGGACGATCAGTCCGGGCACGCCTTCGAAGCGGATGGTGCCGCCGTTGACGCCGCCCGCGCGCGTGTCGCCCTGCGCATTGGCTGGAATGGAGCCGACGAGATGCGTGCCGTCCGAGGCGCGAATGCCGTTGGGGATGCGGAACAGGATCCAGTTCCAGCGCTTGTTCTTCGCCTCCACCGGTACCTGTCCGCCAGCGGGTGCGGCGAGTTCGGGCAGCGTGCCGGTCAGGAAATTGAAGTCCCGCGGATTGCCCGCCGCGTTGAACAGCGAGGCGTCGCCGTAGGCTTGGACCAGGATGTCGATGAAGTCGTCATCCGCCCACTCGCTGTACAGCGTGTCGGCGACGTTGAGGTTATTGCCGGTGACCTTCTTGCCGGTGTGTCCGCCGATGGTGAAATCTTCCGTCACCCTGGTCGCCGCCGGTCAGGATCGAGATCGCGGTGTTGTCCCACATGGCGCCGGCCGGGTCGAGGGTGCCGTCGGTGACCACGTAATGAACCGGCAAGTTCGCATTGATGGTGGTCGGCCACTGTTCGGGGTCGAAGGGGCCGGTTTGGGCGAGCGAAATGGCGGCGAAACCAAGGGACGCCAAAGCGCAATTTAGGAGAAGTAACTTTTTCATAGCTGCTGTGATTATCTCGCAAATGTGCATGTTACCTCCGCGCAGTGTCAAAAGGAATTTGCTGAAAGCGCGCGAGCCGGAGATGCTTGCGCCATGAAATTGCGCCCAAAGTCTTCACGCACCCCGCTTGGTTGGCCGGTGTGGATTGTCGCCGTTCTCTGGCTGGGCGGTGCTGCGCTCGCGCCGGCAGCAGGCGCTGCGCAGATCAATCCGCCCATTGGCCCCTACACGAACCCGGACGCCGCGGAGCGGGCAAAGGTGACGCGGTTCGGCACCAACGATCCCGTGGTCCTGACCTCGTATTTTTACTGGTACGACAGCTACACCCAAGCACACCTCATCGACGCGGACGGCACGGACGCCCTTACGGATCACCCGCCGACACTGGCCGGTTTTTCGTACAAATCCACGGCGTGGCACCGCACCCAGTTGGAAGACATGATCGCGGCGGGAATCGACGTACTGCTGCCGGTCTATTGGGGCGAACCCTCGCAACGCCTTCCCGGCAAGCCCGCGGTGGAGCAACCGTGGAGTTTCGCCGGCCTGCCGCCACTGGTCGCCGCGCGCGACGCCTTGCTGGCCGAAGGCAGGAAACCACCGGCCATCGGCATGTTTTACGACACCTCCACCCTCCAGTGGAACGCCGCAAACAAGCACATTGACCTGACCACCGACTACGGCCGCGAGTGGTTTTACGAGACCATCCGCGACTTCTTCTCGCTCATTCCGGCGCGGCACTGGGCCACCATCGAAGGCCGGCCGATCATCCTGCTGTACTCGGCGAGCTTCGCCGCCGCGCATGACCAGAGCTGCATCGACTATGTGCGGCAGGAATTCGCCAAGGACTTCAGCGGCGTGGATCCGTACATCGTGCGCGAAATCTCCTGGAACGTGAAAGCCGACAACGCCTATGCCTGGGGCGGCGCGATCTCGCTGCGCAATCCCGGCGTCGCCGCGCTCGGCCCCGGCTACGACCACTCCGCCGTGCCGGGGCGCGAACCCCTGATCGTCCCGCGCGAGAACGGCGCCTTCTTCGAGCGGCAGTGGACTCGCTTCCTGCGCGCGCCTTCGAAACTCGTACACATCGAGACTTGGAACGAGTACCACGAAGGCACTGACGTCGCGGCGTCGAAGGAGTACGGTCGCCAGTACCTTGAGCTGAACCGGAAGTTCGCCGACCTGTTCAAGGCCGGGATCAGACCGCCCCGCCCGCATGGACCTTACTCGGACTTCAAGTCGGTGAGCGTGACGTTGCAGGCCACCAACGAAGCGCGCGGCCTCACCCAGTTCGAGTTTGCCGACGGCGCGACTACGCCCGCCTCGGCGGGTGGCCAACCTTGCCGGGCCGCTGCGCCCACCGCCCACGCCGGGCGCTATCTCTATTTCCAGATCGACGACTCGTTCAAGTGGGCGGACCAGATGCTCGCGGACGTGGAGGTCGAGTACTTCGATCAAGGCACTGGCAGCTTCCGGATCGAGTACGATGGTCCGGATCCGAACGCGCCTTTCAACGGCGCCTACACGGCGAGCAAAACCACGGTGGCGCTCGCCAACTCCGGCCAGTGGAAAACGGCCAGGTTCCGCTTGCTCGAAGCGCGGTTCCTCAACTCCCAAAACGGCGGCGCGGACTTCCGCATCGCCGTCCAGGCCGATCCATTCTACTTGCGACGTGTCACCGTCTCGCGGCTCGGCGTCCCGACCGAAGCGGGGCAGACCTTGCACGGCTGGCAACAAGACTTCAGCGAACCGCTGGGAACCAACTGGGTTCTTGTCGGCGATGACGCCGGGGTGTTTCGGTCGCGCTCCGGGATGCTGCAATTTGGTCCTTCCCCTGCCCGCCCCGCATTCTTGCTCGCCAACCCGCCCGGCATCGCGCCCGCGGCCGCTGAGGTTCTGGCCCGGATTCGACCAGTCTCCATCGCCGTCGGCCCAACCTGGCAGGGTGGCGTGGCCGTGGTGGCGGAACCTCAGTCTGGCGACGGTTTCGCGGCCACGTTCCGCCGCACCGAAGCCGGCCTCACCCAACTCGGCTTGCCCAAGACCGGCGAAGATGACGGATCGGTCGCCGTCGCGGGTTGGGAAACCAATCGCTGGTACTGGCTGCGCACCAGGCACGAAACCAACCTCGCGACCGGCTACCCGGACTTGTGGCTGCGTTTGTGGCCCGCGGACGGCGAAACGCCGGAACCGAGTTCGTGGATCCTCTGGCGCGATTACTATCCGGCCAGCCAAGCGGCGCGTGGCCAGCCGGGGCTCGTCGCAGGCACGGGAGTTTTTGAGACGGATTACCTCCTGGTCAAAGGCGGCGCGATGCCGGAAATCGTGGTTCAATTACCGGCCCTCAAACCATCACGGGCACATTTGGAACCGCTCGGGTATTCACCGATCGCCGGAATGGAAATCGGGATTCAGGGCGATGCCGACACCAGCTACGTTGTGGAGCATTCCAACGATCTGGTCGCTTGGGAAGGCGCCGTGGTTACCACCGACGTAGCCGGCCAGAGCGCGTTTCAAGATCTCGCCGCCACCAACCTGCCCCACCGCTTCTACCGCGCCCGCGTCGCCCAGTGAGACAACCGCCAATAGCCCACCGTCTCAACGGTGGGAAGCAATGCCCGCAAACGGCGGTAAACCCGGTCAGGGGCGACAGAGCGGTTCCATGCGGTTCCCAGTCTCACCGGAATCGAAGAGCGTCGAGCTTCGACAGGTTTCTTTCGTCCCTGACGGAACTTGCTCCCTCCTCGCCCCGAAATCGCAGCGATCGATCGCGGGGCTGGTTTTTTTTTCGCCCTGTCGGGATACGGGAGCGGCGTTCCACGGGCATCTGGTGCATGGCCTGCTGGATGAACCATTCCGATTTGCCGGCCAGCCGAGGCATCGAGGATTGATCCAGACCCGGAAGAGCGAACCGCGAACGACGCCAAAGACTCGAAAGAAGAAAGGACCGAACTCAGCGCAACAGTGAGTCATCCGATCAGCCGGGCTTCGGTCTCAACCCGTTTCCGTTTCGTGGGTTTCGCGTATTTGGCGGTCCAAGATACTTTCCAAGTTCGTCCGCCAGGTTCCCCAGCAGGACGCGCTCCGCCATCAGGCAGCCGCGCTGATGCTCGTCCGTCCGCAACGTCCGGGTCACGGCCTGCGTACAGGCGTTGAGGCGCTCCGGCAGTTGAGCAGCACCCAACTGCCGAACGCCAGCTCCCACACCACGCCGCATTCTGGTGAACCGCTGCTGCATCGTAATGTCGGAAGCGTTTGCCGTGCAGCGGACGAACTTGGCCTACTGCCTAGTCGCCGGCCTAGGCTACACTCTTAGCCCCGAAGCAGGCGCGCACGAGCTTCCGGTTTCCTTTGAGCGTGTTGAGGTCGCTCTGCCCGCGCGCTTTGAGCGACTCGTTCTTGCGCAGCGGCTTCTTGCTCAGCCCGTGGGGCTTCATGTCGCCCCAGACAAACTCG
>JAKANS010000054.1 GCA_021823625.1 bacterium | reverse complement strand
GTCATTGCCATCATCGCGATCCTCGCGGGGTTGCTCCTGCCCGCGTTGGCGCAGGCCAAGGCCAAGGCCAAACGCACGCTCTGCGCGAGCAACTGCAAACAGTGGGGCATCGCCATCGCCATGTACGCCGGCGATTACCAGGAAAGCTTCCCGGACAACACCGGCGGGTACCACTTGAGCTGGATGATGCCGAGCATGAGCAACTTTTGGAGAAACTACCTCCTCCCGAACCAGCGCAGCACCACCAAGACCCGCCGCGCCGCCAACGACGTGCTGTTCTGCCCCACGGACGAGTGGCATCGCGCCTTCGAAGCCGACAACATCGCCTCGGACACGGTGCCGCAATTGCTGGGGTACTTCTACCTGCCGGGCCGGCAGAAAGACAAGTCGCAGTCCGACGTCGCCACCTTCGCGCGCGGCACGGCCGAGTGGTTTTACCGCACCAAACTGGGCGGCACCTACAGCCAGGCGCCGATCTTGATGGACAAGTTGCAGGGCCAGGGACCGATGACCACCAACATGCTGGACTCGCGGCTGGTGTGGACGACCGATTACAACGGCCGCCAGGTTCGCACCGCGGCGCATTTCCTGGATCGCGGTTTGCCGGCGGGCGGGAACTTTCTCTTCGAGGACGGGCATGCCCAATGGCAGAACAACAAGACGATCACCTTGGGCGCAGGCGGTGGTAACATCGGAAGCTGGATGTGCTACTTCGTCATCCCTGGCATCACCACGCCGTGAGCGCAGCGGCGGCGGGCCGCAAGCGGGCTTCGTCCCCCCCCAAAAAAACGTCACTGACAAATGCCGGCCGAGGCGAAAGCCTTACGGCGACGCCGACAAAGTGCAACTCTTGGACGAAATCAACCCTATGAATATACGATGGCTTTGCGGCTGGCTGGCGGGCGCGATGCTCGTGGGCGCAGCACTGGGCGCCGAACCGTCATTTGAACTCGTTCGTGACTTCGTGGCTCCGCCGGCGGCGGCCCGCCCGTGGGTCTATTGGTTCTGGCTCAACGGCAACCTCACCCGCGAAGGCATCACCAAGGACCTGGAGGCGATGCGGCGCTTGGGGATCGGCGGCGTGCTGATCATGGAGGTGGACCAGGGCGTGCCGGTCGGACCGGTGGGGTTCATGAGCACACCGTGGCGGGAGCTGTTCGGGCACGCCGTCAACGAGGCGCGCCGCCTCGGACTGGAGGTCAACATGAACGACGACGCCGGCTGGAACGGCAGCGGCGGTCCGTGGATCCAGCCCGCGCAATCCATGCAAAAAGTCGTGTGGAGCGAAACCGGCCTGGAAGGCCCGGAAGAGTTCACCGGTACGCTGCCAACGCCGCCGACCGTGGCCGGTTATTACCGCGACATCGCGATGCTCGCGTTTCTGACGCCCGGCAGCTTCCGCCTGGAGAACATCCAGGCCAAGGCGGCCTACAAACGCGGCGGCGGCGCTCCGCCCAGCGAAGCGTCGTTGCCGGCGGAAATGGTGATTGACCGCGCCAGCATCACCAACCTCACCGCGCTGATGGACGCGAACGGCCGGTTTTCCTGGCACGTGCCCGCCGGCAAATGGACTGTCATGCGTCTCGGCCACACCTCCACCGGCGCGCAAAACGCCCCGGCGCCCGCCACCGGCCGCGGCCTGGAGTGCGACAAGCTCAGCCCGCAAGGCATCGAGGCGCAGTTCGCCGGCATGATGGGACCGCTGATTCAGGACGTGGGCCGCGCGGCGGGCAAAACGCTGGTTTCAACGCACATTGACAGTTGGGAGAACGGTTCGCAGAACTGGACGGCGCGGATGCACGAGGAATTCCAGCGCCGGCGCGGTTACGACCTGCTGCCGTTCCTACCGGTCATGTCGGGCCGCGTGGTGGGCAGCCGGGAGATTTCCGAGCGGTTCCTGTGGGATTTGCGGCAGACGATCAACGACCTGTTGGTGGAGAATTACGCCGGTCGCCTGGAACAACTCGCGCAGCAGCACGGCCTGCGGCTCTCCATCGAGGCCTACGGCGGCCCGTGCGACGACATCACCTACGGCGGCCGCGCGGACGAGCCGATGTGCGAGTTCTGGATCGGCGGCGGCGCGTTCGAGACGTGCAAGGAAATGGCGTCCGCGGCGCACACCTACGGCCACCCGATTCTCGGCGCGGAATCGTTCACGGCCGACGACCGCGAGAAATGGCTCCAGCATCCGGCGACGATCAAGTCGCTCGGCGACCGCGCGTTTTGCGAGGGCGTGAGCCGTTTCGTCTTCCACCGTTACGCCATGCAACCGTGGCTGAATTACGCGCCGGGCATGACGATGGGGCCGTGGGGGCTGCATTACGAGCGCACCGAGACGTGGTGGGAGTGGTCGCGCCCGTGGCACGAATATCTGGCCCGCTGCCAGTTCATGCTGCGGCAGGGGATGTTCGTCGCCGACATCTGCTACCTCCAGCCGGAGGAATCGCCGCAAGGTTTCGCCGGGCACACGCGTTACGGCTACGATTTCGACAACTGCTCCGCCGAGGTTGTGTTGAAGCGCATGGCGGTGAAGGACGGCCGGATCGTGCTGCCCGACGGCATGAGCTACCGGGTGCTGGTCCTGCCGGAGGTCAAGGCCATGACGCCGGCGTTGCTGCGAAAAATCAAGGAACTCGTCGCGGCCGGCGCCACGGTCATCGGCCCAACGCGGCCGGAGAAATCGCCGGGCCTGTCGGACTACCCGCATTGCGACGAAGAGGTGAAGCAGCTCGCCGGGGAACTTTGGGGCAGCGGGAAAATCATCACGGACAAAACGCCGGAGCAGGTGCTGGCGGGGTTGAACGTGCCGCCGGATTTCACCGCCGGGCCGGCCGTTCGCTGGATTCATCGCGCCATGGCGGACGGGACGGAAATTTACTTCGTCGCGTGCAGCCATCCCTGGCCGACCGATGCGCTGTGCGCGTTTCGGGTCAGCGGCAAAACGCCGGGGTTGTGGCAGCCGGAGACGGGCCGGATGGAAACGCCGGCGTCGTTCACCACCGCCGGCGGCGTGACGCGCATTCCGCTGCATTTCGAGCCGAGCGGCTCGGTGTTCGTCGTGTTTCACGACCGCGCCGGGCGGTTCGATCCGGTCGTCAGCGTGACGCGCGACGGCCAGCCCATTTTCCCCGCGCCCGAAGTGAAGACGCCGGTGGTCATCACCAAGGCGGTGTATGGCATGTTGGGCGATCCCAAACGCACCCGCGACGTGCGGGCCAAGCTCCAGGCGCTCGTGGACGGCGGCGAGTTGAGCCTGCCGGTGGCGCGCATGGCGGAGGGCGACGACCCGGCCGTCAACGTCGTGAAAACCCTCGTGGTCGAATACACCGTCGGCGGACAGGCGTTCCGGGCCAGCGGTCAGGACCCGGAGGAGATCAACCTCAACGCTTCCGGCGGCGCGGAACCGGTCGCCACCGTGCATTCGGTCGCGCGCGGCCGGCTGCTGGTCGAGGCGCGGGAGCCGGGCCATTACGCCTTGAAAACCGCCGCCGGGGTGACGCGCGAGTGGACCGTCACCGACCTCCCCGCGCCGATGGAGCTGGACGGCCCGTGGGAGTTGCGCTTCCCGCCAAACTGGGGCGCGCCGGCGCAGGTGACGCTGCCGAAGCTCATTTCGTGGAGCGACGCCAGCGATCCCGGCATGAAATATTTTTCCGGCACGGCCACCTATCGCAAAACTTTCCGCGTGCCGCGCGGCCTGACCGCCAGCAACCGCCGGCTGTGGCTGGACCTGGGCAACGTGCAGGTGATGGCTGCGGTGAAGCTCAACGGCCGGGACCTCGGCGAACGGTGGAAACCGCCTTACCGCGTGGATGTCACCCGCGCCCTGAAAACCGGCGACAACGCGCTCGAAATCCGCGTCGTCAACCTCTGGCCCAACCGGCTGATCGGCGACCAGCAACTGCCGCCCGACAGCCAGCGCAATCCGAACGGCACGCTCAAGGAATGGCCGCAATGGGTGCAGCAGGGCAAACCCAGCCCCACCGGTCACTTCACGTTCACGACCTGGGAACTGTGGAAAAAGGACTCGCCGCTCGTGGAATCCGGCCTGATCGGTCCCGTGCGCCTCGTGCCGGAGGACGTGCGGCGGCTGCGGGATTAAGCGCCAGGTTTCACCACGCAGGTCGCGGACAATGGCCGGGATGGCCTCGTCTAGGTGTTTGCCCGCGCCCAAGCGCAGGGCTGGGTCACGATAACCTGCAACCAGAGAGATTTGCTGCCTTTGGCTGAAGCGGGTCCGCATCCGGGGCTGGTTATCCTGATTCGCCGCAAGACCCGCCAGGCTGAGTGCGCGCACCTGCTTCGTCTCTTGCGCCGAGCCGGCGAAGGCGGACTGGCCGGCAATGTGAACTTCGCCTGAACACCCTCCGCCGCGGCGGCTTCGCACCCCATTCTGTTGTTTGCATCTCGGCAGCGTTGAGATGCCACGTCACCGCAACCAGCTTCAAGCTGGCGTTGCGCCGGAAATTGGTTAAATATCCGGACGAAGCCACGCCGGAGCCGCCCGGCACTACTTGGACCAACGACGATGAAACCTGCACGTGCCGCCCCGGCGCGGCGAACCCCCCGCTTGATGGCAACCGCACTCTGCCGCGCACTCCGGCCCAAACGGCTGGCCCGCTGGCTTGCCCTCGCAGCCACCACGTTGTGGCTCGGCCATGCGATCACGCCGCTGTTCGCCACCGATTCTGCGGCGGCGCCGCCAACCGTCGCGAGCCTGCACGCTGGCGACCCGGTGGATGTCGCGCCGTGGGGTGAACGCGCGTCGTGGGCCAACGGCAACGACGTCGGTATCTTTTGGGAGGACCCGCGCGACCTCTTCCGCGTGGTCGTCACCTTTGCCGAGGCCCCGCCCGATCCGGCCAAGGCGCGACTGCAGTGGTGGCACTCGGTCTGGCCCGAACGGCACATCCCGCGCGACCAGCCTTCCGGCGCCAGCGAGTCCGGCTGGCTGGAGCTCGGCGACTGGTACCGCGGCGAGTGGCGCGGCGCGGACGTCTATTTTCAGCCGGAGGGCAAGACGTGGACCTACACCTTCCGGCACGTGAACTTGAACGAATTCCCGAACTTGAAGGACTTCAACGCCGAGTACCGCACCACGATGCGGCTGCGGCTGCTGTTCGACGGCCCCGCGCCGAAGGTCGAGAAACTGGAAACGTACACGGACTCGGTGTGGCGCCAGATCGGAGTCGCGATGAGGTGGCAACAAGCTGACGAGGCGAAGTCGGCGAAACTCGAGGTGTTCAACGGCTGGGCCGCGCCGCCTCAAAGCGCGGTTGAGGACGGCATCAAAGTCCCGGAAGAGGAACCGGGACAGAAACTCGCATTCGTCTGGTTTGCCGCGAGTCCCAACGTGAACGGATTCGACCGCACGGTCGTCACGGTGCGAACGCCCGCCCAGTCGTTCAGCTTCGATCCGGCCGACGTGGCCACGGGCAAGCCGATCTTCGCACCGGGGTTGGGGGTGCTGGTGGAGGCGTGGGACGGCAGGGATAGCCTGGTCGGCCTTGCGGCTCAGACCGAGGAACGCAGGCGCAGCCCGGAAGCACTTCCACTCTATGAGCGGATCTCGAGTCAACCTGAGCAGTCTCTCGCCCGCGCCCTCGCCCAACAGCCGCCCAAGCCCGGCCACATCTATCTGCCGGTCGGCACCGAGGGCGGTCGCCAGCGTTTCGGCGTGAACTTCAACGGCTCGGTCTTCTGCCTCAACGACCGCATTGACCAACCGGTGGGCAAGGATACCCCGCGCCGCATCTGGGGCGGGAACCGGCTCGATTACGACTTTGGCCTGCCCGCCACCGCGCCCACGAAACGCTGGATCGAGGACGAGTGCCTGCCGATCATGAACACCGAGTGGGAACGGGACGGCATCCGCTACACGCAGACGGCGTTCGCCACGCGGCTCGATCCCGGCAGCCTCGGCTTTCCGGACATGCAGGCGGACGACATCGCCGTGCTCATGGTTCGGATCGCGGGCCGAAACATCGCCCAGGAATACAAGGAGGCGCACGCCGTCCTCACCTTGAAGGCCGACGGCCGTCTCCTGCCGCTCACCTTCACGAACGGTCTCGTTTTCGCAAAATTGCCGTCCGGCGAAGTCCTCCGCGCGCAGGTGGATTGCCAGGCGGACGGCAAACCCCACGCCGAAGGCCAGGGAATCCGTTTCTTTGGCAACCTGCCGCCCGGCACCGACGGCGCCATGGTGCTCAAGATTCCCTTCATCACGCTGGACAAACCGGAGGAAATCGAGCGCCTGCGCGATCTCGACTTCAACGACGAGTTCAAACGCGTAAAGCGCTTCTGGACGGCCCGCGCCGACGCCAGCGCCCAGATCACAACGCCGATTCCTGAACTCAACCGGTTTTACCGCGCCGATGTCTCGCATCTCCTGATCAACTGTGGACGCGAAGTCGGCGCCGACCGACTGGCGGCGCGCGTGGGCAGTTTCGCCTACGGCGTCTATGGCAACGAATCGTGCATGATGATCACCGACCTCGACCGCCGCGGCTTTCATGACCAAGCCGAGCGTTGCCTCGAAACGTTCCTCCAATACCAAAGCTCGACGGGTTTGCCGGGCGACTACGACTCGCAGGACGGCGTGTTCAACGGCGCCAACGGCTGGGAATCCGGCGGCTACAACCAGCACCACGGCTGGATTCTCTGGGCGATGGCCGAGCACTACCGGTACACCGGCGACCAGGCCTGGCTCGAACGCAACGCCGCCAAGTTTCTCAAGGCCTGCGCCTGGATCACCCGCGAACGTGCCCGCACCGCCAGGCTGACCGGCCTGCGCGCCATCGAGCGCGGACTGCTCCCGCCCGGCTCGCTGGAAGACATTGGCGACTGGCGTTGCTGGATGTCGAACAACACCTTCAGTTGGTGGGGCATGAATGCCATCGCCCGTGCGCTCGCGGACATCGGCCACCCCGACGCCAAGGCACTCCAAGCCGAGGCCGACGCCTATCACCGCGATATCTTGACGGCGTTCAATGAGGCGAAGGTCCGCGCGCCGCTGGTGGCGTTGCGCGACGGCACCTGGATTCCGCAATACCCGTCCGAGGTTCACCGGCGCGGACGCACGTTCGGCTGGATCGCCACGACGCTGGAAGGCTCGATCTACTTCCTCCGCACCGGCCTGCTGGCACCGGACGATCCGATGGCCGTGAACATCCTGCAGGACTTCGAGGACAACCTCTACCTGTCCGAGCGCTACGGCTACTCGTGGGCGGAGCACGGCGCGGAGTGGTTCAGCCGCGGCGGGATTTCCATGCAGCCGAACCTCCTCTGTTCGCCGCATCCGTATCTGTTGCGCGACGAAATCAAGCACTACCTCCGCGCCTACTTCAACGCCTTCGCCTCGTGCTACTACCCGGATACGCAGATGATGTGCGAGCATCCGCTGCCCGACCTCGGCGATTTCCGCGGCGACCACTACAAATCCAGCGACGAGTCGAACTCCACCTACTGGCTGCGGCTGATGTTTATTGAAGACGACCGCGGCGACGATGTGCTCCGCCTCGGCATGGCCCTGCCCCGCGCCTGGCTCGCCGATGGCGAAAAACCGTCCATCGAACGCGCCGCGACGCACTTCGGGCCGATGAGCCTGCGGTTCGAGTCCAAGGCCAACAGCGGCCAGATCACGGCGGTCGTCGAGCCGCAGCGCTCCCTCGCCCCCACCGGGGGAGAGGGCCGGGGTGAGGGGGCTTTCCGCCGGCCACCCAAACAAATCCTCCTCCGCTTCCGGCATCCCGAGGCGAAACCGATCCAGCGTGTCGAGGTGAACGGCCAGCCGTGGGACAAATTCGATCCCAGGAAAGAGTGGGTGGAACTGCCCAAGTTGGAGGTCAAGACGACCGTGACGGCGTACTATTGAGTTACCGATTCGGTATGGATTTCGCGAGGTTTCGAGTGCTTTGCGCTGGTCACAAGAGAGCGCTACAGGCCCAAGAAAGCGGCGCTCAAGCGCCGCACTCCAAAAGCTGGCGCGGTGACGACCGCCCGCTCACAAGCTGTATCTGTGCAAGCGCCTAATGATAAGGCTTGTAATTCCGATGAGGCGGCTCATTGTCCCATGAACGAAGCAGCGGTGGAGACTTTGGCTTTCGCTGCTGACTCTGGCCGAATACTATTGTCAGACGAGAACCGATACAACAGCCACCATCCGATGCGATTATAGAACGGCCCGCTCAAGACACAAGACGCCACGATCAGCATTCTGATTCCGCCATCCAGTAACGTATGGATCCAGTAGTGAGCGCAATTCTCTCGGGGGTCTTTTGCTCGTTGGTCTCCGGTTACTTCGGTTTCCGGCTTGGGCGCGGCGGACAAGCCACCGACCGCCGCAGGGCTTTCAGGAGTCAAATCCGGGTAATGGCAGAAGAAGCGGGACGCGCTCATGCCATGAGGATATTCCAGATGCATCAGGACACCGCTCCGGTTGTCCGCAAGCTGGGTATCGAAATCGCTGATGATGTGCCATTCTGGAAACGTCGGCGATTTAGGATCGCTTGCGAGAAGTATGTGACAATGACCGACGATCAACTTAAAGCAAAGCCATCCCAGATGATGAGGCCCGTAAGAAGCAGTGGTCGGGCCTTCGTCAGTCCGTCAAGAACTCGCTGGAGGACATCGCCAATGCATCCTGACAAGCCTAACAAACCGGATATAGCCAACTTCGGTTTGCGCGTGGGGCAGATCTTGGAGTTCTTGGATCGTTTCATGATTCAGTTCAGGGATCGTTGACCCCGAAGTTCGGCCAAACAACATGGACCCACGTATTCAGATCTGGAATGTCCTGCACGATGGTGAGATTACCGCCATCTCAGATGTTGGTGAGACACTCACCATCTTCGTCAGCATTCCCTATTTGCGACGGAGACTGAAACCTCTTGGTGACAGTTTCGTTCTGATGTTGGAGCGCCTGAAGCGCGTTGAGTTTCGTAATTACGACGGTACGACAGCATCCCTTCGTGAGGAACTTGACATTGGCACCCCCGCGATTCTCTCGACCGAATCAAAGGCGATGCCGGTCAGCATCGAGACGACAATGGGTCAATTGATTCTGGATTTCGAGCGCATCCGGTTTGCCATGGATACCGGTCAAGAGATTACTTACGAGACGATTGAAAAGGTGTGCGATGAATACTGGACTGAATGGCAGGCAAAGGCCGGAAAATCTGCTGGGGGCAACGCAGCCACATAGCCGTTCAGGGTCCGCCGCCTGCCCAACACGTGGTCCCTTGACCAACCGAGCCGGGCCATCGTTCGAGGCTGAGAATGACGGCGGGCCAAGCGTGGTATGAAAGTCCCACCACTCCGGTTCTCACCAAACTTGAACTTGCTACCGGTTGGCCTGGGAATACGTTCCGCCGTACACATGAAGATCACGTTCCGGCGATCTGCAACGTTCCCACGTCGGTCCCGCCGGCGGAGTGGCGGACAGTTATTCTGCGTCGCGCGCCCCGACTCCACCCAACCAACAAAACCATGATGAAAACCTTGATGGCCCTCGCGATGGTCAGCCTTGCGTTCGTGGCGCCCAACCGGGCCTCGGCGGCTCTGGCCAAACCCAATGTCCTGTTCATCGCGGTGGACGACATGAACAACGACCTCGGTTGTTACGGCCATCCGTTCGTGAAGTCCCCGAACATCGACCGGCTAGCCGCCCGCGGCCTGCGGTTCGACCGGGCGTACTGTCAGTTCCCGCTGTGCAGCCCCAGCCGGTCGTCGCTGCTCACCGGCCTGCGCCCGGACACGACGCGCGTGTTCGATTTGCAGTACCATTTCCGCCAGGGCCTGCCGGACGTGGTGACGCTGCCGCAACTGTTCATGCGGAATGGCTATTACGTGGCGCGCGTCGGGAAGCTGTATCACTATGGCAATCCCGGCGACATCGGCTCCAGCGGGCTGGACGACCGGGCGTCGTGGACAGAGCGGTTCAATCCGGCCGGCCGGGACAAGACTGCGCTCGAACCGGACATCATGAATTACACGCCGAAACGCGGTCTGGGCGCGGCGATGGCGTTTTTGGCAGACCCCACCGGCACCGACACCGAGCACACCGACGGCAAGGTGGCCACGCAGACGATCCAGTTGCTCGAAGCCCACAAGGACAAGCCGTTTCTCATCGCGGCGGGATTCTACAAACCGCACTGCCCGTGGGTGACGCCGAAGAAGTATTTTGACCTCTATCCGTTGAACGAAATCGCGCTGCCCTCGATCACCCCGCAAACGACCAACGACTTTCCGCCGCTGGCGCTCGCCTCGACGCGTCCGTGGCCGTATTTCGGCGTCACCGCGGACCAGGCGCGCGAATGCAAACGGGCTTATTACGCGGCGATTTCGTTCGTCGATGCGCAGATCGGGCGGGTAGTTGCCACGGTGGACCGGCTCGGGTTGCGCGAGAACACCATCATCGTGTTCTGGAGCGACCACGGCTATCACCTGGGCGAGCACGGGCTGTGGTTCAAGCAGAGTTGCTTCGAGGAATCGGCGCGCGTGCCGTTGATCATCTCTGTTCCCGGCCAAAAGACCGCCGGACAGGCGAGCTCACGTCCGGTGGAACTGGTGGATCTCTATCCGACGCTGGCCGACCTGGCGAATCTGACGCCGCCGGATCATCTCGAGGGTTTCAGCCTGCGCCCGCTGATTGCCGAGCCGCAGGCGGCGTGGGATCACCCGGCCTACACCCAAGTCCAGCGCGGCGCGGTGCCGGGTCACAGCGTCCGGACGGATCGCTGGCGGTACACGGAGTGGGGCTTCGGCGCAAAAGGCGTCGAACTCTACGATCACAACCACGATCCCCAAGAACTGCACAACCTGGCCCATGACGCGAAATATGCCGGCGTGGTCGCGGAATTGAAGGCTCTGTTAAAAAAGGTGCATCCCGCGCCCGTCAACGGTGGCAAGGCGGAGCCGGGCACGCGGGCGAAGTTCTCAAACTGAGTTCAAAGATTCACCGGCCTTGGGCGGCGACTGTCACCCAAGGCCCGGTGGTTTGCGTGCGCCCGGCAGCTTCCTCGCGTGGAAGCCTCCGGTCCGCGTCTATAGTTGGGGACTGGCCTCAGGCGTGCCAACCCTGGCGGTAAGGCCGCGTCACCCACTCGTTCAAGGCGGTGAGGTTCGTGACCTTCATGTTCGGGCCGTCCCACTCGACTTTCTTCCCGGCGCCGACGTGCTGGGCCAGGTTGGCCAGGAGCGTGAACTCAGTCAGGCGCGCGCCGTAATCGAAGCCGGCGGCGGTCTCGGTCTTGCCGGCGCGGCAGGCTTCCAGGAAATCGGTCATGATGTTCTTGGTGCGCGGCAGCGTCTTGGGCGGGGCCGGCACTTCGCGCATCTTTTCGCGCGGAACAATGTGCATCTCGCCGCCGTAGGTCGCGGTGTAGATCACCCCTTTTTCGCCGACGTAAAGCGAGCCGCTGTTGTCGAATTCCTCGTCCGGGTATTGCTTCTGCAACTCCTTCAGCAGCGGCGGGAGGTTGCGTGCGGCGCCGGTCGCCGCGTGCAGACTCCCCACCGGTCCGGCATCGGTGGTCTCGTTGAGGCCCTCGTACCAGTAAGCCTTCAAGGCGGGCATATCACCGCGTGCGGGACAATCCCAGCGCACGCGCGAACCCAGTGGATAACGCTCGTCGCTACCGCCGCGCATTTGCTCGACCTCGATGCGGGTCGGGTGTTCGACCTTGAGCGCCCAGAACACGCCGTCCAGCACGTGGCAACCCATGTTGCCGATCGAGCCGTTGCCGAAGTCGTACCAGCCATGCCATTCGTGCGGGTGCAGGTCGCTGTGAAAATCGCGGTACGGCGCCGGCCCGATCCAGTTGTCCCAGTGCAGACCGGCCGGCACCGGCAACGTGGGCGGACGCGGTCCCTCACCACCGTTGGCGCGGTCCGTCCAACTGTGCGTTTCGAGCACCTTGCCGATCGTGCCGGCCCAGATGTACTCGCAAAGCCGACGGTAGCCTTCCTCGCAGTGGCCCTGGTTGCCCATTTGCGTCGGCGCCTTGGAGGCGGCGGCCATCTGGCGGAGCTTGCGCGCCTCGGCGATGTCGTGGCACAGCGGCTTCTCGCAATACACGCCCTTGTTCAACTGCATCGCGATCATCGACGCCAGTGCGTGATGATGGTTCGGCGTGGCGATGAACACGGCGTCGATGTCCTTGCCGATGCGATCGAACATCTGGCGGTAATCCGTGAAGGTTTGTGGGCCGTCGGGGTTCTGGCCTTTCTTGCTCAGCCACGACCGCACACTGGCCAGGCGCTTCTCGTCCGGATCGACGATCGCCACGAGGTGCTCCTTGCTTTGGTTGACCACCCAGTCCAGATGCGCCATGCCGCGTCCGCCACAGCCGATCTGCACGCACCGCAACCGGTCGCTGGGCGACTGGGCGGCCAGGAGGCTGGGCATGGTCAGCACGCGCGACGCGGACACCGCGCCGGCGGCAAACAGGGACCGTTTCAGGAAAGAACGACGATTCACGAGCGATTTCATGGGACGCATTTTTCTTTGAAGTTAGGGGCTTCCGCGGCGCTGACAAGCCCATCTTCGAGCAATGTGCTGCAAACGCGCGGTGTGCCGGCGCAAAACAAACTGGCTTCCGGGACCAAAGCCACCCCATGCTCGACGCGTGATCATGCTCAGACGCCTTCTTCCAGCGCGGGCCGTGGCTGGCGTCGCTTGCCTGGCAATCCTGGGTGGCCTGCCATCGCGCGCGGCTGACACGCTGGCGCCGTCACCCGCGATCAATCCGCTTCCCGGCCTGCGCCAACTCATGGACACGCCACTGCGCGACACCTCGATCTGTCGCGGCCCGAACGGCACCTGGTACCTGACCGGCACGATCGAGCCGTTCTGGGGTTTCAACGAAGGCATCAAGCTCTGGAAATCCCCCGACCTCACCAACTGGATGGCGCTGGGTTTTGTTTGGAAATACGGCGCCAGCCCGTGGCACCAACCGCACCTCGCAGCGAAGAAGCCGCTGTGGGCGCCGGAGGTGCATTACCTCAAAGGCACGTTCTGGCTCACGTACTCGATGCCGGGTTGGGACGGCACCGCCAAAACCTCCGGCTGCGGCCTCCTCAAGAGCACGACCGGCAAGCCCGAAGGACCGTACGCGGACATGCATCCCGACGCGCGCCTCGGCGACGAGATTGACGCCTCGCTCTTCGAAGACGACGACGGCACCGTTTATTTTCTCTGGCACAGCGGCAAGATCGCGCGGATGAAGCCGGACCTGAGCGACCTGGCCGAGCCGTACCATTGGCTGAAAACGACTGCGTCCGATCCGAATCCCAAGCACCACTCCGGCCTGTGTGCGGGAATCTTCGGCCAAGACTCGTTCGACCACGTCGGCTATGAAGGCATGTACCTCTTCAAGCGGAACGGCCGCTATTACCTGTCTTGCGCGGAAAACTTCGACGGCCGGTACAGTTGCACCGTGGCCACGGCGACGAACATCTTCGGCTCATATGGTGCGCGCTACGAAGCCTTGCCGCACGCCGGCCACAACACGTTTTTCCAGGACGACCGCGGCCGGTGGTGGTCCACCTTCTTTGGTAGCGA
Organism: bacterium; assembly: GCA_021823625.1. Lineage (GTDB taxonomy): Bacteria > Verrucomicrobiota > Verrucomicrobiia > Limisphaerales > J093 > DSVZ01. The sequence continues at coordinate 21,089 of JAKANS010000054.1, read as the reverse complement.
TGCGAGCGCACCGTGGCAGGAAAGGCCGGGGATATTGCCGGTCGAATTCGGCGCGGATGGACGCCTAGGACCAGCCAGGCAACCTTGAGGCCGACGGCCGCCTGAACAATCGTTTGAATTTGAAGACGCTCCGCCAAAACCTTGCGCCTCGATGCGGGCTGGCGGCACTCGCCTCCGCGTGGCTGTTGTCGTCCGCTGCGGCCTTCTCCGCTGGCCTGCAAGGCGATCTCCGCATTCACGATCCCTCGACCCTCATTCGCTGCGGTGAGCGCTATTACGTCTTCGACACCGGGTCCGGGATCATCACCAAGTCGTCGGCCGACCTTGTTTCGTGGTCCGCCGGGCCGCGCGTGTTTGACTCGCCGCCCGGTTGGACCACCAATTCCGTGCCCGGCTTCCGCGGCTTTTGCTGGGCGCCCGACCTCATTTTCACCAACGGCTGCTACTGGCTTTATTACTCGGTCTCGACCTGGGGCAGCCCGGTGTCGGCGATCGGCCTGGTGACCAACCCGACCCTGGATCCGGCGGCGCCGGCGTATCGCTGGACCGACCGCGGCCTGGTGGTGCAGTCGCGCGCGGGCGACGTCTTCAACGCCATCGATCCGTCGGTGGCGCGGGACGCGAGCGGCAACCTCTGGCTGGCCTTTGGCTCGTATTGGAGCGGCATCAAGCTGGTCCCACTCGATTCGACCACCGGCAAACTGCCGGCACCGGACACGCCGCGGGACTCGCTCGCCTGGAACACGTCGATCGAAGCCGCCTGTCTGCATTACCGCGCCGGCTGGTACTATCTCTTCGTGAACTGGGACCGCTGCTGCGCCGGCGTGAACAGCACTTACAACCTCCGCGTCGGGCGCAGCCGGCAGATCACCGGGCCGTACCTTGATCGCGTGGGCAAGGACATGCGTGAGGGCGGCGGCACTTTGTTCCTCGGCACCACCGGCCGTTACATCGGTCCCGGCCACCTCGGCATCCTCGAGGATCGCGGCACGAACTGGTTCAGCTACCATTACTATGACGCGAACCGCGGCGGCCGTCCGACGCTCGACCTCCGCCGGCTCGACTGGACCGAGGACGGCTGGCCCGCCGTTCCCCCAAACCGCTGCCCGCCCCGCGGCCAACCCGGCCAACCCGGCTGATCGACCATAGACCTTCCGCGTAAACGTTCTCCCGCCTGGCCGACTTTGCGCGGCCCTGTTCGCGTCCTGGCCCCGCCAATGGCCAATTGACCGGGGCGGGCGGAGACGACAGAGTGGGTTAACCAGTTATGTGCCCGCATCATGCCAGATGCGGTCGGCAGCGGAGTCTTGTTGCTTGGCTTGGGCTTGGACACTGGCGAGGCATTGGAGTTGCGCATTCTGGATGCAGCGAAGGCAAAGCCCCTGGCCGGTGCGAACGTGGTCTGGCGCACTGACGAGGGCGACAAGAGCGAAGTCGCGGTCGATGCGCAAGGACGAGTCGGAATTCCAGTTCCCGAGGGCGCACCCCGTGCGTTGCGAGTGACGGCGCGCAAAGTGGGCTTTGCCCCCTGACCATGCGCTGGCCCGCTGACCGGATTCCAGCGCAGTTCGAATTGCGGCTGTCGCCAGCGCAACACTTGAGCGGGCGGGTCACCGACGAATCCGGCGGACCGGTGGCGGGCGCCGAGGTAACGCTGGTCTTTCCGCAACGCCTGGCAGGTCCGTGCGTCCCGACTGAAGACACTCGGGTGCAAACGGACCCCAACGGCACCTGGAGTTGCGACTTCGTGCCGAAAGACGCGGCTTACGTGCGGGTGGAAGTGACGCATCCGGATTTCGCGATGCCGGAGGATGAAGTTCCCGTCGAGGCGTTGCGGGATGGCACCGCGCAATTCCGGTTGACCTCGGTGGTCCGGCTGCGGGGCCGCGTGACGGACGACACTGGCACGGCCGTGAGTGGGGCTCAGGTCGCTCTCGGCGTGGAGGGCAACATCTTGCCGGGAAGCTCGGCGCCGGAAACCACCACCGATGCGGAAGGACGATTCGAGTTCCGCCGCGTGCACTTGCAGAAGCGTCTGCTCGGTGTCAAAGCCGACGGGGCGGCGCCGGCCCTCCGGCTCGTCGAGGTGCAACGCGACTTGGCGCCGTTGGAAATCCGACTCAGCCGCGGCGCGCCGTTGCGGGTGCGCGTGGTGGACGAGGCGGGCATGCCGATTCAGGGTGTGCAAGTGAGCGTGGACGAGTGGCCTGCCGAAGAACCCGCTTCGCAGTCGAGCTTGCCGGGGCGGTGGTATTATCCGGGCTGGGAGTGGAAAACGGACGCCGACGGGCGCTTTGTTTGGTCGAATGCCCCGCCGGAAACGGCGCTTCTGACTTTTCGCAAGGGCGGCTACTTGAGCCGCGGCCGGCAGGAATTGCGCCCGTCGGCAGGCGAGGCGGTCGTGACGCTCGGTCCCTCGTTTCGGGGGAGCGGGACCGTACTCGACGGAACAACCGGCCAGCCGGTGCCGGAGTTCATCGTCAACGCGCGGTTCGTTCAGAGTCAGGGCCTCGGGCAGACCAATTTCGGCGCCTGGCATGAGTACAACCGCAGACAATTCACCGGCGGCCAATTCACTTTGGAGTATGACTCCCCGTTGTTGTCGGGCCCGCGCGAGATGCACGACTGGCAGTTTCGCGTCGAAGCCGACGGCCACGCGCCGGCCTTGTCGCGCGTCCTGCGCGACGCGGAACGAGGATCGCGATTGGAGTTCCGCCTTCAACCGCAGCCGATGCCGGAAATGGGCGTCGCGGCGCCTTCGCCGGCAGAGCGCGTGGCGACCGGCGTCGCGGTTCAGCCCGGCCACGTACGCCCGGGCGAGACAGTCACCGTGTTTGTGAAGGTGCGGCTGGCGCCCGGGTTTCACATCTACGCGTTGGAAGATTCCGGCGGCAGCAACGTGCCGACCACCATTAACGCTTCGCTGCGCCTGCGCCAGGTCCTTGAGGCGGACAGCCCGTGGCGCGGCCCGGAGCCGCAGTCACAACCAGACAGTTCGCGCACGCTGGCGGGCGATCTGGTCTTTCAGCGGCGTTTCCTGGTGAAGGACCACGCGCAGCCCGGCCGATACCAGTTGCCGCTCACCGTGTATCTTCAGGTATGCAACGAGGCGCTGTGCTGGCCGCCAGAAACAATCGCTTTGGAAACCCAGTTGGATGTGCTAGGTTTGTCGCCCTAAGCCTATGAAGCCTTTCGCGATCCTGATGGGGTTGGCGCTCGGCGGATGGATCCTGTCCGCGGCGACCACCGCGGCCGACCTCGACAAGCTGAAGGTGCTTTATATCGGCGACGCCGGCACACCGCGCGCCAGGGAATTCGAAGGCTTCCTTCGCCAAAACGTTGGCCAGGTGACCGTGGCGGCGCGCGGGGCCTTCAAGGCGGCTGACGCAGAGACTTTCGACGTCGTGCTGCTTGACTGGCCCCAATCGGAACGAACGCGCGAAGAGTGGAAGACGGGCCGCGCACCGCTCGGCGACCGCGCCCAATGGAGCAAGCCCACGGTGTTACTCGGCAGCGCCGGACTGAACCTGGCCGTCGTGTGGAAAGTCCGCGGCGGTTCGGGGTGAACGTGCCTGACGCCTTTCGCGTACGGGTTACGCGAGCACCGCATCTTCCGCGAACCGTTGGCCAGCGACACCCAGGCGACGATCCAGCGTGCGCCCGCGCCCGCGTTTCGCCCGCAGGAAACCAACGCCACGGTCGCGATGTTGCCGCTGGTGCGCGACGCCGGCCGGCAGTGGTCCGCGGGTTGGTGTACCTACCCGGACGGTTTCGAAGACAATCCCGACATCGAAGTCTTCTGTGGGGGCGAGAATGAAAAGACCGCGCGCGGAGCGGCCTGCTGGCGGCAAGACAATTTGCTGCACTTCGGTTTCCAGCAATCCCCGGCGGAGCTGAACGAGGCCGGTCAGCGCCTGTTGCTTAACTGCATTGCCTACATCAGCCGCTTCACCGAAGACCGTCCCATCGCGGTGACCCCGTCCGTCTTCGCCGGCCCGGTGAGCTATCCGCGCGCGTATCTCGACCGGCGTCTCGGGCAAAACGGGGACGCCAGCGACGCCGCGTGGTTGCTGAGCGCCCCGTTGGTGGATCAGCTCAAGGGCCAAAGCCGCACTGAGGTCCGCGAGTGGTACGTGGCGCACCGTGTCTATCTCCACCCCGGCGCCGATCTGAAATTGGAAGTGGACGAAGACGCCCGCACGCTGGGCGCGCCGATTGATCGCGTGGAGTTCTTCGACAAAGTCCTGGCCGCCTTGCGCGGCAGCGGGGAAAGCGCTCAACGTGCGGCTCGTTTGCTGACGCGCTACGCACCGGCTGCTGCGCCCCCAAAGGATTCGATGGCGGCGTGGGAGAAATGGCTCCCGGAGAACCGCCCGTATCTTTTCTTCTCGGACCAGGGTGACGACCACTGGTACGTCGATCCACTGGCGAAGAAGCGTGGCGTTCCCTCCCACGAACTGCGCGGTGCCGCGCGCACGTCCAAACCGTAATCGCGAAGGCGGGCACTGGATGTCGGTGCGGGCTGGGGACGCGCGGCACTCCGTTTCACCGAAGTAGAACGGCACCCAGATCAACGCTTCTCGCAAGCTCCTGTCCCCTGTCCACCGGGCGAGTGTTCTCGGCCAGGAACGCGATCCCACGCCCGGCACGCTGGCGGATGATTTCGGCGTACGGGCTGGCGTCAGCTCAGTCCGCGCGAAACGGGCGTGACTTGCCGCGGGATCGGCGGTAGTCACAATCCCGTTTTATGCAAGTCTTCCTTCGCTCTGTTTGGCACCGGAGTGCCCGAATGCTCCCGGCTTGTTCCGTGTTGGCGCTGCTTCTGTCGCCGTTGATCCAAATGTTCGCCGCCGAGGCGCCACTTCCGGATTGGGAAAATCCGCAACTTATCGGCGTCAACAACGAACCGCCCCACGCGACGATGGTGGTCTGTCCCGACGCCGACACAGCGCGGAACATCGGTCTGGCCAGCAACCCCGAGCGGGTGAAGTCGCCGTTTTACCGGTCGTTGAACGGCGACTGGAAATACCATTACAGCAAGAACCAGACGGAGCGCGTGCCGGACTTCTGGAAGCCGGACTTCGACGACGCCGCGTGGACGACCATCCCCGTGCCGGCCAATGTCGAGATCCACGGCTTTGGCATCCCGATTTACGTAAACATCCCCTATCCGTGGCGCCGGCCGTGGAAGCCGCCGCTGGTCCCCGGCGACGATCCGAACAACACCGTCAACTCCTACCGCCGCACGTTCGAGGGGCCCCAAGCTTGGGACGGCCGCCGCGTGTTCCTCACCTTCGACGGCGTCAACTCGTTCTTCTACCTCTGGGTCAATGGCGAGAAGGTTGGCCTGGGCAAGGACAGCCGCACCCCGGTCGAGTTCGACGTCACGAAGTACCTGAAGCCCGGCCAGAATCTGGTTGCGGTCGAGAACTTCCGCTGGTGCGACGGCTCCTATCTCGAGGACCAGGACATGTGGCGCCTGAGCGGCATTTTCCGCGACGTGTACCTGTGGAGTGCGCCCGCGGTGCACATCCGGGACTTCGAGGTGAAAACCGATCTCGACCCGCAATACCGCGATGGCGAGTTCGATTTGGCGGTGAAGATCCGCAACGCGGGCGATCAAGCCGCGACCGTGCGCGTGGAAGGAACGTTGCTCGATCCCGCCGGCAAGACCGTGCTGGCCCCGCGGATCGAGATCTCCGTTCCACCGGGTGGGCAAGAGCAGACGGCGGAAATCAAGACCTCCGTGCCCGCCCCGCTGAAGTGGACTGCCGAGACGCCGAACCTTTACAAACTCTTGCTCACACTTCACGACGCGACGGGCAAGACCCTGGAGGTCATCCCGGCGAACGTCGGCTTCCGCAAAGTGGAGATCAAGAACGGCGACCTGCTGGTGAACGGCCAGCGCATTCTCCTCAAAGGGGCCAACCGCCATGAGTTCGATCCGGATCGCGGCCAGGCCATCACTCCTGAGATCATGGAAAAGGACATCCGGTTGATGAAGCAGTACAACCTCAACGCCGTGCGCTGCTCGCATTACCCCAATCAATCCGCCTGGTATGACCTGTGTGATCGCTACGGCATCTATCTCATCGACGAGGCGAACATCGAGAGCCACGGCATGGGTTATGGCCGGGAGTCGCTCGCCAACTTCCCGGAGTGGCGCGAGGCCCACCTCAACCGCACGATCCGCATGGTCGAGCGCGACAAGAACCACCCGTCGGTGATCATCTGGTCGCTGGGCAACGAAGCCGGCGACGGCCCGAACTTCGTGGCGACCTCCGCCTGGATTCACCAGCGCGACCCGAGTCGGCCAGTGCACTATGAGCGCGCTGAACGTCGCTCGCACACCGACATCGTTTGCCCGATGTACCCCAACCCGCGAGAGCTGGCCAACTACGCCGCGAAGCCCGAGACGCGGCCTTACATCATGTGCGAGTACTCGCACGCCATGGGCAACAGCAGTGGCGACATGTGGTCCTATTGGCGGCAAATCTATAAACTCCCCCACCTCCAGGGCGGCTTCATTTGGGATTGGGTGGACCAGGGGCTGCGCCAGAAACAACAGCCTTTGCCCCTCGCCCGGTTCGAGCCGACCCAGCCCGGCGATCCTACGTTTTGGGCCTTTGGCGGCGATTTCGGACCCGCCGGCACGCCGAGCGACCAGAACTTTTGCTGCAACGGCCTCGTCTCGCCCGACCGCCAGCCGCACCCCGGCCTGCTCGAGGTGAAGCACATTTACCAATACATCCACTGCCAGCCGGTGGACCTTGTGCGCCGCACAATCAGCGTCAAAAACTGGTATGACTTCACGAACCTCAAAGACATCGCCGTCCTCCACTGGCGGTTGACCGGCGACGGCCAGGAATTGCAGGCCGGCGAACTCCCTGCGCCGGACCTCGCGCCGCGCGCGACCGTGCAAGTCGCTTTGCCGGTCAAGCCATTCACGCCCGAGCCGGGCATCGCGTACTTCCTCGAAGTCAGCTTCCGGTCGAAGACTGATCTGCCGTGGGCGAAGCAAGGCCACGAACTGGCCTGGGATCAGTTCGCACTGCCGGAAAACGCGCCCGCGCCGGTCGCGACTGCTGGAGCGTTGCTCGCCCCGGCGCTCACACAAGACGACGCGCAGATTCTCGTCAGCGGAAAGGATTTCACCGTGCGGTTCGACAAGCAAACCGGCGCGCTGGCTTCGCTCAAGTTCCAGGGAACCGAATTCATCGATTCGCCGTTGCGACCGGACTTCTGGCGCGCCGAGACCGACAACGACCGCGGCCGCAACATGGAACGATCGCAAGGCATCTGGCGCACTGCGCACGAAAGCGCCCAGGTGAAGCGCGTGAGCGCGAAGGAAGTCCCGCCGCCCCACGCGGTCGCGGTGGCCGTGACGCTCGCGCTGCCCAAGGTGGATGCGGAGTGGACGACGACTTACACGGTCTATGCCAGCGGCGACATTATGGTGCGTGCCGGGTTCGATCCGGCCAGGACCAACCTCCCCAAGCTCCCGCGGCTTGGCATGCAGATGACCCTGCCGGCAGGCTTCGAGCAACTCACCTGGCTCGGGCCGGGGCCGCAGGAAACCTACGCCGACCGTAAAGACGCGAAGGTCGGTCTCTACCAAGGCACGGTCAGCGACCAGTTCTTTGCGGACTACACCGAGCCGGGTGAAACCGGCAACAAGGTGGACGTACGCTGGCTGGCGCTGACGAACGCGAAAGGCGTCGGCTTGCTGGCCGTCGGCATGCCGTTGCTCAGCGCAAAGGCGCTCCACTACGACACGGCCGACCTCAACGCGGCGGCGCACTCGTTCGAGTTGCCGCGCCGGGACACGGTGACCCTGAATCTCGACCTGCGCCAGCAGGGCGTGGGCGGCGACGATAGTTGGGGCGCCTGGCCACACGCGGAGTTCATGATTCCCTGCCAGCCGAATACCTACAGTTTCCGCCTGCGTCCCTTCGCCGCCGGCGAAGACCTGGCGAAGCTGGCCCGCGTCAAGTTGCCAGCAAACTGACGCGCGAAGGGCTGCGGCCGCGAGGTGGCGTCAACGTTCGGAATCCCGAACGGAGCCTAAACTCAGAGACTCAAAAATGACCTCCGTTTTCGGCCGTTTGTGAGTTTCGGCTATACACATCACCCGCAGCGGTCGCCGACGGGAGTCGGCGCAGACTCCGGCCCGCTCCGAGGGCGTTACCGCTTTCGGTAGGTGAGCAAGGCGGAGCCGGGCCTTTTACCCAGCGCCACGGCCAGGCCTTCACCTGACAATTCACTTCCGAGATAGGTCGTCTCCACGCCGGAATCCAGGTTCTTCACCAAGTACTGCGCTGCCGACTCCAGGCCGTGGAGCACGAGCCGCGCGGTCTCGTACGGACTCTCCGGCCGGCGCAACGCCACCACCAAACCGTCGCCCTGTTCGGGGCGGTCGAGTTGGTAGGCCATCCAGACATCGCGGGATTGCGAGTACCCGGTCAACGGATAGTAGTCGCCGTAGTAGAACGGTCGGAGATCGAGATACTGCGACAACGTTCGTTTCGCCCAGGCGAATGGGAAGTTGGCCGGGATCTTCTCGGCCGGCACGTCGCCGGAGACCCACCAGTTCAAGCAGAGTCCGCTGCACATGCTGCTGCGGAATTCGTAATCGTCGCCGACGCGGTCCTGGCTGGTGGCGCTCAACGGCACCCACGGCAACAAGCCGAAGGTGTGGCATTGGTGCGCGATCGGATCGCGCGGCCCGTCGGTGCGCCAGAACGGCGTCGCGCGGCCGACAGTTTCCAGGTCGATGCGCCGCCCGCCGCTGGCACAGTTGTCCAGAATGAGGTGCGGGTGCCGCGCGAGCAGGCCGTCCCAAAACGCGTACAGCCCTTCGATGTGGCGCAGTTCCGTCATCCCCTGGCGGTCCGGCGCATCCGCGGCCTGCCAGAACGACAGCGGGTCGATGTTGAAATCCTGCCGATAACAGCCGAGGCCGAATTCGTCGATGCGATCGTTCACGAAACGCGTGAGGAACTCGCGCGCGGCGGGCAGGCCCAGGTTGAACAACGAGTTGTCGCCGCCGGTGTTGAGCAGCCATTCCGGGTGCTCGCGCTGCCAGGGCGTGCCTTTGAAAACGCGCTCCGGCTCGAACCAGAGCATCAGTTCGCGGCCGGTCCGGCGCAGCGCGTCACTGAGCGGTTTGAAGCCGTCCGGGTAGAGGTTCCGCTTCACGTTCCAATCGCCGACGTTCACCGGCCAGCCGCCGTGGCCATACCACTCGGCGTCGATCCAGTAGTACTCGATCGGCAGGTCGTGGGCGGCGATCTCGCGGATGTTGCCGAGGTGAATCTCCGCGCGCGTGCCGCCCCAGTTCCCGCACGTGATGGGCGCCACCAGCGGCTGGCCGTCGCGCTGCGGCCGGTGATGCGCCAGCAAGAAACGGCGCAGCAAGTTCTGCCCGCGCCAGCGATCGCCCTCGTAAAACAGCAGCAGCATCCGCGGCGTGCGGATCTCCTCGTCGGGACGCAACACCAGATGGGTGCGCGCCTGGCCGATTCTGACTCCCACGCTGCCCTGCGCCGCGCCGGTAAAGTCCGCGGCCCACTCGCCACTCCAGCCCACCACCGCGATCACGCCGCCGCCCGCGCCTTCGAGATTGAAGAACGGCAGCACCTGGCTGGAAGACCGGCCGCCGCCCGGCTGGAGGTGCAGTTTCACACCCGGTTTCAATTCCGTCTCCTGCGGCGCGAAATCGTCGAACGAAGCCACCGCCCCCTTGGCCCAGTGCAGCGTCGTGCGGCCAGCGCTCGGCAGATTCATCGCGGCGTCCAAAGCCTGGATGGATTCGAGGAGCGCCGAATTGGTTTGAGCGCCGTTCCGGAAATGCGCGACCCATTCCACCGCCGGGAAGTCACGAAACAGCTCTGCCTCGACGCGTACTTGCAGGCCCGTGGCCGCATCTTCGTAAACCGCCTGCCGGTGCGCGGGTCCGGCATCCGACTCGGATTCGGTGACCGTGCGGGTCCATTGCCGGAGCAACGTCGCACTGGGCTGGCCGCCCAGCACGAACGAAATCCCAAACGGATTCGCGCCCGGCTGGTCGGCCCACGGCAGGTCTTGCAGGCGCAGCTTCGTGCCATCCTGCAGCGTCACCGTCGCCTCACCCCACAGAGCCTGGTCCCAACCCCGGCCGTCGCCGCCGTCACCAACGCGCAATTCAAACTCGGTGGCGCCGTTCAGCGGCAGGTCGATTCTTCGCGGTCCGTCCTTGAGCTGCATCACCGGCGACGCGAAGACCTCCTGACCCGCGACCCGCACTTGGAACGTGACCGAACCGCGGCCCATCGTCGCGCCCCGCCGGGTGTCATCGTTGTTCTCCAGGCCAACGTCCGCGGTGAACCGCGCCCCCGGCTGGCCAAGCTGAACGAGCAGGTGCTTGTTCGCGTTAAAGGCCAGTCCGTGCGCGTAGGTCTGGTCGCCGATCTGGAACGGCGTTCCGCGCCACGAACGCCCGCGCGTGACCGCGTCGGCCACGTCTTCGTAAAGCAATTTCAACTGCGCGCCGCCCGCGGCTGGCGCGGCTCCGAACGCCGCATCCACCCACTGGTGGGAAAGGCGAAACTCGTCCGGATTCGGCGTAATGGCGTGGGCGGTGACCGCCAGTGCGCACCCGGCGAGCAAGGTTTGAGTGAGCCACCGCCGCAAGCCACCAGCGGCCATCCGGTCCGTGTCCAAGCAGGTTTTCATAAAAGGGTTTGTCGTCACCGAAATCGCAGGTTCGCCAACGTGCGTCGCCAGCCGGCCAAGCGCCTGGGCCGCCAAGGTCGCGCTACGCGGTTTTGCCCAAGTACCGCCGCGGCTCCTGCATCAGCTCGATCTCGTAACCCTCCGGTGCGTCGATGAAGGCGAAGCCGCTGCCGTCCGGATTTACGTGCGGGCCGTCCGAGTATTTCAAGCCGAGCCTGGCAAGGTGTTTTCCGAAAGCCTCCAGACTCTCCACCTCGAACGCGAGGTGCGTGAGGTCCGGCTGCACCTGCACCGGGCCGCTGTCCGGAAAATGGCAGAGCTCGATCGTCTCCTCGCTCTGCGGGGCTTTGAGGAACACCAGCTCCGAGCCGCGCGGGGACTTGTGCCGGCGCACTTCCTGGAGCCCGAGCACTTCCTGGTAGAACTTCACGCTCCGCTCAAGATCGTTCAGGCGGTAACGGGTATGGAGAAGTTTGGTGACCATGCGGGCCAAACTGTAACCGGGCGCCTGCCTCTTGCCAAGCCATGTACTTGCCTTTGCTCGCAACGCGGGAGACAGGAACTCAGGAACCGCGGTCTCCGGATTCCGACTTTCCTGAGTTCCTGATTCAAACTCCGCGCCTCGGCGCCTCCATGGCTGGGAATGCCGGGCTCGACGGCGTTCGCCCCACGACGAAACCGTCACAGAGTCGCGGAGCCACAGAAATCCAATCAGGAAGGCAGGAACTCAGGAACGGCGGTCTCCGGATTCCGACTTTCCTGAGTTCCTGATTCAAACTCCGCGCCTCGGCGCCGCCATGGCTGGGAATGCCGGGCTCGACGGCGTTCGCCCCACGACGAAACCGTCACAGAGTCGCAGAGCCACAGAAATCCAATCAGGAAGGCAGGAACTCAGGAACGGCGGTCTCTGGTTTCCGACTTTCCTGAGTTCCTCATTCAAACTCCGAGCCTCGGTGCCTCCGTGGCTGGAATTGCCGGGCTCGACGGCGTCTCGCCCCACCCAGGATTCACTTCCGCGCCTGGCCGCGGATTTCGAGAAGTTGCTTCATCACGTTTTGCAGGTTGCCACGCCAGTCCTTGATCCCAAAGGCGTCGTGCATCTGCCAGTAGAGCGGGTAGAGCTGTTTGTAGGTCGCGTGGGCCTTGGCGTTCGGCGTGAAAACCTGCGGCTTCAAGCCGGTCATCGCCTTTTGCGCGGCGGCGAAGTTCTTGTGCGCGCCCGCCACCACGGCCCCCGCGATGGCCGCGCCCAGCGCACAGGTTTGCGCGGAGCGGCTGATCTTCATCGGGCGGCCGGTGACGTCGGCGTAGATCTGCATCACCAGCGGACTCTTCTCGGCGATGCCGCCGCAGTTGACGACCTGTTTCACCTTCACGCCGTATTCCTCGAACCGGTTGATGATCGTCAGCGCGCCAAAGGCCGTGCCCTCGATCAACGCACGATAAACCTCCGCCGGCGTCGTGTAGAGCGTCTGGCCCACCAGCAAGCCGGTGAGGCGCTGGTCCACCAGGATGGTGCGGTTGCCGTTGTTCCAATCCAGCGCGATGAGGCCGGACTCGCCGGGCTTGAGCTTGGCGGCGCCGGCGGTGAGCGCCTCGTGCGACCCCGCCTGCTCGCCGCCGGGTTGGATGTAATTCACCCACCAATTGAAAATATCTCCCACCGCCGACTGGCCGGCTTCGAGGCCGTAGAAGCCGGGCAGGATCGAGCCGCGCACGATGCCACAAAGGCCGGGCACATCGGCGAGTTTCTGCCCGACCGGCACGACCATCATGTCACACGTGCTGGTGCCGATGATCTTGACCAGCGTGCCCGGCGCGATGCCGCTGCCCACGCCGCCGAGATGCGCGTCGAACGCCCCCACCGCCACCGGTATGCCCGCCGGCAATCCCGTGCGCTTGGCCCATGCTTCGGTCAGGCCGCCCACCGACTTGTCAACGGAGTAAGCTTCCGGCCGCAGCCGCGCACGCAGTTCGCCAAGCTGGGGATCGAGCTTGGCGAGGAACTTCGCGTCCGGGTAGCCGCCCCAAGTGTCGTTGTACATCGCCTTGTGACCGGCGGCGCAGACGCCCACGGTCAACTTGTCTGGCGCTTCGGTGCCGGTCAGCGCGGCGGGGACGTAGTCGGCGCACTCGACCCAAGTGTAAGCGGCGTTGAACACCTCCGGGCTGGTGCGCAGGCAATGGAGAATTTTGCTGAAGAACCACTCGCTCGAATACGTGCCGCCGCATTTGGCGAGATACTGCGGGCGCAGCTTGCGGGCCAGCGCGGTGATCTCGGCGGCTTCCGCGACTCCGGTGTGGTCCTTCCACAGCCAGGCCATCGCCGCCGGATTGCTGGCGAACTTCTTTTGGAACGCAAGCGGTTGGCCTTGCGCGTCCACGGGCAACGGCGTGCTGCCGGTCGTGTCCACGCCGATGCCGACGACCTGCTCCGGCTTGAAGCCGCGCACGGCGTCGCGCGCCTGGGCCAGCGCCTCGCGGATGGTGATCTCTGCCCCCTGGAGATAATCGGCGGGGTGCTGCCGGGCGAGGTTCGGGTCGCGGCCGAGGATGACGCCGGCGGTGCCGTGGGCGTAACCCCAGACGGCGGTGCCGACTTCCTGGCCGTTGGCGACGTTGACGATGAGGGCGCGAACGGAGTTCGTGCCGTAATCCAGACCGATGGTGTATTGGGTGCTCATGGGTGAATGGGGTTTAGGTTTTCAAAAAAACTCAAATCTTCACCAACGCGGACGGAGTCACGTCGGGATACGGGCCGAGGAATCTTTCGCCGTCGAAATGGATGATGTGATCCGGCTCTGCAGCAATCCAGACTTCAGACTCCCAGGCAATCTGTTGATGAAATCTGCCAAACGCCTGGCGGTCCTCAAAGGCTGTCACAAAAACCAAACCAGCGATGCTCCGTTGGAACAATTCCTTGAGTTCCTTCCGGCGCTTGCCGTCCACAGGACCAGCGCTTGTGACCGCTTCAATGAGCAGAAGCCAATTACGCTCGGTGTCGTGAACAACCACATCCGGCATCTTGGCCGCAGCATCAATGGTCACGCCGAGTTTCGCCAAGTAGTCGGTGTGGAGATGCTCAAACTTGTTTTCGGTGTCACCAATATAGACAACTGTTGCGCCACGAACAAAACGTGAGCAGAACTCCTCAACGATTGCTTTGATAAGTGGATTCTGGCCGCCTGGCGAGAGTCTCACAGTCTGGCCGTCCGGCAGTTTGACGGGGAGCCGTGAGAGTCTTCGCTCTCGTTCGATTTCGCCGCGAATCTTAGCGCGAGAGGCGAGATAACTTTGGAGATGGTGCGACCAATCGCGAGAGCCGTACTTCCTGAACAATTCCAAGGCCGCCGGCTCGACTTGATACACCGTCTTGCCGCTGTTGGTTGGGCGACTCGGATTGTCCGGGTTCCGCAGGAGCATCCCAAACTCAACGAAATACTTCACCGCTTCGTCACGGATCGTTTCGCGTGTGTTCGGGGCGTAACGCTGACGGTAGTGTTCGGCGACGAACTCAATGATGGGCGTGATGCCCCGGAGCGGATTGGCTACCTTCTCCCACGAATCTTCCGGTTTCAGATCGAGCAAAGTCAGCAGCGTGTAGCCGGCGATTTCGTTGCTTTGTCTTGGACCGAAGCCTAGCGCCGCGAGCGCGTCCATCGCATCACTAAGTTTGTGCTTGGCTGCGGTTGCGTTCCAGCGCGCTTTAGCTTGTGGCATGTAGTTCCCTTTCCAAAAGAGTGTCGAGTTCCCTCTGATTCGCAGCCGGGGCTTCCACCGAGCGACCGAGGTGGATGAGTTGCGCCCGCGTGGGGTAGCGGAGGTTCCGAAGGTCCGTCGCGTTGATTTGAGTGTGGCCGTTGAATTGGCGGAAGTAAGTGTCCACGAGCGTCGAGTTGAGAAAGGCCGCCAGGCCCTTCGCCAAGTCCATCCCTAAACCGTGGCCTTTGACGTGGAAATAGTTCAGGTGGTTTTCGAAGCCGACAGCAGAAGCGGGCACTCGCGCCGGGTCGTAGATGCAGGCCACCACCCGCCGTCGCTCTTCCTTCGACGTGAACCGCTTCACCAGCACGTAAACCTCTGCCGGCACCAGCAGATCACGGGTGTGGTCATCAGCAACGATGGCGTTCGGTTTGCGTCCGGAAGACTTCGGCCAGCGCACGAAACCGCCGTCGAAGTGACAAGGATAGATCAGCGGTGCCGTGTCGCGCGACGGTTGTTGTCGCAGAAACTCCTCCGCTCGGAACTCCACCACGCGGCCAGTCGAAACCGAAAGGCCAAGTTCCTCAAGTCTCGTCGAAAGACTTGTCATGGTGTCGCGCACTATCGCCTGCCCGGCATCGCCAACCAAGTGGATGAACTGTTCTGGATCACTCGGGGACACCACCTCGGTGAACGGCACAACGTGCTCACACACTTTTCCGCCCGGCGTGCCACTGCTGCTTGAAATCACTACGCGCTCTGGCTTCTCCGCCGACTTCACGGCATGGACGATAATGTTCTCCTGCAAAACGTCATCGCCGCTGAAAGCCGCCGAACGCGAATCGAAAACGTGCAAGCGCCGCAATGACATTCGGGCCAGCAAATCCTCGCGGAATGGTCGGAAGTAAGGTCCATTGCAGAAGCTCCGCGGCGTAATGGCAACCATTTCGCCGCCGTCGCTGAGCAAGCGGAAGATGAGCGCCAGAAAACCCGCATACAGGTTGCTCGTCTCAATGCCAACCGAGCGGAGGAGTAGCCGCGTTGGCGAATCGCTCCGAATCTTCCGGTAGGGCGGATTGACAATGACCGCGTTGAATCGGTCCGCCTGTGCCGCGAACAAATCGCCGCGCAGCGTCGGCACGACCGCCTCAATGAAATCGGTGTTGTGAACTGCGCCAGAAAAGGCGATGCCAGTCCGTACGCACTCTCGCTGGCACGACGCCAGATTCGCCCTCAGTGATGCGATCATTGTGGGGTCAATCTCGTACGCCGTGACTGAAAAACTCTTCGGCTTGCGATTTTCTCGGCACAGCCGCCGAACCAGCGCCGTAGTCAGCGCCCCATCCCCAGCACCGGCCTCTAGGAGGTTCACCGACCGCCAATGCGATTGGAACAATGACGCCATGAATTCCGCCACCGGCGCAGGCGTGAGGAACTGGCCCAGTTCACCCTTCTTGTCCAGCGGGGCTTCATTTTCATCGTGCGGTAACAGCAGCCCTTTTCGCTGCTTGACCGCAGGCGAAATTTCAATTGTTCCCGATATGCTCACGTTTGTTTGCACAACCTGCCATTCCGGTTCTTGGCTGCAATGCGCGTCGTTCTGCTGAATTGTGATCGCGGTACATTATGCTTGGCGTGCATAATTCGCTTCTCAGCTTTCCGCCATCACCTTCACCACCTTGTCCGCGTAGGCCGCGTTCAACTGAAACGCTTCGACCGCGCATTTCAGGGGGAAGCGGTGGCGCACCATCCACCCGGCCCTGCTTGGCGAGGCGGATGGCGTGGGGATAGACGTGCTTCATGCGGCGACTCAGCATCACGATCAGGCCCTTGCTACGAACGGTGGAATACTTCATCACGAGATGGCGGGTGCGAGGACTTTCTCCCGGACCGGCTCTGTGAGTCCCAGATCCAGCATCCGGGCGGGGAGATCGGGCTTCCGGGTCAGCGTTCGCCGCCGAAACGGGCTGGCCAGCATTTTCAGGATGTCGGACTTCTTCATGTGGCGGCTGAAAGTGCGCAGGAGCCTGGCCGTGCGGATGGGACGTTTGATAATCCGGCGCACGAATAACGAGGCGTAGCCTTTCATGCGCGTTCGGTTGACTAACTCACTCGGCAAGGTAGTCGGGTCAAGGTCGGAACATTTGAACCATTTGTGCCAGTCGCGCGCGTCGTCGATGATCCCGCGGTCCACGTATTCCTGCCAGAGCGGCGTGCCGCGGTAGGCGCACAGGCGATTGAACCCAAAAGTGTCCAACTCCAAACGCGCCGCGAAGCGGAAACTCTCCCGAATGTCCGCCGCCGTTTCGCCGGGCGAGCCGATGACGAAGAAGCCGTGGACACGTTTGATGCCGTGCCGCTTCGCCTCACGGACGGCGTGTTCGACTTGGGCGAGGGTTTGGTGCTTGTTGAGGCGGTCCAGGATTCTCTGGGCGCCCGCCTCGATCCCAAAGGCCAGAAAGTCGCAGTTGGCTTGCTTCATGATGGGCAGTTGGTCCACGCCGGTTGCATCCACCCGCCCCTCGCAACCCCAGTGGAAGGCCAGTTTGCGCTCGCTGATGCCTTCGCAGATGGCGACGATCCGCTTGCGCTGGACGAGGAAATGGTCGTCCGTCAGGTAAACCGAGCGATAGCCCAGCTCGTGGAGTTGCTGCATTTCGCCCAGCACGTGTTCGGGGGAACGGGCGCGCCATTTGCCTTCCGCGAGCGAGGGGATGTCGCAGTAAATACAGGAGAAGGGACAGCCCCGGGACGTTTGCATGGTGCAAAACCGGTCCAGCGACAGCACGGCCGGCACATCCAAAGGCAGGGACTCGATGTAATCAATCGGTAGGCTGATGCGATCGGGATAGGGATACTGATCCAAGTCGCGGAGCAAAGGACGCCGCCTGTTGCGCACCACTTCCGCGCCGTTGCGCCAGACCAGGCCGGCCACAGCGCCCGGATCATCCAGGTGATTCAAATAATCCGGCAGGAGTTCCTCGCCCTCGCCAACTCCAACGCTGTCCACGTACGCGCAATCCTGAAGAATCTGGTCCGAGTTCATCGACGCAAACGGTCCGCCCATGACGATCGGCGTTTGCGGCCTTCGCGTCTTGATTTGCCGCGCCAGGTCTTTCGCGGCGGGGTAGGTCGTAGCGGAAAGAAACGAAAGACCGATGGCATCGGGTTGCTCGTCCACTGCGGCTTGAGCCACGTGCGCGGCCTGCATCTGGGGATGGCAGGTGTCAAACATCCGAACCCGGTGCCCGTGCTCGCGCAGCACCGGGGCCAGAGTCTGGATGCCTAACGGCGGGAAAGCCATGACTTGAATCCGCGAACCGTCGGAGTCTTTCCGCTTCAAGCGGTCTGGGAGCAGTCGGCAGAAATCGCCGTCCCGGACGTCCACCAGAAACACGTTCATGGCCGGGCCTTTCTCATCGGCTGTCTGACGGGACAATAGGGTAGGCGCCTTTGGTTGCCGGCGGTCCATTTACCCTTGGCGGCGCTGGGCCTGCTCTGGGGGATGCACGCCTGCCTTTCAAGCTGGAATCAGTCGCGCCAGAAGTGGCCGGCGAGGTCATCTCGGAGGCAGCCCAAGGCCAGCGTACCGTTGCCTCCGACGCAACCCGCGCCGTCTTGAGCCCCCTGTGTTTCGGAAGCGTTGGGCAATGCTCTGTCGCCCTGACGGGCAGGGAGACCGCCAGGGCCCCAAGGCCAGTCCTCGTGCTTCGGCCCCTCATGGCTTCGTCCCCTCCAACACGCTGCCGTCCAACTCCCGCACGCCGAAATCACCGTTGACGAAATCCAGGATCACCAAAGAAGCGTAGAGGCCCCGCTTGATGCCGGTCAAACATTATGCTTGGCAAGAAAAGGTTTTCGCGGTTGCGAGGTTCAGCGGGCGTGTGCCGCCGGTTGCCGGGGCCGATGCGCTTCTTTTCACCGCGCCGCGTTCCTCCAGGTTTGCGTCGCCAAGCTCGCCGTGGTCCACTGGCGCCCGCATGAACCCGTTCCGCCTTGCCTCGATGAATGGCCTCGGCTCGCCGTCGCTGGCATTGGTCTGTGCCGCCGTCGCGTTGGCGTCAGAACCCCACCCGCCCCGCGCGCTCGCGCCCGCGTTGTCCAGCATCACTGCCGACGGTTTGCTCCGCCACATCCAGGTGCTCGCCAGCGATGACTTCGAAGGTCGCGCGCCGGGCAGGCCGGGCGAGGACAAAACGATTGGCTACCTGACCAACCAATTCGCCCGCCTCGGACTCCGACCCGGCAACCCCGACGGCACCTGGGTTCAGGACGTGCCGTTGGTCGGGTTGACCACGACGGAGCCGCGCTTCGCTTACTCGGCGGGCGACCGGCACATTACCGTGGCCTTGCCGACCGAAGGCGTGATCTGGACCAAACGCTTTATGCCACAGGTTAAACTGGACGAGACGGACGTGGTCTTCGTGGGCTATGGCGTGGTCGCGCCCGAGTATGGCTGGGACGACTACAAGGGCGTGGACGTCCGCGGCAAAACGATTCTCATGCTGGTCAACGATCCCGCCGTGCCCGATCCCGACGACCCCGAGAAACTCGACCCGCGTTTCTTCCAGGGGAAGGCGATGACTTATTACGGCCGCTGGACCTATAAGTTCGAGATCGCGGCCGAGAAAGGCGCCGCCGCCGCGATCATCGTTCACGAAACCGGCCCGGCTGGTTACCCGTGGTCGGTCGTCGCCGAGAGCAATTCGCAGGAGCAATTCGATCTCGCCCGTGACGACGGCAACGCCGGCCGCGCCGCCATCGAAGGCTGGGTGACGGTCGATGAAGGCCGCCGGCTTTGCGCCACCGGCGGTTTCGATTACGACGCGCTGAAGCACCTGGCCGTGCGCAAAGACTTTCGGCCGGTCCCGCTGGGCGTGAAGGCCAGTTTCAGCCTGGGCAACCGCCAGCGCACCGTGAAGTCGCGGAACGTGGTGGCATTGCTGCCCGGCAGCGACCCGCGGCATCGCGACGAGTACGTCCTCTTCAGCGCGCACTGGGATCATCTGGGACGCGACCCCAAACTGGCCGGCGACCAGATTTACAATGGCGCGTTCGACAACGCCTCCGGCGTCGCCGCCTTGCTCGAAGTCGCTCAGGCAGCCACGAAGCTCAAGCAACCCCCGCGCCGCTCGCTGGTGTTCCTTTCGGTGACCGCGGAGGAAAAAGGCCTGCTCGGCGCCGCTTACTATGCAGCCCACCCGCTTTACCCGCTCGACCACACGGTGGCGGACGTGAATGTGGACGGCATGAATCCGTGGGGGCGCACGCGCGATGTCGAGATCATCGGCTACGGCCAATCCACCTTGGACGATGTGTTGACCGCGGCGGCGGCCACGCAAGGGCGCACGATCAAGCCCGACTCGGAACCGGAGAAAGGCCGGTTCTACCGCTCCGACCATTTCGAGTTCGCGAAGGTGGGGGTGCCGGCGCTGTACTTCAAGGCCGGCCTCGACTTTATCGGCCAGCCCGCCGACTACGGCCGGCAAAAGGCCGCCGAGTATCTCAAGAACGATTACCACCGCGTCAGCGATGAGGTAAAGCCAGGCTGGGACTTGAGCGGGGCGGTGGAGGACACGCAGCTCTTTTTCGAGATCGGTTGGGAGGCGGCGCAGGCCAACCGCTGGCCAACCTGGAAAGACGGCAGCGAGTTCAAAGCCCGCCGTGAAAAGGCGCTCGTGCCGACGAAGAAACCCTGAGTCGCCGCCAACGCCGGGCGGTCAGGGACTCTCGGGTGCGTCGAACTCGTACCGCCCCGACTCCAGCGTAAACACAGCTCGCCCGGTCTCGCTCCGCAAAAAGTGCACGCCCGGCGCCTTGCTGGCCGGGGCGTTCGATTCACGCACGGCAGAGGCGTCGCTGGCCGGCAGGAACAGCGTCGCGGTCGTGTTGGGCGGCACGGTGACGCACAGGCGCAGCCGGCCGTCCTTGCGCTCCCATTCGCTGACGATGCGGCCGTGGACGGAGTCGTAATGCGCCTTCACCCAGGTCAGGTCGCCCACCACGTCCGGCCGGACAATGAACCGCTTGAAACCCGGCGCGGCCGGATCGGGATTGATGCCGGCCAGGCCACGGTAGAACCACTCCTCCGCGTGGCCCAACATGCAATGGTTCTGCGAGGATGCGGGATTCGCGTCCCAGGCTTCGGTCAGGCTGGTGGCGCCCCGCCGCAATTGGTCGGCGTAACCCGGTCCGTTGGTTTGCGTGACCAGGTCGAACAACACGTCACCGCGTCCGCCTTCGTAAAGCGCCCGCACCACGTAGGCGAAGCCGACGTCGCCGGCAGTCACGCGATTGCCGTTCGTCCGGACGTTCGACACCAGGCTCGCGAGCACGAGCGGCCTACAAAATAGTGTGGCGTCCGCACGCTTGCTGGGTTCGGCGGGACGCCGAACCCGACACGCGAGACGCGTATGCTCCCCAAAACCAACGGCATGGTTCCGGCTGAGAACGCCAGGCGAAGAAGAAACAGGTTCCTCGACAGTTTTGGTGGGTAAAAGGATAGGGACAGGGTAGGAATCGGCGGCCTGATGATTCCAGAAAAGATGTTTCAGCAAATTCTGGCGTTGGGCGAAGCATGGCGGGTGGCGGCGGTGGAGTATGTGGCCCAGGAGAGCCAGGTGGTGATCCGGGTGGAAGAAACGCCACAAGTCTGGGCCGGCCAGCGCTGCCCG
>JAKANS010000053.1 GCA_021823625.1 bacterium | reverse complement strand
GCGAACAACGGCACGCCGAGGCGCGGCGGCGCGGCCTGGGCCAAGCGGCGCGCGTATTGGTGATCGGCGACGGGGCCGTGTGGAGTGGGCGCTGGGCCGACGACCGCTGGCCGCAGGCCCGCCAACGCCTGGGCTTCTATCATGCCGTGCAACACCTGGCCGCCGGGGGCCGGGCGCTCTGGGGTGAGGACAAAGAACGCTTCAAAGCCTGGCTCAAGCCCCTGGTCCGACAACTCAAGAACGAGTCGGCCATCAAAGTGATTCGGCAACTGGACGAAGTGCTGGCGGGCGGGCGGGCCCATTGGCAGCGGCCCGGTGGAAGCGACCTGCCGGCAGAGCCAGTGTCGGTTCAAGCGGCCGGGGCAATTCTGGAGCCAGACCGGCGACGAAGCCCTCCTGTGTCTGGAAACCTTCTGGCGCAACGAGCGCTGGTCACTCCTCTTCCCCCACCCCGCCTTCAACCCCTCAACAAACTGAGATGCGCCCTCCTCCCCGCAAGTCAACAATTCAACGTTGACGCTGCGGATCGCTTTGCCTACGGTGTCGCTCCCCTTGCGGGGGCGTAGCTCAATTGGTTAGAGCGCTGCCCTGTCACGGCAGAGGTTACGGGTTCGAGCCCCGCCGCTCCCGCCAGTCCTTTCCTCACTCACCCGCTTTTCGGGTGCGGTTGGCGGAGGTTTCCCATCGCTCTCAAGCACCGCCTGCCAACGGTCGTCTGCACGCTTGCGCGCGGCTGTCACCGTGCAGGAGAGTGCCGCCATGAACCCTGCGAATTTTTCCCGCCTGCGCAGGCCCGGCCGGCTGAGGTGCGTCCGAACTGCCCGGTGCGCGCTGGCGATGGCGGTAATCGTGACGGGAGCGGCGGCCAACGCCGCGGAACTGGCGGGCGCAGGTCCGGCCACGATTCTTGAAGGGCGAAAGCTCTGGGACGCCGCGCCGCACAACGCCTTCACGGACTTGACGCGCTTCGGCGGTCGATTCGTGTGTGTATTCCGCGAAGGCAGCGGCCACGTTTCGCCGGACGGAGCGGTGCGCGTGCTGGTTTCGCCGGACGGCCGTGACTGGACTTCCGTGGCGCGGCTCACGCTGGCGGGCGCCGACTTGCGCGACCCGAAGGTGGTGGTGACTCCGAGCGGCCAGCTCATGCTGACTGCCACCGCGGTGCGACGCCAACCTGACAAGACCACCCACCAGACCCTGGCCTGGTTCGCGGCAACGCCCGCGCACTGGGGCGAGCCCGTGACGATCGGTGAAACGAACTTCTGGCTGTGGCGGGTAACGTGGCAGGGCGACACCTGCTATGGCGTCGGCTACGACACACTCGGCGAGCATTCCGTCCGCCTTTATCGCAGCAGCGACGGACGACACTTCGCCGCGCTGGTGCCGGATCTCTTTGATCGCGAGCGCCCGAACGAAACGTCGCTGGTCTTTTTGTCGGACGCCACCGGCCTGTGTTTGCTCCGCCGCGACGGCGATCCGGGGCACGGTTTGCTGGGTCGCGCGCGGCCACCGTACACGGAATGGACCTGGCAGGATGTGGGCGCCAAGATTGGTGGACCGCACTTGCTTGCGTTGCCGGACGGGCGGCTCGTGGCGGCGGTGCGACTCTACAATGGCCAGGTGCGCACGTCGCTGGTTTGGATCGAACCCACGACCGGGCAGCTCACCGAGCTTCTCAAATTACCCTCGGGCGGAGATACCAGTTATGCGGGGCTGGCTTGGTACGAAGCCACGCTTTGGGTGAGCTACTACTCGTCACGCGAAGGCAGGACCGCGATCTACTTGGCGCGGGTCAAACTGCCGCCGGCGGGCTGACCCCAATTTGCACTCACCGGCGCAGCTTGTTTCTCCGCATCACGCCCCACCGGCCTGAACGCCCGCCGGGCGCTTCACTCGGAGGTCCGGCTTGCCCGACGCCGGGCTCGAACACACAGTTCGCCCCATGCAATTTTTGCTTCGCGGCACTCGCGGCGCCTCTCTCGCGATGCTGATGCTGTTCGGCGTAACCACCGGTCTGATCGCCGGCGATGCGCCGGACCATTTCCTGCGTGACTACGCCGAGACGCGCGGCTGGTCGCTGGGCCGGCCGGTCAAGGCGCAGCCCACGCCCGACGGCCAGGCGGTGTTGTTCCTGTGCGCCCAGCCCCGCACGCCGCGGCTCGGGTTGTTCGAGTTCGCTGTCACCACCGGCCAAACCCGCGAACTGGTCACGCCGGACCAGTTGCTTGGCGGGGGCGAGGAGCAGCTCTCGCCCGCCGAAAAGGCCCGGCGCGAGCGGATGCGCGTCACTGTGAGCGGGTTCACCGACTTCCAGATTTCCAAGGACGGCACGCGCCTGTTGCTGAGCCTCGGCGGGAAGTTGTTCTTGTACGATCGCACCGCGGGAGCCGCAATCGAACTCAAGACCGGCGACGGCACGCTCGTGGACCCGAAGTTCTCGCCGGACGGACGTTTCGTTGGCTATGTGTTCGACCAGGACGTGCGCGTGTATGACCTCGCGAAACGGCGCGAGCGCGCGGTGACGGCCGGCGGGACCGAGGTGGTCACACACGGCCTCGCCGAGTTCGTGGCGCAGGAGGAAATGGACCGGTTCAGCGGCTGGTGGTGGTCGCCGGACGCGAAGTTCATCGCCTACGAAGAAGCGGACGCCAGCGGGGTGGAACAATGGTTTGTCGCCGATCCGTCCAAGCCCGGACAGCCGGCGCACGGGCAATACTATCCCCGGCCGGGCAAGGCGAACGTGAAGGCGCGCCTGGGGGTGGTGTCCGCCCGCGGTGGCAAAACGCGTTGGGTGAGCTGGGACGTTGCCCGCTATCCGTACCTCGCCCGCGTGGACTGGGCCGAGCACGGCGGTTTGACGCTCACGGTGCAAACGCGCGACCAGCGCGAACTGGCGGTCCTGTGCGCCAACCCGAAGACCGGCGCCACCCAGGTCTTGCTCACTGAGCGCGACCCGGCCTGGGTGAACCTGGACCAACAGGTGCCGCGGTGGCTCGAGGACGGCAGCGGCTTTCTGTGGACCAGCGAGCACGCCGGTGCCTGGCAACTCGAACTTCGCAGCGCCGACGGCCAACTACTGCGCGTCTTGGTGCCGCCGGGCGAAGGCTATCAAAGCCTCGTGTCCGTGGACGAAGCGGCGAAGCAGGTATATTACCGCGCCAGCCAGGATCCCAGGCAGTCGCACCTTTACCGCGTGCCGCTGGCCGGCGGCGACATGATTTCGCTGACCGCGGGTCGCCTGAGCCAGCATGGCGCCACGTTCGCCAAGAACCACGCGATTTACGCCGAAACGATCGCTTCGCTGGACGAGCCGACGAAAACCGTCGTTCGCCGCGCCGACGGTTCGTTGATCGCGGAACTGCCGTCGGTGGCCGAAGCGCCGCCGTTCATCCCCCACGTCGAAATGCCAACGGTCGGCGACGGACCTGGGTTTCACGCCAAGCTGATTCGGCCGCGCGCTTTCGCGGCCGGTCAAAAATACCCGGTGCTGGTGCACGTCTATGGCGGCCCGCACGCACTGATGGTCACCGCGGCATTGAGCGGCCAGTTGCTCGACCAATGGATCGCCGACCAGGGCTTCATTGTCGTGTCGGTGGACGGCCGCGGCACGCCGGGGCGGGGTCGTGACTGGGAACGCGCGATCTACCAGAAGTTCGGCGAAGTACCGCTCGCGGACCAGGTGGCGGGCGTGCGGGCGCTGGGCCGGCAGTTCCCCGAAATGGACCTCGGCCGCGTGGGCATGTTCGGCTGGTCGTTCGGCGGGTACATGGCCGCGCAATCGGTTCTGCGCCGACCCGACGTGTTCAAGGCGGCGGTGGCGGTCGCGTCGGTGACGGATTGGTACGATTACGACACGCACTACACCGAACGCTACCTCGGCGTGCCGGCGGACGCGCACGATGAGGTGTACCGGCGCAACTCCTTGATCGAAGACGCTCCGAATCTGCGCGTGCCGTTGTTGCTCGTGCACGGCACGGCGGACGACAACGTTTTCTTCCGCCACACGCTGAAGCTGGCCGACGCGCTGTTCCGCGCCGGCAAGCCGTTCGACATCCTGCCGTTGGTCGGTTTCACGCACCTGGTGCCCGACGCCGAGGCGACCGAGCGCCTTTGGCAACGCGCGGTGGGCTTCTTCAAAGCCAATCTGCATTGACGCACGCCGCGAGACGGCTTCGACTCAATGTATGGACTGGCTGCTTTCGCCTGAACTCTGGATCGCCCTGGTCACGTTGACCGTGCTCGAGATCGTCCTGGGCATCGACAACGTGGTGTTTATCGCCATCCTCGCCGGCAAACTGCCCGAGGCGCAGCGCGAGAAGGCCCGCCGGCTGGGCCTGAGCCTGGCGTTGATCACGCGTATTCTGCTCCTGCTCAGCCTCACCTGGATCATGAGCCTGCAGGCCGGGCTGTTCAGCCTGTTCGGCCACGCATTTACCGGGCGCGACTTGGTCCTGCTGGCCGGCGGCCTCTTCTTGATCGCCAAAGCCACGAAGGAGATTCACGAGAAACTGGAAGGCGAGGACGGCCACGTCAGCCGCCGGATCCCGCCGACGTTCGCCAAAGTGATCGTGCAAATCCTGCTGCTCGACGTCGTCTTCTCGCTCGACTCGGTCATCACCGCCGTGGGGATGGCGCGGCAGGTGGGCGTGATGATCGCGGCGGTGGTCATTGCCGTGGGATTCATGTTGTTCTTCTCCGGCCACATCAGCCGGTTCATCGACCGGCATCCGACATTGAAGGTGCTGGCGCTGAGTTTTCTGCTCCTGATCGGCGTGGTGCTGGTTGCCGACGGCCTGGGCCAGCATATCAACAAAGGCTACATCTACTTTGCGATGGCGTTCTCGGTGTTCGTGGAAGCCCTCAACCTCCGCGTCCGCGCCAAGGCGCGGGCCGGGGTGGTCCTGCACCAACCGATCCGCTGAGCCTGAGCCGTGGCCGGGGGTGTCGGCGTTCAACCGGCGCGGGCAAAGTTTGGCCGCGAGCTTGGTGCCGAAACGTAGCGCAGCAGCGGAATGCCTGGGGGGACCGCTTTCCGGACTGGGCGCCGCTCACTGGCGTGGCGTTGGCGTCGCATCCGGCCCACGCCCGCCGCCGACCGGTTCAGACGCCCGCCGGACCGGCCGACCGGCGCGTTTCTTCTTCGAGGAATTCCACCACGTCCTTGAACTTCGCGGCGTTCGCGGGGTTGGCTTCGATGAGCTCGCGGTGGGCGTTGAGACATACCCAAGTCACGGCTGCCTTGCTGGCCGTGGCCACGTCCAGTTCCTGGAAATGCACACCCGACTGGTCCACGGTCGCGAGGTCGAAGCGTTCCAGCACCCCCAGCGAATCCAACTGATGACGCACAAGGTCGCCGGCGTGGAGGAGACAGACGCCGCCAGGCGGCACGGCTTTGTGGGTGCCTTTCCAAATGAACAACAGCACGCCGATGAACGTGCTGTCCACCGAAGGGCAGGCGGCCAGGTCCAGCACGAAATGGTGATGGCCGGTCGCCAGCAATCGCTCGGCGGAATCGCGCAGGAGATTCGAGAGATCCAATGAGGGCTTGCCGGCCACGCGATAGCACGCGGCGTCGCCGGAAGTCGCCAACGAAAGTCGTGCCAGAAGTAAGGCCATGTTCGGTCCGCTCTTTGGGCGGCAAGAACATGGCGACGGGCGCTGGCTCCGTCAAGAAATCAGCCGCCGGGGTAGTGTCCTAGTTTGGTGGTGGCGGTGCTGCCGCACCGCCCTGTGCCGCCGCAGCGGCGCAGCCACCCATTTGAAATCAGGACACCACCGCCGCCGGCGCTGAGTGGCGCAGCGGCTTTCTCCGCTGCAGCAATGCCGAGCGATCAGGCGTTCGCGCAAGGCACGAGCCGCGTGCCGCTTCCTCCAGGGATTGGGGATGGAGCGAGGGGCAATTCACCGCGCCAAGCTCAGGAAACGGCCGCGGCCGGACGCCAGTCCAGCAACCGCAGTTGGGTCCGTCGATGGCCACGAAACTCGTTCATCTGCGGCACGACGGCGAGGTCGAACCGGCCTTCAGGCCAGGGCTTGTCGCTGCCCCCCCACCACACCACCTCCACGGCGGTGCCACCGTCGCCGACCCAGAACTTCGCGTGCTGTTGCCCGCGGCCGACGCGCTGGGGCGGTCGGCGGTGACTCAGACCCGGGACCACGACCTGAATGACCGGGTTGCCCTGGCCGAAGGGCTGGAGGCGGTCCAGTTCCGCGAGGGAGGCTTCCGTGAGTTCGTCGAGGTTCACCATGGCATCGAGGCGCAAAGCGGGCCGCAGTTGGTCGGGGCGCAATGTGCGGCGGGCGAGTTCGTTCAGGCGCGTGCGCAAGGCCGGTACGTTCTCGGGCCGTACGGTCAGCCCCGCGGCCATCGCGTGACCGCCGTGCCGCAAGAGCAAGTCGTCGCACTCGCGCAACGCCGCAGCCAGGTCGAAGCCTTCGATGCTGCGTCCCGAGCCGCGCCATTCATGGCCGTCGCCACCGAGAATCAGCGTCGGCCGGTAAAACTCCTGCAAGACCCGCGAGGCCACGATGCCCACGACGCCGACGTGCCACAGAAGCTGGCCCTCCACGATCGCGAAATCGTGGGCCGGATTGAACCGCGCCCGCAGCGCGCCGATGACTTCGTCGGCGATGCCGCGCTCGAGGTTCTGGCGTTCCGCGTTGCGGGCGTCGAGCGCATGAGCGAGGCCCTCGGCGCGGGTGGCGTCTTCGGCCATCAGGAGGTCCAGCGCCTCGGTGGCGTCTTCGAGCCGGCCGGCGGCGTTGAGGCGCGGTGCGAGCTGAAAGCCGACCTCCCACGGCCGGATGTCGCCCTTGACTGCGGCGACCTCCGCCAACGCGCGAACGCCGGGTCGCGCCCGCCCGTTCAGACGCTCCAGTCCCGCGGTCACCAACATCCGGTTCTCGCCCGTCAACGGCACGAGGTCGGCGATGGTGCCCAACGCCACCAGATCCAGCAGCGGCTTCAAATCGAAACGCTCGGCCGCCTCCCGATTCTGCGCGCGTCCGCGGCGCACCAGGCCGTGGGCGAGTTTGAAGGCCAGGCCGGCGGAGCAAAGTTCGCGCGAGCCATCCGGGCCTTCCGGGCCGAGCTGCGGATTCACCAACGCCAGCGCCGCAGGCG
Organism: bacterium; assembly: GCA_021823625.1. Classification (GTDB taxonomy): domain Bacteria; phylum Verrucomicrobiota; class Verrucomicrobiia; order Limisphaerales; family J093; genus DSVZ01. The sequence continues at coordinate 27,585 of JAKANS010000053.1, read as the reverse complement.
GTGGATCGGTGACTTGGTGATGGTCCAGCACGATCACGTCCACGCCTTGCTCGTTGAGCCAGGCGATGGTTTCGACGGCCGTGGAGCCGCAGTCCACCGCCAGCACCAGCCGGACAGGGAAGCGCTGCAAACAGTTCGCCACCGCGTCGCGCGTGAGGCCGTAGCCTTCGTCGAGCCGGTGCGGCAGGTAGGGATCGACCGTCCAGCCGAGCGGACGCATCACCTGAAGCAACAACGCCGTGGCCGTGACGCCGTCCGCGTCGTAATCGCCGAAAATTACCAGCGGCTCGCCGGCGTCGTGCGCGCGCCACAAGCGCTCGACAGCGCGGCTCAGGTTGGGGATGCGGTCGGGGTCGGCGAGGTGTTTCAGGCGCGGGCGCAGGAAGCTGGCGGCGGGCGCGGGGTCGTCCAGTCCGCGGTTGACCAGGCACTGCGCCAACAGGGGGGAAACGCCCAGCTCCCGCTCCAGGCGGTTTGCCAGGAGCGGTTGCGCGGGGGCGAGCTCCCACCGGTACTTCATGCGTCAAACCGTGGCGCGGTGACAGCCCTGCCGCGCCAAGGATCGCCCGGAGGCTAGCGGGCGCACGCAGGCCACGCGAGCATTAAACGCCGCCGCCCGGTCCGCGAGCAGGGCTGCTCTAAAGACCGGCCGATTGAAGGGAGAGCAGCGCCTACAGCCCTGAAGTCCGAAGCCCGAGATCCGAGAATGGTTTGATCCGCGGGGTGGCTATTCCGCTGGGGGGAGCTGTATATTCGGGACTTCGAACTTCGGATTTCTTTCGGCATTCGGTCTTCGGATTTCGGATTTGGAGTGGACCGAACAGACGTTAGAGCGGCCCTGGTCCGCGAACGTAGCTAGCCGCCTTATTTGGCGGTCTTCATGGCCAAGGCCCGCCGCGCGAGGCGGGTGACGAATACCGTCACCGCCACGGTGGCCAACAGGCCCACCGCGTAAAGCGCCCACCCGCCGGCACTGCGCGTACGGTCGCCCGCCACGACCTGGGCCAGCGTGCCGCCATACACATACATCACAGTCCCGGGCAACATGCCGATCCACGAGGCGAGCACATAGTGGCGCAGCTTCACCGGCGTCAGACCGAAGGCGTAGTTCAAGAGCGTGTAGGGAAAGACGGGCGAAAGCCGCGTCAGCAGCACGATCTTCCAGCCCTCGGCCGCCACCGCCCGCTCGATGGCGGCGAATTTCGGATAGGCGGCAATCTTCCGCGCCACCGCCTCGCGCGCGAGGTTACGGCCCACCAGAAACGCGCAGGTCGCCCCCAACGTGGACGCGACGGAGACGATCACGGTGCCGCGGACCAAACCGAACACCGCGCCCGCGCCCAGCGCGAGCACCGAGCCCGGCACCAACAAGACCGCGGACAACACATAGATCGCGGCGAAGATGACCGGTCCCCAGACGCCGAGGCCGCCGATCCAATCCAGCGCCTGCCGAAGCCGGTCTGGTGCGTGGAAGTACCGGGCCGTGGCCAGGAGGGCGGCCAGGAGCGCCACGTAGGCGAGCCAGCGCCAGCGCGAACCGGAGCGGGTTGGAGCGGGTTCGGATGCGGTCATCTTGGGTCTCGAGTCTGCGATTGGCAGGCGCAGCGTTGCTCGGAAATCCGCCGGTCAATCCGCGAACAGTTCCTGGATGTCCGCCCAGCTCAGCGCGGCCACCAAGCCTTCTTCGCTGCCAAGCGTGGCCTGGATGATCTCCCGCTTGCGGCTCTGCAACTGGAGGATCTTCTCCTCGACCGTGCCGCGGGCGATGAGTTTGTAGCTGGTCACCACGCGGGTCTGGCCCAGGCGATGCGCGCGGTCGGTGGCCTGATCTTCCACGGCGGGGTTCCACCACGGGTCGAAGTGAATCACTGTGTCGGCCCCGCTCAAGTTTAAGCCCACCCCGCCCGCCTTGAGACTGATGAGAAACACCGGCACCTGCGTTTGCTGAAAGCTCGTGACCACCGCGGCACGGTCGGTGGTCGCGCCGTCGAGGTAGGCGTACTCGACGCCCTCGGCTTCGAGCGACGCGCGCAGCAAGGTCAACATGCTGACGAACTGGCTGAACACCAGCACGCGATGGCCACCGTCCAGGATTTCCTCGAGGAGTTCGCCGAACATGTCCAGCTTGCCGGAGGCGGTAGCGGGGTCGGCGTTTTCGAGCTTGAGCAGGCGCAGGTCGCAACACACCTGGCGCAGGCGCAGCAGCGCGTTGAGCGCCACCATGCGGGACTTGCCGGAGCCTGGGTCGGCGGCCAGGACTTCCTGCCGGCCGGCCTCCATGAGTTGCCGATAGACCGCGCGCTGGTCGTCGGTGAGCTCGCAAAACGCCACTTGCTCCAGCTTCGCGGGTAGATCTTTGGCCACGTCGCGCTTCAGCCGGCGCAACAAAAACGGCCGGAGCCGCCGGGCGAGCCGCGATTGCGCATCCGCATTCTTTTCGCGCGTGATCGGCAGTTCGTAACGTTCGCGGAAATCCTTCGCTGCGCCGAGATAGCCCGGCATGAGAAAGTCGAAGATCGACCACAAATCCAGGACCGAATTCTCCAGCGGCGTGCCGGTCAACACGAGCCGGTGCGGCGCACGAATGGCCTTCACCGCCTGCGCGTTTTGGGTCTGGCGATTCTTGATGTGCTGGGCCTCGTCCAGCACCACGGTGTCGAACTCGCAGCCACGGTAGCGCTCCAGATCCCGCCGGATCAGCGCGTAGCTCGTCACGACCAGATCGCATTGCCCGACGCGGTCGAACAGCGCGTGCCGGTCCGGACCGTGCAAGGCCAGCACCTTGAGTTGCGGCGTGAACTTCTGCGCCTCCGCCACCCAGTTGAACACCAGGCTGGTGGGGCAGACGACCAGCGCGGGTGCCGTCGCCAACGCGCGCGTGCTGCGCAAAAACGCCAGCGTTTGCAGCGTTTTGCCCAGGCCCATTTCGTCGGCGAGGATGCCGCCAAAGCCGTTCCCGCGCAGAAGCTGCAGCCAGGCGACGCCTTCCTTCTGGTACGGACGCAGCACCGTTTCGAGTTCGCCGAGCGGCGGGCATTCGCGGGCAATTTCGCCGGCTTGCTGCCTCGCCCGCTCGCGCCAGGACGTGGGCCCTTTCGCCTGCCAGCCCAAGTGCTTAAGCGTCGCTTCGAGGAAACCCGCCTGCGTCTGCGCCAGCCGATAGCGCCCGGCCTGTTGTTCCGGCGCACAGTCCAGCAGCACCTGCTGCAACTCCTCGACCGCGCCGGTGTCGATCAACGCGGTCCGGCCGTTGCGGAGGTGGACGTGGCTCTGACCCGCAAGCAGCAGCCGTTGAATCTCGGCCGGCGCGAATTTCTGGCCGTCGCAGGTTTCGAAGGCCACGCCGAAGTCGAACCACTGGACGCCCGACGACGCGATTTCGAACCGCGGTTCGATCCGTTCGAGTTTGGGCATCGTGGTGCGCTCGAGCCGCTCTTCGAGCGTCACGTCCCATTCTTTTTGGAGCCGTGGAAAATCGCGGGCCAGGAAGTTGAGCACTGCGTTTTCGCCGGGCAACCGACAGCGGCCCTGGTCGTCCGGCCCGGTGAATCCGGCCCGCAACAACCGGCCAAGCGCCGCGCGTTCCGCCGCGAGATCGCGCGTGGCGTACCGCACCGGCGAGTCGGGATCGGGCAGCCAGAACCCCGCCTCGGCCGCCGTCACGCCCACCGTCACGATGCTGCCGCGGTAAGCGCCTTGAAGCTGCGCGTGCAATTGCGCCAGCCCACCGGTCAGGTGCAGCAAAAAACGCGGCGCCTGCGGTTCCAGCGTGAAATCCTCGAGCCGGAAATTCGCTTCAACGCCGCCCGCCGCCTGCAGTCGCGGCCAGTCGGCGCTCAGGAATTGCGGCACCTGCGCTCGCTTGAATCGCACCGGTCCGCGCAGCGCTTCTTTGCACGACTCCGGCAGCGACGTGGGTTGAAACGTGCGGTTTTGCCACACCCAGCCTGGCTCGATCACCAACGGCGGCCGGCCCTCGGCCTTCAGCGCCAGCACGATTTCACCGTTCGGCTCCAGAGTTGCTTGCAGCGGCAGCGGCCAGGGTGTCGCGCTGACGGTGACCGCGTCGGATTTGCCGAGCGTCACCTGCGGGTGGCCCACTAGCAGGGGCAGCAGCGCCGCGAAATCCCGCGTGCCGATCAGGAGCATCGCCGGCGTGTCACCGCCGGCCAGGAGTTCGATGGCGTCCAGCAACGCCGCGTCCTGCGGCGAAAAACGAAATGGCTGGTTCGCCGGCAGCACGTTCAGCGGCGCGCGCCCGCCAGGCCATTCGCCTTCGAAGCACAACATCGCTTTGCCCCGCTCAAGCGCGGCGGCGAGGTTCGGCGGCAGAATCACGAAGATCGTCGCGGGCTGGCCTTCTGGGGCGGGTCCAGCTCGGAGCAATCGCCGGCCGGCCGGCTTGGGTTTTGGCGTGGTTTGGGCGGCGGGTTGAGCCGCCCGATTTGTGGGCGCGGCGGCAGACGCGGCTTCGCCGGCGGCGCGTTTCAAATGATGCAGGCCGACCGCGATCGAGTGGGCGCAGAATGTGCCCCACTCGCGTGACGCGCGGCAGGTGCACAGATTTTCGAGGTCGCGCTCGGTCTTGATGACCAGGCCCGCCCGGTAAGAAATCGTGCCGTCCTGCACGACGCCTTTGAGCACGGGCGGCGCCCAATTGGAACTGAGCACCTTGCCCGCCGCCAGCAGGCCGCGTGCTTGTTTCATCGCTTCCCAACCAGCCGTGTCGGCGAGGAAACGTTCGGTCAACTCGATCGCCATGAAGGGTGCATCCGCGTGCCGGCGGCCCGAACGTGCCAAACGCCGGCCCGCCAGCGGTTCATCCGCGGCCGAGACTCGGTTCGACCCGAAAGCCGGTCAAACGCAAAGCCACTGGTACGTGTCTCTCCCGAATCCTTGAGGAGCGATTGGCCCGCCGCGGGAGGGCACGCGGCCTACTGGCCCGGCTGGATCGGGTTGGGTGGCGGGGATTACGGCCCTGCACCCTCCCCTCCCGCCGTACGTGCGGTTTTCCGCATCCGGTGGTTGGACGCAGCGGCCCTGCACGCCGGCCGCTCAGTCCCGGTCCGTGTGGCTTCCGCAGCCAGTCCGCCAGTTGTGCCACCGCTGCCAAAAGCTGATCCGAAGGTGGCACCGCATCCAGCCTACCAGTCCTAAAACATTCCGGCGGTTCTCGGCCTGGCCAGGGTTGCCCCCCGGTCTTGAACGAATGTGGGCCGGCCAAATTTGTCGTCAAAGCGCTTGTGCGGCGGCGGTCGGCCGCTACTTTAGCGGGCAACGAATTAACGCATGCAACCCGCGCTCGACAACGGACCGGTCCTCGCCAAAACCCTGGAACTTTGCGAAACCATCGTGAGCCAGCCTGACTTCGTGGTGATGAAGAACCACATCGACACTTTCCTGGGCGACGAAGACGCCAAGCAGCTTTACCGCACGGTAGCGGAAAAAGGCGAGTACCTGCACCACAAGCAGCACCAGGGCGTCAGCCTGGGCGACGAGGAGATCGCCGAGTATGAACAACACCGCGAGTCGCTGATGAAGAACCCGGTGGCGGTCGCCTTCCTCGAAGCCCAGGAAAACATGCGCCAGATGCAGGACACGGTGACCAAGTACGTGACCAAGACGCTCGAACTCGGCCGGGTGGCGAGTACCGAGGACTTCCAGAGCTGCGGCAGCGGCTGCAGTTGCCATCACTGATTTCGGCTTCGTTCCGCGGAACCGATGACGCGCCGGTCAGGGCGGCAGAAACGCCTTTGACCGGCGCTCCGTTTTGCGTTCATGCTTGCGCCATGAAACGCCCTGCTCCTGGCCTGGCAACGGTTTGCCTGCTCGTCTGGTCTGCAACTGCCACCGCTGCCGATTCGCCCGCCGACACCCTCCCCGCCGCCCCAGCCGGCACGGAATGGAAGCTCGTCTGGCATGACGAGTTCGATGGCTCCAAGCTCGATCCAGCGAAGTGGGAATTGCTCGGCGACTCGAAACGCCGCGATGGCTGGTGGGTCAAGGACGACTCGTACCTGGATGGCCAGGGTAACCTGATCCTGCGCACCAAGAAGGCCGGCGACCGCTACACCTGTGGCGCCATCCGGACCCGCGGCCGGTTCGAGCACGCGCAGGGTTACTACATCGCGCGGTGCAAGTTTCCGAAACAGCCGGGGCACTGGCCGGCCTTTTGGATCATGGGCGATGGCGTCGGCAAGGTCGGCGACGGCGGCCGCGACGGCACCGAGATCGACATTGTGGAAGTGCCCTGGCGGGACGGCACCATCACGATGAACCTGCACTGGGACGGTTACGGCAAGGACCACAAATCGGCGGGAACCAAGGTCAAGCTGCCCGAACTGACCCAAGGCTTCCACACTTTCAGCCTGCTGTGGACGCCAACCGAATACGTCTTTTACACCGACGGCAAGGAGACCTGGCGCAGCGCCGCGGGCGGCGTGTGCCAGGCGCCGGAATGGATCAAGCTCACCGAGGAAATCGGCAAGTGGGGCGGCGACATCGCACAGGCCAGGCTCCCGGACGAATTCGTCGTGGACTACGTGCGAGTCTATGATGCCGTGCCCGCGACGGCGGCCAAGTAACTCGCCGCGCCCGGCCGGGACCGCCTTTCACCGCGATCACTGGCCAGCCTTGGCCGCGCCGGCTTTGGCGAAGTCGTACACGAAAATGCCGTAGCCCACACCGGCCTCGTCCGTTGTTTTCGCGAGCTGAAACGCCATGAAATGGCCGTCGTCGCTCACGACCGGATTCGATGCTTTGTAGCCCGGCACCTCGCTGAAAAACGTTAGGCGCTCAACGTACCCGCCGCCGTCGAGGCGCAGCTTCCAAATGTCGATGTTCCGCCAGCCTTGCTTGTTTTGACGGTCGCACTCGACAAGCGTGAACCGGCCGTCCGGGAAGATGCCTTCCGGCTCGTCGTATTCATCCGGCGAATTGGTGAGATTCGTCACCTTGCCGGTCGCGAGGTCGAGCAACCCCACGTCGGTGCCCTGATAGCCGTAGAGCGAGCAAGTCAACTGGCGCTCGTCGGGCGGGACGAAGTTCTGCGTTTCGAGCGTGCACTTGAACGGCAGGTCGCGGCTGTCGAGGACGAGGCGCTGGTTCGCCAGCTTGGGCACACCGTTTTCATACACGATGTCCGCCTCGAGAATTTGCGACACGCCGACCGGCAGCTTGTCCGGGTACTGCGAACTCACGTGCGTCCAGGCGAGGGGCATCCGCGAGCGCGAAACCGCCGGGCCTTCCGAGCATTTCGTGCCCAGCGGCACCGGTGGCTTGCGCAGCGACTTGTCCAGCACCCAGAGCTCGGCCTTCTCGGTGCGGTTCAGGTGCGGATGGTCGGCATCGAAGCTCCGGCAGCCGGACAGCAAAATGTCGCCGTTCGCCAGGTAGAGCGCACGGGTGAACCCGCCATGATAAAAGTGATGCGTGACCGGGCGAATGATGCCGGTGGCCAGCTCGACCTCAAAGGCGTCGCCGTAGGTCTTTTCGATGAACAGGATTTTGCGCCCGTTGGGTGACCAATCCGCGCGCTCGCCAAACCACGTCAGCCGGCGGATGTGCGGCGGGAGGCGATCGGCGGGACTGGAGTCGGCCGGCGGCGCGGCAGCGTTTTCCGCGGCCAAAGCCAGCGGGCCGAGAACGACCAGCGCGAGCAAAACTGGGGAGATTCGCCTAGTGATTCGCGGCAATTTCAGCCCCATCGAACTCAGCAACGCAAGCCTCGGTTGCGGCCAGCCGCCGCTGTAGCCTCGCCGCCGAAGAAACGGGCACATAGCCTTCGCGCGTGAAGCGCTTCGTCATCGCCCTTGCGGCGTGGCTGGTCCTGACCACTTCGCTGGTCACCCTGGCGGTTTGGTCCCAGCCGGTCCACCGCGCCGTGCTCGGCATGGGCTGGGGGCTGATCCTGTTTTGGATTGGTGCCGGCGGCGGACTGATGTACCGCTATCGCGACGCCTTGCGGGCGTTAGCGCTGAAATGGCGTTGGCCTTGGACGGTGAAGTTCGTCCTGTTGGCCACGGCGCTGGCGCTGCTCGAGGAGGCCATCACCACCACGATGACCGACTTCGCGCCGCTGTTCGGCGTGCGGGTCGGCCAGGCCTACATCACCGCCTCCGCGAACTACCTGGACGTGGTGCTGTGCCACAGCGTGGTGGTGTTCATCCCCGGATTCGTGGCCTGGGCGTGTCTGCTCTCGAAAGTGCGGTTCAGTGCGGCGCAAGTCTTCGTGCTGTATGGCCTGTTCGGGATCCTGGCGGAGTGCAGCTTCGGCCCGCAACACGCGCTGGAATTCGGCCTTGGGATCTTCGTTTATGGCCTGATGGTGTGGCTGCCGGCGTACGTCACAGAACCGGACCGCACCGGCCGGCCGCCACGTTGGTGGCACTTCCCCATCGCGGTGGTTTTGCCGGCGCTCTCCGTCGCCCTCCTGCCGACGCCGCTGCTGATCAAACTCCTGTCGCCCGGGCACCCGGTCATCCACTTCCCGCCGATCGGTTAGCTTTGCGGAAGCCGTCAATGCCGCCGCAAACGGCTCGCCTTGGTGCAGGGCCCGCGATACAACGACCGCCGTGCCCGCGCGCTTCGACCTCATTATCACCGCCGACCACCCGAGTCGCACGGCCGAACTGCGCCTGCTCGATGCCCACGGCACGCAACTCGCCTTCCGACAAACCGACTTCAAGAACATCTCCGCGAGCCACGTGCAGGGGCAGGAGCAACGGCATCTTGCCAGCTTGGAGCGTGAAAGAAGAACAGGCGCGATTGTGTCCGCCATCATTCACCACAATCCAATCTCGGTCGTCTTAAGCCGACTAGAAGTCGGCGCTCCGGCCGCTTTTCTTGGTACCAATGCGGGTCCAAAGTCGGAGGCTGAAAGTCCCTATGAGCCACACTCATAACGCGAACCGAAAGGCTTGGTCCGACAGTCGCACGCTTCGCCAGGCGAACGCCGAAGCGCGGGCGTTGCTGGGTGTCGCTGCCGGGAAGTTGCACGCCGTCCTGCACGACGATTCCGTGATGGCGGAGACCCCACTGGAGGCCCAGGCTGCCGTGGAGTCCGCTGTCGCGGCCATCGGTGCGGCGCTTCGCTGGCTTGATTCCGCCGGCGCCCCAAAGAAGTCATCCGCGGCGCCGCTCCCCGGCGGCCCGACTCGCCAGCAAGGGCAGTTCCTCGCCTTCATCCGCGAATACACGATGCGGAATGAGGCCGGGGTGGCTCCCAGCCATGCTGACTTCCAGCGGTTCTTCAACCTCACACCGCCGTCGGTGAATTCCATGCTGATCCGGCTCGAACAGCGGGGATTCATCCGCCGCATCCCCGGCAAGGCGCGGGCCATTGAACTCATCCTCAATCCCGACTGGATTCCGCCACTCGACCGGCCTTTCCGGTTGTGACGCCAGGCGTGCCGTCAGCAAGACTTCCCCAAGCCCATGAAACTCGCCCTGCAAGTCATCAACGACCTCGAACGCGCGGGACTGCTTCGCCGCCATGCCATTGGCGGCGCGATGGGAGCGACGTTTTACCTGGAGCCGGTCTCCACGTTCGACCTGGACATCTTTGTTTCTTCCACCGCGAACCGTTGATTCTAACCCTCGCCCCGATCTACGATTTTCTGCGGGCGCGCGGCTATCAGCCGGAGAGTGAGGCGGTGGTGATCGGCAACTGGCCGGTGCAGTTTCTACCCGCCGAAACGCCGTTGCTTCGGGAAGCGGTCGAGCAGGCGCCCGTGCACGACTACGAAGGCGTACCCACGCGCGTCATGTCGGCGGAGCACCTCATGGCCATCGCCCTCCAGACCGGGCGCGCCAAGGATTACGCCCGGCTGGTCGCCTTCGTCGAATCCGGTGTCGCGGATTCCGCGCGCCTGGATGACATCCTCGCGCGACACGGCTTGAAGGAGGGTTGGCAGCGATTTGAATCGCGTTATCTTAACCCCCCATGAGCACGCTGATGCGCGAGATTCTCGATCACAAACGCCAGCGCCGCCGGGAACTGGCCGCTCTGCCGTTCCCCGAGAAAGTCCGAATCGTGGAGCAGATGAGGAAAACCGTCATCGGCATCCGCGCCTCGACGGCGCAAAGCCGGGTCCCTGCTGAAATCGGGAACACCGGTCTGAACAATCCATCGAAGCGCGGCCTGAAAGAGGCGTAGGACGGGAAGCCGCGGCTTCCGGCCGGCGGCTGCAGTTGCGCCGCAAACTTCCGGGCGAGCAATCGCTCAAGCGGACCGGCACTTCGCCGAGCCCGAACGCCCCCAAGCCACCGGCCTTCGAGAGCGGACACCGCGTGCCGCCCACATTGGTCGGCGACGGTTGGTTGGCGATCGCGCAAAGCTTGGCCTTAAGCCGAGGCCCCAAGGGCTTTCCATTCAATCCGAGGCGCGGGTCAGGTTTTCCAGGCTGGCCCAGCCGTCGCGGTCGTCGTCACCAGGAGACGCGTTCGAGGAAGCGCAGACTTTGCGGGATCTGCGTCACCGACCAGGGTGATTCGTCTTCGATGAAGTAGTACTTGATCTTCGTTTTCTTGGCGGCCTTGAAGATCGCGGGGAAGTTCATCTGGCCGGTGCCGAGGATGACGTCGTTCTTCACGTCGGTGCCGCCGGTCAGGTCGCCTTTGACGCCTTTCTTGAGATCCTTGAGGTGCATGAGCACCCAGCGCTTCGGGTACTGCTCGAGCAGCTTCACCGGGTCCTGGCCAGGAAACACGGTCCAGAGCAGGTCCATCTGGAAGAACACGAGCTTGGGATCAGTCTTCGCCATCAAGAGATCGAACAGGGTGCCACCGCCGTGGGGCTGATACTCGTAGCCGTGGGTGTGATAGAAGAACTTGATGCCCTGCCGCGCGGCCAGTTCGCCGGCGCGGTTGAAGACGCGGGCGGCGTCGAGGCACGTGGCCTCGGTGAAATCGCCCTGGTGGGGAATCCAGGCGCAGCCGGCGTATTTCAAACCGAGCGCCTTGGCGTCGCGCAGGACCAGCTCCGGCTCGTCGCGCCAGCGTTCGTAGGCGAAGTGGCCGGACACCGCCTTCAAGCCGCGTTCCGCGAGTGCCTGGCGGAAGTCGCGCGGCAACCAGCCATACGTGCCGGCGAGCTCCACGTACTTGAAACCGTATTTGCGGATCTGGTCGAGCGTGCTGCGGACGTCCTTGGCGAATTCGTCGCGGAGGCTGTAGAGCTGGAGGCCGGTCGGGCCTTTGTAATCCTTGCTCGTGCCGACCCCGCCGGCTTGAGCGGTGAACAACGTGCCCGCGGCCAGCGCGGCCGAAGCGAGAACTGCGCGGAAGAATGCTTTCATGCGCGGGATTCAACGCGGTTCCCCCGGCGAAGGGAAGCGGTTTTCCGCGGTGGAGAGCTGCGCGCGCCGGACCTCGCCCTGCTGGCGCACCTGGCGTTCATCTTGGTTGCCTCGGCGCTGAAGCCGCTCGACAAACCCCGCCGCCGCGACGAGTTTCCCAGTCGATCCGGGAACTGGAGTGGACCCGTGTCGGGTGCCATTCCAAGAACTGCCAATCGTCACCCAATCGAAGACAACTGCCATGAACCGTCCACACAACATCAAGCGCTCGCTCCGCGCGATCGGTCTCGGGTTCGTTTGCGCGTGGTCGCTCGCACTCGCAGCGGCGGAGCCGAGCCCCGCACTGCCACCCATCGTTCAAAGCGGCCTGACCTTGTTGGCCAGCGGCGGGCCGCAACCCGCGGTCGATACCTGGTTCCAAGGCGGCATCCTGGAACGGAACGAGCGCGCGAAATCGGCGGCTGAGCAGCGGCTCAAGCGGCTCGCCGGGATCCTCGGCAATTACCGCTCGTACGAGTTGATCGAGACGCGCGAGATCGGCCGGACTTCGCAGTTCCTCTACCTCACGCTGAACTTCGAGCGCGGCGCGTTGTATGCGCGGTTCCTGGTCTGTCGCGCGGACCAGCAGTGGGTGGTGCAGATCCTGGATTTCGACACCCAACCCGAAGCCATCATGCCGTGGCTCGCCACCGCCCAAGCCAAGTGAAGCTTCCGCGCAAACGCCCGCCGATGACCCAAACCGTCCGCGTGGCGCGGATCATCGACGGTCTCCGGCGGGCCTACCCGGACGCTCATTGCGAGCTCAACCACGCCAGTCCGCTGGAGCTGCTCGTCGCCACGATCCTTTCCGCGCAATGCACCGACAAGCGGGTGAACCTGGTCACGGCCGACCTGTTCAAGAAGTACCGGACGGCCGCGGATTATGCGGAGGCGCCCGCCAGCGAGTTGGAGGCGGCGATCAAAACCGCCGGCTTCTTCCGCGCGAAGGCGAAAAACATCCAGGCCTGCTGCCGCAAACTGGTGGAACGGCACGGCGGACAGATCCCGCGCACGATGGCGGAACTCGTCGCCTTGAACGGCGTTGGCCGCAAGACCGCGAACGTGATTCTCGGAAACGCCTTCGGCTTGAACGAAGGCATCGTGGTGGACACGCACGTGGCGCGGCTCAGCCAACGCTTGGGACTCACCGTCGAGACTGTGCCGGAAAAGATCGAGCAGGTGCTGATGAAGCTGGTGCCGCGCGAGCACTGGACGCTTTTCAGCCACTGGCTGATCTGGCACGGGCGAAGGCGTTGCTCGGCACGGAAGCCCGATTGCGCTGGGTGCGAGATTCGCGACCTCTGTCTCTCGGCCGGCAGCTCTGTGGACGCCCATCGCGTGGCGCGCCGGAAAGGCGGGCAGCCTCCGGTTGCGGAACGACCCGCCTCGTGATGGCTGCCTGAGCAGCTCGGAACCGGACCCAGCGCCATGCAGGATTTACCACCAGACCAGCTCCGGCTGCGCGAGCGTGGAGCGCGAAGTCGCGGGCCAGCGCGGCGCAAGGCCGGGTTGGTTGCCGTTGGCCTGGCCGCCGGTCTCGCGCAAGGAATTCTCACGTCCCGCGTCATGGCTGGAGCTGGGTCGAGTCCCGGCTGGCGTCTGCCGCCAACGAATCGGGTGTCCCGGACGTATCCGCGCCTGGTCAATTACCACCATCGCTGGCTTGCCGAAAGCCAGGTGGACCACCGCGAGGAGCGCCTGGCGCAATGGAACGTCGTCATCCTGAACCCGGACGATGTGGCCCGGCAGGGGCTCTCGCTGGCGCTCATGCGCGCGACCAACCCGCGCCTCAACATTCTTGCCTGGATTCCGCTCGGACAGGAGCCCGGCGGCATGGCCATCGCTCGTGGAATACCGCGGCAGGGCAAGGGCGATTGGTTCTGTCGCGATGCGGAGTGCCGGCCGATCATTGCGCCGTGGGGAGGTCGCTTCATGAATCCTTACGCCGGCGATTTCGCCTGGCCGAAATACGCGGCGGCGTTCGTTGCGACCAACTACCTGCGAGCCGGTCAATACGACGGCGTCTTGTTCGACATCCTCTCGCCCGGCAACTGGCTGCGTGCCGATCTCGACGGCGACGGGCGCTGTGACTCCACCGACGAGGCGGCGTGGGTGCGGGGTCAGGCGCTGGCCGCGGAGCGACTCCGCCAGCTCGCGCCGGGCGCCATCATCGTTGGCAACGGCGGCCCTCCCTGGCCGGCTGGCTGTCCTTACTTCGCGCACGCAAATGGTTGCCTGCACGAGAATGCGCTGGGCGACGAATTCGGCGTGCCCGGTTGGAATACCCTCTGGGACGGCCATCAGACCTGCCTGACTCGGGCGAAGCCCCAGCCGGCAGTCTTCTTTGCCGTCGTGGACGTGCGGCACGAACGCACGCTCGAACAAGCGGAGCGGCTCGCGACGCTGTCCGATGACGACCGGCGGCGGATGCGGCTGGGACTGGGCACCACGTTGCTGGGCGAAGGCTATTTCGGCTTCGACCGCGGCGATTGCCTCCACGGCCAACTCTGGTGGTTTGACGAGTACGACGCCGACCTTGGGACTGCGCGGGAGGCGTACCGGCGCGATGTTTTTGCGGCGGGCACCTACAGCCGGCAGTTCGAGCGCGGGGTGGCGATCGTGAACCCAACGCCCGCAGCCGTGACCGTGAAGCTCGCCGACGCGCTGAAGGACATGACCACGCGTCGGGTCGCCGCGGAGTTTGCGATCCCGGCGCAAGACGCGCGGCTCTTCGTCAAACCCTGAACGCAGATCGCTTCCCGGCTTCCGGCACCGCTGCGGCTCTGGTTGGATGCCGCCATGTCGAATTCGGAACGATGGCGGTTGCTCGCTTCTGGCTCCGGAGCCCCTGCGTGGAACATGGCGCTGGACGAATCGCTGCTCGAGGCCGCGCCGGAATTGGGCGGGCCGGTGTTGCGCTTTTACGGTTGGACCGAACCTGCGGCCACCTTCGGCTACTCCCAACGCTTCGCCGATGTGGAGAAGCTGACGCCGCTGCGGCCGCTGATCCGGCGCCCCACCGGCGGCGGCGTGGTGCCGCACGATCGGGACTGGACTTACACGCTGGTGTTCCCACCGAACCATTGGTGGTACCGGCTGCGCGCCCGCGAAAGCTACGAGCAACTTCACGTCTGGCTGCAGCGGGCGTTCGAGCGCTTGGGAGTCCCGACCGAACTCGCGCCCACCACTGCGGCCGGCCCCCCGACCCACTGCTTTGTCCGCTGGGAACAATTCGATGTCCTGTGGCGCGGCGCCAAGATCGCCGGCGCGGCGCAGCGTCGGACCAAGTCCGGCCTGCTCATTCAAGGCTCGGTCCAGCCGCCGGCGGGTTGCGAGCGCACAGCGTGGGAGCGTGAAGTTTGCGCCCTCGCCACCGAAGGCTGGCAGGCAGTTTGGGAGCAATGGACGCCTGACTCCGGCCGGCTCGCGCACGCAACCGAACTTGCACGCCGGAAGTACGCGCTGGATTCGTACAACCGCCGCCGCTGAATGCGGGCCGAACCGATATCCGCGCGATCAGGTCCGCAAGCTTGCACCCATCGGGGCGGGCCGGTTACCCCAAGTTCGTCCGTAGTCGCGAGGCGCAGCTCGATTGGCAATGAGTTGCATTTTTGAAGGCGCGTTTTTCGGCACGCCCGTGTGGGCTGCTCCACGATTTTCGGTCGTGGCGGCAGTTCCCAGCCCAGCCGCGCCACCACCCGCCAGCGCCCGGCGGCGGGCGCCCCGGCCGCACGATGTCCGGCGAACGCAATTCGGGTAGCGTCGGGAAGGTTCAGCACAAAAGGAAGGTCCTGGTAAAGCCACTGGGGGTGTAGCGAACCCAGTGAAAAGAAAGGCAAAACCATGACCCGAAAGAACCAAACCTCGAGCCGCACAGGAAAGCAAGCGGTGGTAGCGGCGGTGCCGGTGAACGCGGCGCTGGCGGCGCAGGAGGATTTCCTGCGGCCAGTGGTCCAGGAGGTGGGGCAAGCGATCCTGGAGATTGAGATGGCCGAATGCCTGCTGGCGGGCAAGTACGAGCGCAACGACCAGCGGGTGGGGTATCGCAGCGGGTATTACCGGCGGCGGTTGATCCCGCGGGTGGGGATGCTGGGGTTGCGGGTGCCGCAGGATCGGGCGGGCCATTTAAGCACCCAGATCTTCGAGCCATACCAGCGCAGCGAAAAGGCGCTGGTGGCGGCGTTGGCGCAGAGGTACGTGCCAGGCGTCTCGACGCGCAAAGTGGCGGCGATCACCGAAGAACTCGGCGGCCATGAGTTCAGCGCCTCCAGCCTCAGTGCGATCACGCAGCGGTTAGACGAGCCATGGGCGGAGTTCAGCCGGCGACCCCTGGACCCGGAGTTCCCGCAGGTGATCTTGGATGCGCGCTACGAGCGGGTGCGGGAGGGCGGAGGGATCGGGGGCCGGGCGATCTGGATCGCGCCGGGGATCGACGGGGACGGGCGGCGGCAGGGACAGGCGGTGGCATCTGCCCCGCGGGAGCGCGCGGGGAGTGGGCAGCGGTTCCTGCGGGGGCTCCAGGCGCGGGGGTTGCGGGGCGTGCAGTTGGTGGTCCGCGACGCTCCCCCGGGGATCGCCCCGGCGGTGCGGGAGGGGTTGCCGGAAGCCTGGTGGCAGCGCGGCTACGTGCCCTTCCTGCGGAACGCCTTGGAGCATCTGCCGCGCCAGGCCGCCGCCGACTGCCTGTCGGAGCGGCGTGGGAGGTCCGAGCGGCGCGACGGGGAAGAGGCCCGGCGGGACCGGCGGCTTTGGCTGGAAAAATGGGCGGGGAAGTAGCCCAAGCTCGGCGCCTGGGGGGAGGCGAACCGCGAGGAGACCTGGACGTTCTACCGCTTGCCGCGGGAGCACCCCAAGCCGCACAAGAGCACCCATCTCCGGGAGCGCTTCAACCCGGAGATCAAGCGGTGGACTCTGGGGATCCGCATCTTCCCGGACGAAGCGAGTTGCCGGCGGCGGGTGCGGGCGGTGGCGGCCGAGCAGCACGAGGAATGGATGGAAGGCAGCCGGTACCGGAACATGAACCGGCTGCCCAGTCGAGAGGCGGGGACCCTCTTGGCCGCGGCCTGAAGGTGCAACCGGCGGCGCGGCGAGCGTAAGGGCTCGCGGTCCGCGCCGCCTCGCGTTACCTCGGTGGCCCCCCTGACCAAAGGGCTGAACTTGACGCACCCATCTGCCGGTTTGCATCTGTTCTCCACGGTCAAACCTACACGACCTCCCGCGCCGCAGTGGAGCGCCCCGTGCAAGCGCGCAGCAAGGTGACGCTGACTAAGGCAGCGGGCTGGCAAGCCACCCGGTGCTGCCGCGGACAGCCGGGTTCAAGGGCAGGATGCCGTCCGGAACGCCTACATTTTGAGGGGCAGCGGCAAAACATCTACCGCGGAGGCTTTTTTATGTTGCATGGGGCGAACGAGTTGCATACGGTCGCGCGCCGTTCAGTAATGAGAAGCACTCACTGTGATGTCATCACCACTTGTGATCCATAATCATGAACTTTAGTCTTTTCCCTCGACACGCTTCCCGGCGGCCTGCCCGCACAACCAGCGCGGCACTTTCCTCATCAGCAATTTGGGCAGTCCTGACGCTGCCGGGACTCGCTGTCAGCTTCCTTTCACCGCTGGCCCCGGCCCAAGAGAACTCTCCGGGCAGCCCCGCGGTCCATGCCCCTGGGTTGACAGGGATGGTTCCCGATTGGCCATCGGTTCAATCCGTTCTTTCAGACCTGCCGCACGCGGTGGCTCAGCCGGCGACCACCAGCCTCTTCTCCGTGCCCGGCGAGTGACAGGCTTTCTCAAAACCCAGAAAAAAATCATGAGCAAAAGCAGCACCGTTCGAAACCAACGTGTTCCCAACTGCGGAAAGACCATCAGGTCAGCCGCGGTCTGTCTGTTGCTGGCCTGCGCCTGGTTGGTCTGGTTGCCGCGCGCCCAAGCGGGAGGTTTCACGGAAGATTTCTCCGACGGCATGGCCAACAACTGGGTGGTAAGGGACGGCACGTGGTCCGTGACCGACCAGCAGTACGCGGTGCGGAGTGCAAGCGGGAAAAACAGTTCTGTCTATTACGACGCCACGTTCGACGATTTCGTCTTTGAGGCGCGGATGATGAAGGCGTCCGGCGCTTCGACCGACAATCTGGGATTATTCTTCCGCGGCGATCCCAGCCAAGTGGATGCGGATGGCAACTGGTGGAACGGCTACAAGGTATTCTTCGGAAGCGGCGACTGGCAATTGTCCCGGTTCGTGAACGGCACGCGGTCTGCCTTGGTGAACTGGACTTCCAGCCCGGAGTTGGTCAACGGCTTCGGCGCCTGGAACACACTCAAGGTCGCCTGCACCCAAGGCACGATCCAGGTCTTCATCAACGGCGTGTTGCAGGGCACCGCGCAGGACAGCACTTTCAGCTCCGGCACGGTCGGCCTGACGATGTTCGACAGCGACAAGTCGGGCGTGGCCCGGTTCGATGCGGTGTCGCTGGTGGGCAACGCCGGTGCGGAGTATGCGCTCGAAGTGTCGGCCCTGCACGGCGAGGTGGTGCGAAATCCTGACAAGTCGCTCTACGAGGCGGGGGAGGAGGTGGTTTTGACGGCCGTCCCCGCGCCTGGTTACGGGTTTGTGGAATGGAGCGGCGACGCAGCCGGTGCCGCCAATCCGCTCACGCTGACGATGGACGGCGACAAACAGATCGTCGCCACTTTTGTCGCCGAGGTGAGAGTGCCGCTGCGGATTACGGGCAGCATGGTGGAGGACGATGGGAGGATGCAGATTACATTCGCGAAGGGTGAACCTCCGGCGGCGACCTTCCAATTGGATTCGGCACCGTCGGTGACCGGCCCGTGGGAGGTGGTTGAAAATGCTGAATGGGCTGATGCCGGGATCACCGGCACTTTCCACGTCGCGGTCCCGGAGGCGTCGGGAGGACGCTTCTTCCGGGTGGTGGGCCTGCCGGGCGAGCCGCCCCTGGACCCCGGCACGCTGACGGTCCCGGATGATCATCCCACGATCACGGCGGCCGTAAATGCGGCACCAGCCGGCGGCACCGTCCGGATTCGTTCCGGCACCTACCATGAACGGCTGCAAATCACGAAAGTGGTTCGCCTGGTGGGGCTGGGAGACACCGCCCCGGTGATCGATGCCCAAGGCTTGGGAGTCGGCATCCTGGTCAATACCAGCCAGGTGAAGATCGAAAATCTGCAAGTGATCAATGGCTGGGGAGCCGGCATCAAACTCGACGGCGTCAGCGGCTGTCATCTGACAGACTGCCGGATCCGCCAGGTGGACGGTCTGCCCTGGGAGGCGGGTCGTGGGCTCTGGCTGGTTAACGCCACCGCGAACACCCTGACCGGTCTAACCGTGTCCCAGGTCCGGGGCGGCGGGAACAGTGCTGTTCCCGTGACTTACAACGAGAGCTACGGAGTTTACCTGGACAACTCGCCGCAAAACCAGCTCACCGGCTGCCAGGTCGAAACCATCAACGAGCGCGGCGAGGGACGCGGGATTGCGTTGTCCCATTCCGGCCACAATTCGCTGACCCAATGCACCATCCGTCAAATCCGGGGGCAAACCGGCATCACCTATGTCGGAAATCTCGGGTTGTACATCGCTGAGGACGGCTGGGACGCCTATGGAGTGCTGTTGAGTAACTCCAGTACCGTGACCTTGGAAGGTCTCACGATCAGCGACATCGCGGGCGGCAGTGGCGGGGTAGCCGACAATGGCCCGTTCGGGGTCTCGCGGGGAGATCCCGGCACGAGTTATGGCGTCTGGGCGGAGAACTCCGGCACTCTCGTTCTGAAGGGCTGCTGCCTTGGCGGTTGTGACTTTGGCATCTCTCTCAAAGGCACCACCACCGCGGTCATCGGCGGCGCGCCCAACGACGCCAACGCCATCCATGACCACCGGAAGTACGCCCTCTACAACGCCACGCCCACGGCCCAGAATGCCCGCGCCAACAACTGGGACACCCAAACGCCCGACACGGTGATCTACGATCAACTCGATAACCCGGGCTATGGCCGGGTTGACAGCACGGGCTTTGTCTATGACCGCCCCCCCAGTTTCAGTTCGCAACCGCCGACTCAAGCCGTGGCCAATTACCGCTATGAGTATCGGATCACCACCACCGACCCGGACGGGGATCCCGTCCGCCTGAGCGCCCAGGACTTGCCCGCCTGGCTGACCTTGAGCGATGCCGGCGACGGCACGGCGGTGCTTCAAGGCACTCCCACCGGCCAGGACCTGACGCAACTCACGGTGGTCCTGACGGCCGCCAGCGGCAAACCGATTCCCAAGAGCGTCGAACAACGCTTCACGCTGCGTGTGGTTTCAAACCTGCAGTTTGCATCGCAACCGGCCACTTCCGTCGTAGCCGGTACCGATTACCTCTATGAAGTCAAAGTGCAGCCGATTCACCCGGTCGCGGTGGCCTTGGGCTTCACGCTGCCGGCCTGGCTGCAGGCCGTGGATCACGGCGACGGCACGGCCCGGATCACTGGCCACGCCCCAGCCGCCGACGGCGAGGTCGAGATTGTGATTACGGCCACATCGGCCGGTGAAACGCAGGAGCAACGCTTCACCCTGGAGGTCCGGGCCGCCGATGCCGTCGGTTGCTGGAACGGCGCCGCGTTGTTGGATGTCGCCGCGCAAGGCACCCTCGCCTACGCGGTCGGGCTGAACGGCTTCTACGTGATCGACTGCGCCAATCCGCACAGTCCAACCCAGATCGGTGTTACCGCCGCCGGTGGCAGCCAGGTCCTGGTGAGTGGCCCGACGGCGGTCGTCATATATGAGAATGCCTTTGGCCTGGTCGAGGTTGCTGCCCCGGCCAACCCGAGCTTGCTCAAGGTATATAACATGGGCGACCTGCAGATCCGGCACGGCGCCTGGGACGGCGTCCGGCTTTACCTGCTGTGTTCCGACTTGAAGCTCTACATCCTTGACCTCAGCGACCGCTATCAAGCGAATTTGAAGAGCGCCACTTACATGGGCAGCGGCGCGGCTTATTCCCGCATTGACGATCTGGCCTTTGCCGATCGCCGGGTCTATTGCGTCGATGGTTATGACATGGGACTCCAGATACTGGAGGTCAGCGATCCGGCTCTGCCGGAGCGGTTGGATGGTTGGTTCGGCATGTGGGGCGGCTTCGCCCAGGTGGCCACCACCGAGGGCAAAGTCTGCATTACCCGCCAGTCCGGCTGGGAGAACCCTCAACAGCAACTTTGCGTGATCGACCCGGCGAGTCCGTCGGCACCGCAAGGCACTCTGGCGCTCGACGGTTATCCCTTGAACGCCCCGGTGCCGCTGGCTGCCAGCCAGAACTTTCTCTATCTCCTGAGTGCGACCGGGGCCATGGCGGTCGATATCGCCAACCCCTCCCAACCCAAAGTGGTCCGGCATTACTCCGGTCTGACGGGCGAACTGCGCCAGATCGCCGCCACGGGTGACCGGGTTTTTGTCGCGGGCGAGAAGGGACTGTTTGTGGACCTGGCCCCCAGCCGCAATCCCGCCCCCTGACCGGGCAAGCGCCTAGGGCAGTGTATACCGGACTCTTTCGGGAACAGATGAATGGCCTGGCTCAGCCAATGACCGCCAGTCCCAATCTGCCACAGCGGTTTTACCGGGCTGTCCAACCACGACCCTAAAGGCACCGGTTACCCCAAGTTCGTCCGTAGTCGCGAGGCGCAGCTCGATCGGCAATGAGTTGCGTTTTTGAAGGCGCGTTTTTCGGCCCGCCCGTGTGGGCTGCTCCACGATTTTCGGTCGTGGCGGCAGTTCCCAGCCCAGCCGCGCCAGCAGTGGCGCCCGCGCCGGCTCGGGCCGCGCCACCACCCGCCAGCGCCCGGCGGCGGGCGCCCCGGCCGCACGATGTCCGGCGAACGCAATTCGTCCAGTTCCAGGAGCAATTGCCGCGCGCGTCCGGGTGCAACGTGACGCCCCGCACGCCCGCGGCGGCCGGCCATTTCCCCAGCCCGCGGCCGATCCGCCGCCCGGCCTTTTCCAGGTCCGCTTGCGGGGCGCGCGCCAGACCCGCGGGGAGGAAGCGCCACTGGCCTTTCAATCGCTCCCACTGCCGGTCCAGCCTGGCCCGCGAAGCCGGGGCGGGGCACGGTCGCGCAAAGCAGGAACTCGCAGCGCCCGCCAAACCCGGCGCGCTCTTTCGCCCGCAGGTGTTCCCCGCGTGCGTCCGTGCGTGGCCGCACCGCGTCTACGTCCTGCCAGGAACCGGCGGCGGCCACTTCCGTCCCCTCTCCAGCCTGCCCCGCCGGGCGACCAGTTGATGACGCGCGGACCGCGCGCGGTGCGGACGGTTTTGACCGGCGACCCGCAGGCGCAGATTTCGCCGCCGCCGGGTTTGCGATGGGACCGCAGGAACCTGGCGGCAGTATCGCCGAGCCCGGCGCGGCTGCACCCTGGGCCGTTCGGCACGACCTCGCTCGGGCGAGGGACCAGGCACGTCCGCTCCAGGGGTAGCACGCTGAACCGCTCCCCCAAGCGTGAGTTTCCTTTCCGAACTGACGAACTGCGGTTAAGACCTTCGCGAATGCCACGGCTGCTGCTCAGCATTGCCCTTCTCGGCCTGAGTTCGATCGCGCAGGCGGGCGGATTCTCGCTGCTGGACTGGAACGTCAGCGGCAACGGCACCAGCGATTGGACCACCAACGCGTCGCAGGCACAGGCGATCGGCCGTCATCTGCTGGCGCTCCAACCGGACCTCGTGACGTTCCAGGAGATTCCGCTCACAAACACCTGGCAAATGCCGGACTGGGTCCGCGCCTGGCTGCCCGGCTACGCACTTGCCACCAACTCCGGCACCGACGGCTACCTGCAAAGCGTCGTGGCCAGCCGGTTTCCGATCCGGCACAGCACCTCCTGGCTCGACGGCACCGACCTTGCGGCATTCGGCTACGCCGGCCGGTTCACGCGCGACCTGTTCGAAGTGGAGGTGGCGGTGCCAGGGTTCGAGCAACCGCTGCACGTGTTCACGGCGCACTTGAAGAGTGGCACGTCCGCAGACGCGGTGCAGCGCCGCGCCGCCGAAGCGGCCGCGATTTCCAATCACCTCGTCACGGTGTTTTTGCCGGCCTACGTGAGCCGACCCTATTTGCTCACCGGCGATCTGAACGAGGACGTACTCCACCCGCCCGCGGGCAGTCGCAAGCCCATCTCGGCGCTGGCGAATCCTGCGACCGGCCTGCGCCTCACCACGCCCACCGTGCCGGGCACGCAGAACGAACCCACCTGGTCCACGCGCCCGCCGGGCTTGCTGTATCGCTACGACTACGTCCTGCCAGGTGGCCTGTTGTTCTCGAACTTGGTTTCGACCGAACTGGTCAGCGCGCGGCGTCTCGATCCGCTCCCGCCGCCGCTGGAACGCACCGACGAAACCCTGGCCTCGGATCATCTGCCGCTGCTGTTCGTGTTTGCCAATCCGTACGAGCAACCGTTTGCGATCACGGGTTTTGGGGTCGAGCGCGGTCTGATCACGCTCCGCTGGGAGGCCTCGCCGGCATTCGCTTATGACTTGCAGGCCACACCTGACGGCCGAGGCTGGACGGCGGTGGCGACAAACCTGACGACGCTGGGCACCACGCTCTCGCATACGTTCGTGTGGACTGGACCGCGAGCCTGGTTCCGCGTCCGCCGCACCCCTTGAATTGCCGGAGCACCGGCCTTGCGCAAAGCTGCGGTTCGTGACACGAATAGACGGCCGCCAAATCGATGAATCGAATGATGCGAAACCGACACGCCTGCCTGCTTGCCTTGCTCCTGGCCGCGCTTGCCGTGGGGTGCCATTCCGGCCCCACCATTGACACCACCGGGGTCGAGGAGGCGTTCGTGTTGGTTTCCGGCACCAACCGCGTCATCGTGGACCGGGCCATCGACAGCGCCCGAGAAGGTGACCTCAAGACAGCGCTGGCCACCTTCCGCGAAATCAAGAACAAGTACCGGCTCAACCCAAGCCAGGAAATGGCCGTCAAAGACATCCTGGAGGAAATCCGGAAACACCTGCCCCCCGAAACGCCGGCTCCCGACAAGCGTTGAGCTGCGCCCGCGTTCGCCCGGCCGGGCGGCGCGCACCGCGAACAAAATGTTGCCTGCCGGGCGCGGAGACCTTCCCATCGGGCCATGCAGGATTTGATCTCCAAAGCCGAAACGTTGCTCGAAGCGCTGCCGTACATTCAACGCTTCAGCGGCGCCACGTTCGTGGTCAAGTACGGCGGCAGTTTCATGGATTCGCCCGACCCGGCCGTGCGCACCGGCGTGGCGCGCGACATCGTTTTCCTCGAAGCCGTCGAGATCGACCCGGTGGTCGTGCATGGCGGCGGCAAGGCCATCACCCGCGCGATGGAAAAGGCGGGGCTGAAGGCCCAATTCGTGCAAGGGATGCGCGTCACCGACGAAGCCTCGGTGAACCTCGTCAACGACGTGCTCTCGCACGAAATCAACCCGGAAGTGGTGGCCGCCATCAACCGCCTGGGCGGCCAGGCCAAAGGCTTCGCCGGACCGGACATCTTCCGCGCCCGCAGATTGTCGGCGCGAAACGAGGCGGGCGCGCCGGTCGATCTCGGCTTCGTCGGCGAAGTCGTGGAGGTGAACACGACCCCGCTGCTGGAGTGCCTGGCACGCGGAGTGACGCCGGTCATCAGCCCCACCGCGCGCGGCTTCGACGGCCGGCTGTACAACTGCAACGCCGACATCGCCGCCGCCATGACCGCCATCGCGCTCAAGGCCAAGCGGCTCGTCTTCATGAGCGACGTGCCGGGCCTGCTGCGCGAACCGAAGGATCCCGCCACCGTGATCCCGCACCTGAAAACCGGCGAGGTGGACGGCCTCAAACAAACCGGCGTGGTGGACAAAGGCATGATCCCCAAAGTGGACAGCGCCGTGGCCGCCATCAACGCCGGCGTGGAGAAGGTGTCGTTCGTGGACGGCCGGGTGCCGCACGCGGTGTTGCTGGAGATTTTCACCGACGAAGGCGTCGGCACCGAGATCGTGCTCTGAGCTACGCCGCCGAGTTATCAGACCGTCCGTTCCAGACGGTAGCCGAGGCCGTGGACGGTCTTGAGCCAGCGCGGTTCCTCGGGATTCGGCTCCAGCTTTGCGCGCAGGCTGGCGATGTGGTTGTCCACGGTCCGCGTGGTCGGAAAGGCGCCGTAGCCCCAGACGACATCGAGGAACCGTTCCCGCGAAACCGGCTCACCTTCCGCGTCGGCCAGAAGCCGAAGCATCGCGAATTCCTTCGCCGTGAGGTGAAGTTCCTTGCCCCGGCGCCAGGCGCGTTGGCGGGCGAGGTCCACCTGCACTTCACCCATAGTTAGTTCGCGGGTCGCGGCGGCTTGTCGTTGCGTGCGCCGCAGCAAGGCGCGGACGCGGGCGAGCAATTCGTCGGTGCTGAATGGCTTCACCAAGTAGTCGTCCGCTCCGGCGTCCAAGCCAGTCACGCGGTCTTCGATCTGCCCCTTCGCGGTCAACATCAGAATCGGCTCCAGCCGACCACGGCGGCGCAGTTCAGCGCACAACGCAAAGCCATCCAGCCGCGGCAACATGATGTCCAGCAGCATGAGGTCTGGCTTCTCGGCCAGCGCGCGCTCCAGACCGGTCTCGCCATCCTGCGCGACCAGCACGCGATGCCCTTCGGTGGCGAGGATGTCGGCGAGCGCCGTCCGCATCGCCAACTCGTCTTCGATGATCAAAATGCGCGGCATGGGGATGACCTTCAGGTTTGGCGCGATAACGGCAAGGCCGCGCGCGGCAGTTCGATCACAAACCGGCTGCCCTGGCCGACCTCGCCTTCCACGCGCACCCGGCCGCCGTGGGCTTCCGCGACGTGTTTCACAATGCTCAAGCCGATGCCCACACCGGGTGTTTCGCGACGCAACTCCGAGCCGCGCCGGTAAAACGGCTCGAAGATCCGCTCGCGGTCGGCAGGCGGAATTCCCGGTCCGTGGTCCGTGACCGACAAGGCCAGCGGCGGCGCGCTGTCAGCCGTGCCGCCGGTCACGGCGATCTCGACCGTCGCGCCGGCGGGCGAGTGTTTCACCGCGTTGTCGATGAGGTTGACCAAGGCTTGTTGGATCGCCTTGCCGTCCAGCGTGGGTGGCGGGTCCAGGTGCGCCGGCCGGTCGAGTCGCAACTTGACCTCGCGTTCGGAGGCGTACGGTTCCATCAGGCTCGTGGTCTGCTCGGCGAGCGCCAGCAGATCGGTCGGCTCGAACTCGTAGCGGCGGCGGCCTTGATCGATGCGGGAAAAGTCGAGGACGTTTTCGATCAACGACGACAACCGCCGGCATTCCTGACCGATGAGGCGGAAGTAATCGCGGCGTTTCGTTTCGTCCGTGATCCGGCCGCGGTCCAGGCTTTCGGCGAGGAGGCGCACCGAGGCGATCGGCGCGCGGAGTTCGTGGGAGACGCTCGACACGAAGTTCGACTTGAGTTCGCTCAAATGCTGTTGCCGCCGGAAGGCGCGGTGGGCGGAGACCAGACCCACTCCGGCCGTCGTGGCGGCCGCAAGCACCACCGCCAGGAACCACCACGTCCGCTGGCGCTGGCGGGCGTACAGCGCCGCTGGATCGGCCAGGTACACGCGCGCGCTCAGCCTGGGTTCGAGCGTGCCGGGTTGAACGGAAAAGCGGGCGGCACGTTCAGCCAGTAAAGCCGTGCCCGAAGGCGACGGCGGCACCGTGCGCCCCGCGATCGTGACCGCCACCGCAAAGTAAGCGGGCAGGTCGGGCAAGTCGCGGTGGATACCCGCAACGACATTCGTCACCTCGCACTCGGTCCAGCCGTGGAAGCGCGGGCTCGCGGGCGGGAACCGGGTCAACAACCAGAGATTCCCGGCGCAGTCTGAGTCGGGTGCGCTGGCAGCGACCGGGCGATTCCGCTGGACCCAAATCGGCGCCACTGCGAACGAGGCGAGAAGCTCGGGCTGGCCCGCCCGATTAGTCACGATCAATCCGCGCCGACGCCATTCCTGTTGCATGGCGGCGAGCAGATCACGCGAGACCTGCGTGGTCTCCCAGAGCCGCCACCACGCGGACAGGCAGGTCGCGTTCGTCGCCTCTTCGGTGGTGGGCGGCAGGCCGTGGACTTGGCCCGGCGGCTGCCGAGCCGGATCTTCCGTGCCTAGCGCGAACTGATCGGCCAAGCGCTGCAACAACAGCGGTGTGATTGCGGTGGGTTGGCAGACCAGATTCGAGCAGGCGATCTGGAACAGCCGGTTGCTCGCCGCCGCATCGCCTGCCAGTGGCAGTTGCAGTTCCGTGGCGCGCCAAAGCGCCAGCGGCGCCAACGGCAGGCCACTTTCGCCAAGCGCGGCGGGATATTTGGACGCCAACTCCTCAAGCCGCGCCAGGGCGGCGTTGGTGTCGCCCATCCGCGCCATGCTTTCCGCCAGTCGATACAGCGTGTCCGCAGCGAACTCCGTCGGCGGTTGGTCGGCGAGGAAGTCCTCCCAGCGATGCGCCGCCGCCGCGAAGTCGCCGCGCGAGACCGCCTGCCGCGCGGATTCCCAATCGGCGCGGGCCTCCACCGACAAACTCGCCAGGTCGAAAGCGTGCGGCGCCGGCAAGGGAGCGAACGGCCGCGGCCAGACCGCTTCGCCGGCGGCGTCCACGACGAAGCCCGGCCGGTCGAGGTCCACGTCCGCGACCAGCTTCGGGTTGGTGGGTGACCGCGGGTCCACTTCGAAGAGCGGCATGATCGCGCGGTCTGCGACTTCCTGGGCGAGCCGGCCGGCGCGGTCGCGGGCCTCCTGTTCGGCGAGCCGCCGGTCCTGCCGCAGCGACGCCAGGCCGAGCCCGGTGAGGATGACCACGGGCAAAACGATCAACGTCGCCTGCCAGCCAAAGCCAGGCAGGCGGGCGCGACGCAGTTTTGGGGGCGCGTTCACAATTCGGGCGGCGGCCATTCCTGTAGCAGAGTCTGCCAGGCCCGCCGAGGCGATTTGTCATGGAAATGTAAAATCGCGAAACAGTGGAGGTGCTGTTCACGCCACTACCAGAGCCGTTCAGTGCGGCGGGCTCTTCTCGCCCCGCGGACCTGGCACGAAATAGGCTAAGTAAAAGGTTCTTCCGACTTTGTAATGGGTAAACGGGCGTAAGGCCGAGGAAAAGGGCTGTTAAGAATGAGGGTTTCTGCACGGCTCGTCGTGGGTGGAGATCCCGCTTTCCGCAGAAGAAGAGGATGCGAATGCGGTAGTTGCGGAAGCTGCGAAAGCCCCGGGCCGCGGCTTGGAGGCTCTGGATTTTCGAGTTCA
>JAKANS010000052.1 GCA_021823625.1 bacterium | reverse complement strand
GCATCGAGATGGAGACCATCTTTGGCGATGGCTCGCAGCAGCACAGCGGTTTCCTGGGCTCGCTGCTCGGCGCCGGCAAGCGCCTGCTGACCGGCGAATCGCTGTTTATGACCGTCTTCCTCAACCGCGCACCCGACCGGCGCAAAGCCGCGTTCGGCGCGCCTTATCCAGGCAAGATCGTGCCCATTCGGCTCGCGGACATCGGCGGGGAGTTGATCGCGCAGAAGCATTCGTTCCTATGCGCGGCTAAGGGCGTCAGCGTGGGCATCGCGTTCAACAAGCGGTTTGGCGTCGGCCTGTTTGGTGGCGAAGGCTTCATCATGGAGCAGCTGCAAGGCGATGGTTGGGCATTTGTGCATGCCGGGGGCACGCTCCTGGAGCGCACGCTGGCGCCGGGCGAACTGCTGCGGGTGGACACCGGCTGCATCGTGGCCTTCACGCCGGGCGTGGATTACGACATCGAGTACGTGGGCCGTATCAAATCCGCGTTCTTCGGCGGTGAAGGTCTCTTCTTCGCCAACTTGCGGGGGCCGGGACGCATCTGGCTGCAATCGCTGCCGTTCAGCCGCCTGGCCGGGCGCATCTACGCGGCGGCGCCGCAGACCGGCGGTGGCGGCCAGGGCGAAGGTTCGCTGCTCGGCGGCCTGGGGCGCATGCTCGACGGCGACAACCGCTGACCTTCAACCCGAATCATTATGAAACGAATCGCCGCGTTGTGGCTCGCGTTGCTGGTGCTGGTCACGCTCACCGCCGCCGAACCGCGCAAGCTGACCGAGATGGTCGTCATGCGCGACGGCGTCAAGCTGGCCACCGACATCTATCTGCCCGACGGCGCCGGGCCGTTTCCAACGGTTCTCATTCGCACGCCGTACAACAAGGCGATGGGCGCGGGGATCGGCGCGGATGGAGCGAAGCGCGGCTACGCCATCGTGACGCAGGATTGCCGCGGAAGGTTCGCATCCGAAGGCGAAAACTTGCCGTTCCATCTCGATCAACGCGACGGCCCGGACACGATGAAATGGTTGCTGGCCCAGCCTTGGTGCAACGGCAAAGTGGGCATGTGGGGCGGGTCGGCCGTTGGGATCACGCAGCTCATGCTGGTCGGCCGCGACGGTCCGCAGCCGACGTGCGAACACATCACGGTGGGTGAGCCGAATCTGTACGCCGGCATGTATCCCGGCGGCGTGTTCAAGAAGGCGATGATCGAGGACTGGCTCCGGCTCGCCCAGTGGGGCACCAACGCCCTCGCGGCTTGGGTGGCGCACCCGAACTACGACGATTACTGGCGCGACCGCGACACCACGCCGCGTTACGCGGAGGTCAACACCGCCGCGGTTCATCTCGGTGGCTGGTACGACATTTTCTGCCAGGGCACGATCGACTCGTTCGAGGGCTACCAGACTCGCGGCGGTCCTGCGGCCCGCGGCCAGCAGAAGCTCGTCATGGGGCCCTGGACTCACGGCGTGCTCCAGAACAAGGCCGGTGAACTCACCTTTCCCGACAACGCCAAGCACCCGCCCAGCGACGTTCACGATGCGTGGAAGTTCTATGATTCTTGCCTCAAAGGCGTGGACAACGGCTTCGCCCAACTGCCCGCTGTGACTTACTACGTCATGGGCGACGTGAGCGATCCCAAAGCACCGGGCAACGAATGGCGCACTGCCAGCCAATGGCCGCCCGTGCCGACGCGCGCGGCGGCCTGGTATTTGCACGGCGACCGCGTCCTGAGCGAGAGCCGCCCCGGCGCGGCGCTGCCGCTCGCCTACGTTTATGATCCGACGCAGCCAGTGCCTACCGTCGGCGGGCCGCAACTGACAATCCCGGCCGGCGGCATGGACCAGCGCAAGATCGAGTCGCGCCCGGATGTGCTCGTCTTCACCAGCGCGCCGGTCGTCGAACCGATTGAGGTGACCGGCCACGTCCGGGTGGAACTCTGGGCGTCGAGCGACGCGCCGGACACCGATTTCTTCGCGAAGCTCTGCGACGTCTATCCCGATGGCCGCTCGATCAACGTGTGCGAAGGCCAGCTTCGCGCGCGGTTCCGAAAGTCGTTCGCCAAACCGGAACCGCTCAAGCCCGGCCAGGTTTACCCGCTGGAAATCGACCTGGCCTCGACCAGCATCATCTTCAATCGCGGCCACTGCCTGCGCGTGCACGTCACTTCCAGCAGCGCGCCCGGCTACGATCCGAACCCGAACACCGGCGACGCCTTCCGCGCCCGCGACTACCACCGCGCCGCGCGCAACGTCGTCTATGTCGATGCTCGGCATCCTTCGCGCATTGTGCTGCCGGTGGCCACGGCCGCGCCCTGACCCGCGAATTCCGGCGCGCCGGCTTTCAGCCGGCTTTGCGCCTGAGCCGGTTTCGAGACAACAACGTGCGTCTCAAGCCGGCTACAAACCGGCGCACCGGCAGCAACTTCAGGAAACCCTGCTTTCTGCCGCGACACCGCGTCTGAGTGTCCTGATTTCAGTGGGTGGCTGCGTCGCTGCGTCGGTACAGGGCGGCGCGGCAGCATTTCCGAATGGCGCAAGGTCACCTGCAGACAACAGGCCAGGAAGGAGATGAAGATGGGGGCTTGGATGCGCTGCTCCAGTTGGTGATGGATGGGCCGCAACGCCAAATCGTCCTTGAGGCTCTTGAAGGCGGCTTCGACCTCGGTCAGTTGGCTGTAGAACGGCCACACCTCCTCGGGAGAACGTCCGGTCGGGATCTTGCGGCGGAGCAGATAACGGCCCTCGCGTTTGCGCCCCTGGCGCTGTTTGTCTTGGCGCAAAGCGAAGGACAGGCGCGCCCGGCGCGGGGCCACGGCGGTCTGGATCAAACGGGCGGCCACGGGATAATCGTGCAGGGCCGCGCCCCGTTTTTTGAGCAACGCGTCCCGCTGGAGCTTCCTCCCCTGCAACTTCTTGAGCCGCTGCCCGAGTCCCTTCAATTGACGGCGGCGCAGGGCCCGCTCCTGGTTCACCCGGTCGGGGCTCTCGGCCAACACAGACAACTCCTGGTCCTCGGTCAAGAGTTTGACTTTCACCCCTTCGCGCGCCACTTGCCAGGGCAACCCGGCCAGGCGTTGTTCGTATTGGCTCAAGCGCCCACGCGGCGTGCCCACCAGGTATTGCCCCGGTGGTTGCGCCCGGCGCATCTGCTCCCGGACCTTCTCGGTGGGGATGCCCCGATCCATCACCCAGAGGCGCTCGGCCTGGCCGTATTGCGCTTCAATCCTTTTCAGGAAGTCCGCCAAGGGGGTCTTGTCGCTGGGGTTTGCCGGCCAGGACCTCGGACGCCAGGGGAAAGCCTTCCGGGGTGACGCTCAGCGCGAGGACCACCTGCACGCAATCCGGCCGCTTGTCCCGGCTGTACCCGTGCCGGCGCTGGTCCCCTTCGGGAAACGGCGGGGCGCGCTCAAAGTACGTGCGCGTCAAATCATCCAGCAGCACCTCGAACCGGGCGTTGAACAAGTCCTGCCAGCGCTGGGTCAGGTGGGTGAACAAATCCCGTTGGTGCTCCAGCCAACGCTCGGGACATTCGTAGAGCTTGTGAATGTCGGCCAACGCCAGGTCGGCGCCGAGCAGGTCGGCCCTCGCGCTGGGCTCAAACCAGTGCCGCTACAACCGCCATTCGCTGCCCGGATCCAGCAACCGACAGGTCACCAGGATTTGCAGCCCCCCATCCCAGCGCGTGCCCTTGCGGCTGGGCGGCAGGCGCTCGGCCCAGAAACGATCCAACCCCAACTGCTCCCACAACCCGCCCGCCCGCCAGCAGGCGCCCCATTGACGCGGCCGGTGAAGCGAGAGTTGGCTCAGGCGAATCCGCACGATGTCGGCGGCGTCCCCCGGACCGATCCGATCCTCGGGGAACAACGCCACCGTCCGTGGACGAGCTTGGCCCTCCTCAAAAATCTCGATGGTCTTGCGCCAGGCTTCCTGTGGGCGGTCGTTGATCTCGCCCAGGTAGAGCGCGTGACGTTGCACGACCCGACCGCCAGCGACCCGCCGATTTTCCACCAGACTGTAGTAGCGGTGCTCCTTGCCGTTCTTCTTTCGCGTCGTGTAGCGCAGAAACATAACGGCCACCGATTATGCGCACCGGCGCACGCTTGGGAACAGGGCAGGTCTTCACTACAGCCGGTTCTGACCGTTTCGGAGAAACCCCGGCCTGAAAAGCAAGAACTTGCGCCGCGAAGAAAGTCCAGCCGAGGATCGAATCCGCCAAGTCGGGTTAGAGTCCCAGGCTGCGGAGGTACTCTCCAGCGCCACGGCGAGGCGTGACGCCGTCCACCTGGTGGAGGTACAACGCCAGCCCCCGATCGGTCACCACGTGGGTGTACCGGGCCGTTAATAGTCTCTGCCAGGCAGGGTCTCCCAGCTCGCGGTCCACTCGGAGCAGCAGGGCTTCGGGAAGTTGTTCGCTCACGAGGTCGAGAACCTGAGTCTCCGTGAGATCCCCAGACCAGAAGCGCTTCAGGGGCGTGATGGTCAGTTTGGGAACCGCCAGGCAGTTGGCTTGCGCGAGAAACGCGCTGTCCCGCGAGTAGGCATGATGAATGCGCGGCACCGCTTGCTTCAATGTTTGAACCAGCACGCTCTCCCGCAGCCGCTGATTGCCTTGCAGTCGCTGAAGGTCGAGCAGAGACCGATCGACATCCACGCTGAACCAGGCGGCGCCCAGAAGCGTGCCCGCTATGAGATGCCGCTCGAAGTGGGTCGTCGCTTCGCCGACCCGCGGCCGACGCAGCTCCTGCCACGTCTGGCGCAGGATTTCGCCCAATCCCCATCCGCCCAGCGCCGCTGCACCCGAGGCGAAGTGAAGCAAGTAGTAAGACCAAAAGGGGCGATGGAACGAATGGACCACCAGCGGAACGACCAACAGCGCAGCGGGCACCGCCGCCTCGCGCAGCCGTCCCTGCTTGCGCAGAAGCGCCAGACCCACGGCCGCAGAAACCAGCGCGGAAGCCGTCGGCAGCAGCAGAGAGGGCGAGAAGGCGTGCAGGGAATCCCCTGTCTGCCACAGCAGCCGCTCGCTGCGCAGATGGGGCAGCAGCAGCCATTGCTGGGGGCCGCCCGGCCCGATCGGCAGCAGGCATCCTACGACGACGAGGAAGGCCGCGCTCCAGACGATAAGCCGGCGGGTCGCCGAAACCACCGCGTGATTCGCCTCGGCTGGGTTCCCGGAATGATGGGTGGTCGCTTGCCCCGCTTGTGCGACTGCGATTAACCAGGCGGGCAAAGCCAGCAAGGCCACCAATTTGAGACTTGTGGCCACGCCGGCGAGCACCGCCGAGCCCGCGCAATGCCACAGCGTCAGGCGCCGCACGCCCATGAGCGGCACTAGGGCCAGCGTGGCCAGCCCGATGCAGGGCACCTCCACCATCATCGAACAAGAGAGCGGCAAAAACTGGGGCCAGGTGACCAGGAATAAGCCCCCCCAAAGGCCGTGAATGGCCGAGCACCCCCGCGGCATCAGGCGCGAGATGACCAGCAGCCAGGCGCTCGCGACCAGCACGGTGAAGAGCCGGCCGGCCAGCCATTCGTGGCCGGACACCTGCCACAGCCAGGAAAGTACTTTCGCATATAGCCAGGGTTGATCGCTCCACGCCCGATTTGCTTCCGCTGGTGCCTTCGCGAGCAGGAGTGCCTTGGCCATCTCCATGCCCTCATCCGGCCCGATCTCGACATAACCTCGAGAGAGCACACTCACCCACACCCAAACCGCCAGAGTGAGCGCGGTCAAGGCGCCGACCCACGTGGGCAATGGTTGTTTAAGTGTCACGCACCGAAGTGGCCGATTGACGGCGATGCAGAAGCACCCCGCCAGCCGTGAGGAGCAGCCAGACCAAGATTAAGAGCAGCACGTTACGTTCGTACACCGCCAGCCAGGGCAGCCAATGGCTGATGCCGCCCAGGCAGGGGCAAGGAGCTTGGGGCGACAGGATCAACAGCCGGTACCCGAGGGCGCCGGCGGCGAAAACGAACGTCAATGCCGCTGCCGTGCCAGCCGTTGACGATCCAAGCAGCACAGACGCGAGAATCGACTCTCCCACCGCGATGAGAGCCGCTACCGAGGACAGGGGCAGCCCCGTCATGGGTTCCACACCTTGGAGCAAAGGGCTCTGAAAGAGGATGCCCGCCAGCTTGGCGGCGGCCGTAGCAATCAGTACGACGGCCGCCGCCTGTGTCCAGAGCCGGTACGGATGACGAGTCAGTACCACCGGAAGGCAGGTTACGCTCCGAGCACTTTTATGTGCCTGAGCCGCCACAGGTTGGCAGTTGGCAGGTTGTGCCACCATTCTCGACGGTCAAGGTGTATCCGTGCGGGCGGCTGCTCGAACAGGCGTAAGTGCAGTACTTTTGCGGCGCCGAATCCACTACTCCAGAGCCTGTCCCACACTGATTGGCGTACGTGAATGTTTGGTCAGGGGGATCAAGTTCACATGTTTCATTTGCGAACTTCATCGTCTTGGGGCAGGCGACCGACGGTGCGTTCTTCCAGCAGCTAGCGGAGGCTGCGACGGCAGCGCCGCACACCACCGCCAGGCCCACAACTTGCCTTCTTGATGCGAGTATATTCATAACGAGCATCCGTTCTTCGGTTCACGGCTGGAATGGTTTGGTTTTCCCTCGTCTGACCAGCCTCCAGACGAAGAAAGCGGCCGCCGCCACGGCCAGGCCCCAGGCGGAATACTCCGTGAGTCCCGGACGCCGTTTGGCCAGGGCATAGGCGGGGGGAACAACACCTTCGTCACGCACCATGCCTAGTGCCGTCACGCGATAGCGCGAGGCGTTCGAAAAGACAAGCAACCCTCGGTGGCGGTCGGCTTCATCCACGAAGAGCGAAGGGCGAAACCCCTCCGCCGCCTCCGGCAACAGGCCGGTCTCCAACCGACGGATAAGATTGGTGAACGACTCCGGCGGTCGGTCCTTCACCTTGCGCATATGCACCACGGTGCTGGGAAGGACCGCGCCGCGCCGGTCATAGCGGTATTGCACGCGGCCCTCCAACGGCGGACCGCTGGCAGCCTGGTAATCGAGTTGAGCGGGCAGTCCTTCGGCGTCGAGAGTCAGGCGGCCGGTGAGCCGCACCAACGGATTCTTCCACGAGACCGCCTCGAATTGGACGGGCGTCGGCCAGGTCAGCGAATCCGGCGCGGCATCCTCGATGCCCAGCAGGAGCAGGCTCCCCAGAAGGGTTCGGTACCGCTCGACCAGGATCTGACCGCCATTTCGAGGGTCCGCTCCCGGCCCGGTCTTGGGCGCCAGCGAAACCGCGTTGGTGCCGACTGTCCAGTAGGTGTCCACCGATTCCCCATAGGCGCAAGGCATCGTATTGGGCTGGGCCGTGGGATATTCCCAGAAGAAGCCCTTGGGCTGCAGCGCCCCCCGTGCGGGAACGAACGGGGGCAAGGGGACAGGTTTCCCCTCCCGGTCGATGATGTGGAAACGATTCGGCGACAATTCAAAAACGATCTCCTTGATCGCGGGCCGGTTGGTCAGGAACTGCAGGAAAGCGGCATGCTCGGGCGTGATTGTGCCGGCTGCTCCGTCAGCCGCCCGCAGCGAGGGAACGAGAAAGACCAACACCAACGAGACGGTGGCGATCGACACTCGGCCGAAGGCGAATGACGCGCGAAAGAATCGTTTGGCAAAACCAAGCTTCACGAGCGCGGCCTGACAGCGGGAAAACGCGGAAGCGTTGCAGTGCTGGACCCGCATGTTGCCGCCTCTAAGCGGAGTCTCGCTTGGTGTTACTGGCGGAATCCAGCCGGTGCAAAGTGCGACTGGCCGAACCGGAGGCCGCTGGCCGAACCGGAGGCCGCTGGCCGAACCGGAGGCCGCTGGCCGAACCGGAGGCCGCTGGCCGAACCGGAGGCCGCTGGCCGAACCGGAGGCCGCTGGCCGAACCGGAGGCCGCTTTGGGCAGGCAGTGTTGCGCTCGATCTCATCGCCAACTTAAGCTAAAGTTCTAATTAAGTCGGGGTTGGCGCTTTGTCAAGCGTCAGGATTTCGGAAGATTTCGGATGCGGCTGTGATCGCATTGCCGCTTGTTCTGGCGAGGCGGAAATGGTAAAGGAACCCTCATCAGCCTGCCTGACCGCCCGCCTGGATGGGCGTCGCGTGCCCGCGGGCCAAAATGAACCTGTGCTGGCAGATATGCCCGCCGATCACAACCCGAGGTTTCCCATGAATGATTCATTGTCCCGTCGAGGTTTCTTGCAGCGCACCGGCCTGGGCGTCGTAACGCTCACCGCCGCTTCACCGTTGATGCAACTGATCACCCGCGCCGCCAATGCGCCCGCCGCTCCGGGCGGATCGAAGGTCCGCGTCGGCAAGGTCTATTTCGGCCATCCGCATCCGGGCTGGCCGTCGTTCACCGTCGATCTCGACGCCGAGGTGAAGCGCTTCGAGGGCTACTTCGCCCAGCTCGCGACCGATCTGGCGGACGTGGAGTTCGTGGACGGCGGGCTGGTGCAATCGGACGCGCAGCTCGCGGCGGCCAAGGCGAAGTTTGGATCGGTGGACGGCATCCTGGCGGTGCATGTCACGATGGGTTGCGGGCCGTTCATCAAGCGCCTGCTCGAGACCGGCAAGCCGGTGATGGTTTTCTTCATGCCGTACAGCGGGCACGAATGGCACATCATCGCCGGACTGCAACGGGAGGGAAAACTCATCGAGGCCTTGCCCAGCAGCGATTACCGAGACCTGGCGACGGCGGTACGGCCGTTCCGCGCGCTGCACCGGCTGCGCGAGGCGCGGGTGTTGCACATCAGCCAGGCGGCGGCCGACGCCAGGTATTGCGAGGCCATCCAAGGCAAGTTCGGCACGCAGATTCTTTCGCTGCATTTGCCCGACTTGCAGAAAGCCTACCAGGCCGCCGATGCCGCCGCCGCGAGCGCCGACGCCGAACGGTGGATGAGCGAAGCCGAGAAGATCGTCGAGCCGACGCGCGAGGAAGTTCTTAAGTCGTCGCGCATGTACGTGGCGATGCAGAACCTGATGGCCGAACACCAAGCCGTGGCCGTGACGATGAACTGTCTCGGCATGGGGCTGGTGGATCGTGGGATGGGCTATCCGTGCCTCGGTTTCTCTCGTCTGAACAACGCCGGCCGGTGTGGCGTGTGCGAGGCGGATCTCAAGTCCACGATGACCCAGCTCATGTTCTTGTACCTGACCGGCATGCCTGGCTTTGTCACCGACCCGATGTTCGACCTCGCCAACGGCACGATCATCCACGCCCATTGCGTGGCCGCCACGCAGATGGGCGGCCTGGACCAGCCGGCCGCGCCGTACGTGATGCGCAGCCACCTCGAAGACGGCAAAGGCGTGTCGCTCCAGGTGCGCCTGCCGGTCGGGCAGAAGGTCTCGATGGCCCGGCTCATCGGCACCGACCTGATGCTGTTCTCGACCGGCGACGCGGTGGACAGTCCGTTCGAGGAACGCGCCTGCCGCACCAAGCTGACCATGAAGGTGGCGAACCCGGATCGGTTCCTCGAGAACTGGTCCTGCGGGCTGCATCGCGTGATCTTTTACGGCGATCACACGCGCGACCTCCGGCGGTTTTGCCGGTATGCCGGCATCAAGGTTCTGCGCGAAGGCGAGGATGACCTGCGGAACGAACCGGGTCTGGAGTGGGAAACCAACGTGCACGCGTAGGCGCAAGGCGAACCCCCGGTTCCCCCAACATGGAACGGCCACGGAGTCGCCGAAACGCAGAGGTCCAATAAGGAATGCAGGAACTCAGGAACTGGAGACGGGGGTTTCCGGCTTTCCTGGGTTCCTTATTCGCACGCCGAGCCTCTGATCCTCCCCGGCTGGAATGGCCGGGCTCGAGGGAGTTGCCGTACCGGCGCGCCGGCTTGCAGCCGGCTTAACCAGCCGCTGCGGGGCCGTGACCAACGTCATCTCGCCGCCGGCTGGGACTGAGCCTTCCAGTCCAGCGCCAGCACGGTGCCGGGCACTGCCCAAACGTGGCACAGCGGCCGACTTTCCGGCTGCCAGCCGGCAGGCGGTGCAGACGCGATCGAGTACCACCGCGCGTCGTCATTGGCGCGATGATACTCGCGGAGCACCCGCAGGGCAGGGGAGCGGCGCTCGGGCGCCGAGGTTGGTTCTTTACCTGAAGCATCCTGGGCGCGTTCCGGCTCGCTCAGCGGCAGGCCGACGAACAGCGGGCGCGCGTCCGGTCGAGGCGGAGTGGTCGAAAGCACAGTCGTCGCTTCATCCACGGCATAGACGCTCACTGTGTTCGTGCTTGTGGCTTGCGACGGCAGGGCAAACCAGGCGACCTCGTCGATCTGGGCCCAAGCCTTCGCAGCCTCCACTTGGTCGCGTTGCCAAAGGTGAGGCGCTCCGCTGGCCGGGCCCACGCGATAGACGGCCACGGGCAGCGTCAGCCGCGGATCGTCCAACGCCAGGCGGTACATGAGCTGGTTGTAGTCGTAGCGTGGCGTGAGGCTGCGGGCGCCGGAAAACGTGGCCGTGTACGTGCCCTCGAAATAGACGAGCCGGCCGCCGTCCTGATCGAAAAACGGGTGGTGCGCCAGGTTGTAGAAGTTGTACTCGCCGTGCGTGACGATGCGCCGGCCATAGCCCCACGGCCCGAGTGGCGTGTCCGCTTCGGCGAACCAAGCCTCGCCCGGCCGGTCCGCGAAGAAGGCAATCCACCGCCGCCGAAAGGCGTTCCACGCCACCGACTCAAGTCCGCGCTTAAGCTCCGCGCCGCTCTCGAAATCGCGCAAGGCGCACCAGGTTTCCTCGCGTTTGAGCTTCCTGGCTTTGACCAGGTCTGCGACGCGGCCGGCGTGGACGCGGTCGGCCCCGGCCCGCCAGGCGTAGCGGAGCTGGCCGCTTTCATCGCGGCTCAGAGTCGTGTCAGTCCCGTGCCATTTGCCGTCGCCGGCCAGGCAGGTGAAAGCCTCGTAGCGGCTCAGGTCGGCGAGGCTTTTCAGATCGGCGGGCACGCGGAAATCGGGGAACAGGTAGTAGAAGAGCCGGCCGTCCACGCGGGCGAGAAACGGGTGGGACGAGCCGTGGCCTTCGTGAACGTCCCAGCGCTGGACCGACTCGAAACACGCGCGCTCGTCGTTGAAGACCATCAGGTGGTAATCGTGCGCGTAGCCCAGGTCGCGCATGTTCGCCATGCGGGCCACGAGGCGCTCGCCGCCTTGTTCGTCCGGGACCGTGAACAGGCTTTCGATCCAGTGCAGGCCTTCGGCTGGCTGCGGGCACATCGCTTTCGCGAAGCCGGTGTCGTCCACGAAATAAGTCAGGTCCACGCCGACCGCCGGATCCAGACCGCCGTGGCCGGGCCGTTCCGAGGTGGCGCCCGAGGCGTGGAAGTTCCCGAGTGGATAGGATGGTCGGTCGGTGTCGCCCCAAAACCAGTAGATCTTCCCGCGATACGGCGTGGCGATCACGGTGTCCTGGCCCATCACCTGGCCGTTGAGCGTTGGCTGTTTCAATGGCACCGGATGCCCGACGCGGATGCTGTCGGCGTAGATGCCCTGGCCGGTGACGCGGTAAAGCCGTTCGGCAATGTTGAGCCGGTGGAGGCGAATCACCGCGCTGCCACCCGCCACGGGACGCAGCCGCACGCCGCGATAGCCGAAGCCATCCGCGGGCATTTCGTAGCCGGGGCTGCCGACGTGGAAATAGACTTCGCGATCCATCAAACCCGGTTCGTCGAACGCGACGATGCCGTTGCTGTCGGTCCACCACGCGATCTTGTTGACGGTGCGCAATTCGACCAGCGGCACGCCACGGCCGGTGGCGTCATCAAGGACTTGGATTGCGAAGTAATCCGCGGGCGCACCGAAAAGCGTAGTGGCGGCCAACAGCAAGCTCGCGAGGCAGAGCCGGTGGGGCAGGAAGGCGGTTCCGGGGCAGGCGAAAAGATGGGAGCTTGACGGCACGGGGCACCTCAAAGGTTGGATGGCGTGAAATCGTTGGTCGTGGCGAGCGCCGGTTGCACGACGAAAGTGAAGCGGCGCGTGGCGTGGACGGCGAAGGTGAGGTTCAACGCCCGTGCATCGGCCGGGACACGCAGAAAAGAGAACGTCGCCTCGTACGGCTCGGACTGCGACCAGCCGGACGACGGTACTTCAAGCCTCCGGCCAGCATCGTCGGTTGCGCGAACCAGCGTGAACCTGGCGTCTGCCGGCAAGTTGGCCACGGTGAGTTTCAACTGCGACAGGCCGCCGCTGCTCCAGCCGCGCGCGTCGTCCGGCAGCGGCTCCCGCCGGCTGAACTCGGTCACGCTCACCTTGGTGGTGCCCACCAGCGCGGACTCGGTGTAGCGATTGGTGAAGCCGATGGCCGGCAACGGGACGTTCGTGAACCCCGCGACTTCCTCGGCGGCGAAGCTTGAGCCCGGCCGGCGCGCAGCCCGGAACTCGATTCGCCAAGGTTCCAACGGCCAGAGGCTCGGCCTGAACTGGTAATTCCGTTCCGGACCCGACCCAAAACTGGAACTGAGCGAGGAGTTCCGCGCAGAGTTACCCGTGGCATCCGCAACCTGGATCGCCGCGATTTCCCAGTCGTTGCTGGGGAAAGCTGAGTCGGTGAACGCCAACCGCAGCGCCGCGTGGTTGTCGCCGTCCGCTTGCGGTGGGCTGAAGGTCGTGTGCGTGGTGCCATCGGCCTGCGCGGAAGTCGTCGTGTTCATGCCTACACCCGCCAGCACGGCCGACAGCGTGCAAACCAAGGTACCGTTCGTGCGACGGGCCGGCAGCGACTCAGCGACCCAGGCCGGCGCGGTGCTTCGGGCCGGGTTCGGGCAGCGCACCTCGCCGACGCGGTGGTAGGTGAAACTCGGTCCTTGCTCGAACAAGCGAATCCGAAGTTCGCGCGAACAGCGGGGCCAGACTTCGAAGCGGCGCGGCGTCCCCGAACTTCCGTTGAAGAACGTCGTGAAGTCCACGTAATCGCCGGATAAAAAACCGCTCTCGTCCGCGAGCCCGACACGAACGGAACTCGGCGGCACCGCGCTATTCGTGGAATTGTGCGCGAGCCAGACAACCAACTCGGGCTGGCTGGTCGTAAAGCGGTAGCTGCCGGCACCCGGTCGGCCCAGCAGGCGGGCCAGCAAAGCGCGCAGCCCGTCGGGCAGCAATCGGCCGAAGCCGGGCTGGACGTGGTTGGTACCATACGTCACGCCCAGCACGCCGATCTGGACACCGCTGGCCAAGGTGACGCGCCGGCTGGGCGCGGCGCGAATTTCGGCGCCAACCCACCACGCCAGACCAATTGCCGCCGCAAGCAGCAAGCTGACAACGACCAGCCTGATGAGCACGCGCACTCGCATGGCAGAAATGGGCGGCGTCAGCCTTCGCTGCGAAACGCGACGACACCCAAAGGCGGCAGGGTGAGTGGCGCGGAGAACGGCTGGTTGTGGGCCTGGTAATCCTCCGCGGTGACGCCACCCAAGTTGCCCACGCCGCTGCCGCCATAGACGGTAGCGTCGCTGTTGAGCACTTCCTGCCAGAAGCCGCCGCGCGG
Source organism: bacterium (assembly GCA_021823625.1). GTDB lineage: Bacteria > Verrucomicrobiota > Verrucomicrobiia > Limisphaerales > J093 > DSVZ01. The sequence continues at coordinate 21,221 of JAKANS010000052.1, read as the reverse complement.
CAGGCCGACGCGATAGCCGTAGCGAGCGACGGGCGTGAGATTGAGGACCACCACCACTTCCGGGCCGGGGCTGAGCGGACGCCGCACGAAGGACAACACCGAGTGCTCGTGATCCGCGCAGTCGATCCACTGGAAGCCCAAGTGCTCGTAGTCGCCTTCCCACAACGCTGGCGTCTCGCGATAAAGCCGGTTCAGGTCCTGGAGGAACCGCTGGGTGCCGACATGGTACGGCCCGGCGTTGAGGAGCCACCAGTCAAGTTCGCCATTTTCGTTCCACTCGGCGCGCTGCCCCAGTTCGCCGCCCATGAACAGAAGCTTCTTGCCCGGAAAGAGCCACTGATAGGCGAACAAGGCTCGGAGGTTGGCGAAGCCCTGCCAGTCGTCGCCGGGCATCCGGCTGCGGAGCGTGCCCTTGCCGTGGACGACTTCGTCGTGCGAGAGCGGCAGGACGAAGTTCTCGTTGTGGTGGTAAAGCATCGCGAACGTGAGGTCGTTCTGGTGGAACTTGCGGTGGATCGGGTCGCGCTTGAAGTAGCCCAGGGTGTCGTGCATCCAGCCCATGTTCCATTTCAAGCTGAAGCCCAGCCCGCCCAGATACGGTGGGCGCGTGACCTGCGGCCAGGCGGTGCTTTCCTCGGCGATGGTCAGCACGCCCGGATGCTCGGTGTGGACGAGGTGGTTGAATTCGCGCAGGAACGCGATGGCTTCCAAATTCTCGCGACCGCCGTACTGGTTCGGAATCCACTCGCCTTCCTTGCGCGAATAATCGAGGTAGAGCATTGAGGCGACGGCATCGACGCGCAGGCCGTCGATGTGGAATCGCTCGCACCAGAACAGCGCGTTCGCGGTCAGAAAATTACGGACTTCGTGCCGGCCGTAGTTGAAGATCAGCGTGCCCCAATCCTGGTGGGCGCCTTTGCGCGGGTCTTCGTGCTCGTAAAGCGCCGTGCCATCGAATTTCGCCAGCGACCAGGCGTCGCGCGGGAAGTGGGCCGGCACCCAGTCCACGATCACCCCGATGCCCGCTTCGTGGAGCGCGTTGACGAGGAACTGGAAATCGTCCGGCGTCCCGAACCGGCTGGTGGGCGCGTAGAAACCCGTGACCTGATAGCCCCAACTCGGATAGAACGCGTGCTCCGCCACCGGCAGGAATTCGACGTGCGTGAAGCCCATCTGGCGCACGTACTCGACCAGCGGCCCGGCCAGTTCGCGGTAGCTGAACGACTCGAACGCCGATTTCTTCCGCCAGGAGCCGACGTGGACTTCGTAGATGCTGATCGGCGAGCGGAACGGATTCGCCTCGCGCCGGCGCTTGAGCCAGTCGTCGTCGGTCCACTGGAACTTGCGGTTGTCCCACACCACCGAGGCTTGTTTGGGCGGGATTTCGCAGAGGAACCCGAACGGATCGGCGTGCAGGACCGGGTTGCCGTGACAGTCCAGGACCTCGAATTGGTAGAGCGTGCCGGCGCCCAGGCCGGGGACGAAAATCTCCCACACGCCGGAAGGGCCGAGCAGGCGCATCGGGTGGTAGCGACCGTCCCAGTCGTTGAACGCGCCCACCACGCTCACCCGTTGCGCGTTCGGCGCCCAAACGGCGAAGCTCACACCGGCCACGCCGTCGATCTCGCGGACCTGCGCGCCGAGCTTGTCGTAAAGCCGGCGCTCGTTGCCCTGGCCGAAGAGAAACAGGTCCTGCTCGCCGAGCGTGGGCAGAAAGGAGTAGGCGTCGCGGGTCTGGCGGCGGTTGCCCTGGTAATCCGTGACCACCAGGTCGTAGGCGAAGACGCGGTCGGCCTGCTTTGAGACGCCCTCGTAAAGCCCGGACTCGTGCAGACGCTGGAGTTCAATCTTGGGCATCGCCGGCTCGTGCACCGGGACGACCTCGACCGTCGCGGCGTTGGCCAGGTAGGCGCGGACGACCACGCCCGAGCCATCGCCCAGCGGGTGCATCCCCAACAGGTCATGCGGCGTGCGGCTACGGGCATTGACGAGGCTCTCGAGTTCGGCGGCGGTTAGTAGCATGAAGCCAGCCTGCCAGTGCCGCTCACCGCTGGCACGTAAAAAGGCCGAGAGTCATCCGGGTAGGTGACCCGAGACGTGCTATTCGTCTTCGTCGTCGCGATCCCGCGGCAGGGTGGCGACGTAGCGTTTCCAGAGTTCCAGTTCCACGAAGAGTTCGAAGAAGACTCCCGGCCGGTGCTCGTAATAGCCCACGCTCAACCAGCGCTTGTCCGACTTGTCGTCCAGCGCCGCGTGCAAGCGGGCATCGGCAACCACGATCGGCGCGTATGGGTCGGCCGGGATGCCGGCTGACCAATGCGTGTCCGGCAACGCGCGGAAATACCACGGCAACGGCCAGTAATCACCGCCGGGAGCCATGACGTTGATGCCCACTTTGTCGGGGTGGCCGTCCACGCGGGCGACGCCGTCCACTCGCTGGACCAGCCGCAGCAGGTCTTTGGAGGTGTGGGCATAGACGTACGGGTTGCGCTGGTCAGCGGCGAATTCGGAACTGGCGCGCCTGGCCTGAACCGCCAGTTGCACGGTCGCGCCCAGCACCACGACAAGCGCGATGACCCAGAGCCACGTCGGGCGGATCCACTTGAACAGCGCCGCCGCACCCAATCCGGCGAGCAGGATCAGACCGTGCAAAAAGCCCAGCGCGCACCAGGGCGTTTTGTAAGCAATCACGGTGTAAACGGCGGTCAGCGCCACGGTGTAGAACACCAGGAATTGCGCCAGCCCGCGGTGGCCCGGCTGGAAGCGATCCGGCAGGAACGCCGCCACGCCGCCCAACACCGCCAGCAGGCCGATCAGCAATTCGCTGAACACCGGTCCTTTCGCCGGGTGAAACCAAAACAACCGCTCGAAGTAGAAAGGCCAGGGATGGTTGTGGGGCGAGTCGCCGCCCGCGCGTTGCAGCCACGGCAGGTAAGTGCGCAGCGAATCGAGCGGCCCGGTGGCGTTGGTGAAGAATGACGAGAACAGTACGACCGAAAGCGCCAACGCCAACGCCACGGCTGCCAAAATGTGACCAAGCCTGAGTCTGCCAAGCAGATTCTGCCCGGCCGCTTTCCGTCCCGGAGCGAAGACCAGCACACCGGCCGCGGCGACCGCCATCGCCGCCAGGTTGAATACAAAGGTCTCCTTGGTCGCCTGCATCAGGCCGAGCGCGGCCCCCGCCAACAACGCCCAGCCGAGCGCGGGTTTCTGCAGATACCGCCAGACTGCGCCCCCGAACAGCACCGTGAAAAACACGAGCGGTACTTCGTGGATGTAATAACGGCTGTAATAGACAAAAGCGGTGGAGACGGCGGTGAACAGCGCTGCCCACCACGTGGCCGTCCGCCCCAAGCCATCGGCCAGCAGGGGCAGCAGCAGGATCAATCCCAGACCGAACACCACGGTCACCGCGCGAAGCGTGGCCTCGGTGAGCTGGCCCGGCGTATTCGCCCCGCTGGCCCAAACAACCGGCAGGGAAAAGTAATACAAGCTGGGGCCGTGGTACTCGTTCGGGTCGTAGCGGTACTCGCCGTGCTGCCAGAGCCCGAGGAATTTGTAAGCGTGCACCGACTCGTCCGTGTGCATGGGACGCTGGCCCAAGTGCGGCACGCGCAAAGCGAGTCCGACCACGAAGGCCAGTCCGAGGCCAAGCGCCAGCCAGCGATTCATTGGGCTGGCAGCCTCCTGTAAACAACCAGCGCCAGTCCGGCGAGGCTGGCGCTGATTCGCGGCTGTAAATATGGGAGCAAAGCCATGTCCGGTGCGGAACGAAGGCTCGCTGCTGGTGGCGGCCTGTTTATTTGGCCGGGAGACCCCAGACTTCGATTTCCGTGTAGCGGTTCAGGGCGCTGTAGGTGCTGCCCTTGCTGTAGCAACGCACGTAACGGCCTTCGACGCCCTTGGCGTCCATCAACCGGCCCTCGTAGGTCTCGAAGTACTCCTTGTCGGTGCCGACGCCGAGGCCGGAGCTGTTATCGTAGTCGTTGTTATACACCGTCTTCACGTTCGACGTAAAATCCGGGTCGTCCGCCACCTGCACCACCACATCGTGATAAACCTGGTAGGTGTTGTGCGCGTGCCACAGCACGACGGCGTAAATCTTGGCCTCCTGCCCCAGGTCGATCTGAACCCACTGGGTCTTGCGGTGCAGCTCCACGAAGCTGTTGTCGTTGGACTCCTTGTCGCCATCAGTCACGAGATCGAGCGAACCGGTGATGGGCGACTTGTCGCTGCTGCTGACTTTCTTCTTGAAGGCGAGGTTCGTGATGCCTTTGGGCGCCATGAAGGGCGGCCGCGGCTTGTCGGAAAGTTTCTCGATGTGATCGCCCAACGGGATGTCCGTCGGCGTCCCCATGAAGGCCGGGATGGGCAGCTTCAACGGCATCGGCGCCAGTTCGGCATCGGCGGCCCGCAGTGTCGGGCAGGCCAGCGCGGCGCCCACGGCGAGGATCCAAGCGTTGCGTTTCGTGTTTTCGACCCAAGTGTTCATGTTCATGGCTGTGCTCACGTTCTAAGCGTTAGATCGGCGAACGCTGCCGATATTCAACGCAAAAGGCAATTCTTTGGTTGCAGCCCGGCAGCCAGGGCTGCTCTGAGGTCCGGCCAGTTGCCAAGGATGCCGGCAGCCCTGAAATCCGACGCCCGGAACCCGAAATCCGAAAAGGGGTTGCCCCGAGGGACTGCGACTTCGTTGGAGTAACTGTGGTTTCGGGACTTCGGACTTCGGACTTCGGATTTCTTTCGGCATTCGGTCTTCGGCTTTCGAATTTGGAATGGACCGAACCGACGTTGGAGCAGCCCTGCCCGCCGGCCCGAGGCGCGCGCAGCGCTCGAAGTCAAGTGGGTCGCAGGCAATGTTCGCCAACGCGGGCCTTCTGTGGTAAGGAATGGTTTGCCGATGAAAAACCACTTCTTGTCCCGGGTCGGAATCGTCGCCGTGCTGTTGGCGCTGGCGACCGGCTGCACGACTTCCACCACCAGCTACCGCGAGCAGCGCGCGATCGGCAACAGCAACCAGTCCGGTTACTCCACCGAGGAGCCGGCCGGCAGCATCGCCGACATGAACCGCAAGCTGAGCCGCACCGAGCAAAAGCGGCTGTCCCGCGGTGAGCCCAAGGCGGGGTTCAGCCCGATCATCCTGCTGGTGGCGCACGACGCCGAGGGCAAACCCTTGTACGTGGAGACGCGGCAAAGTTCGGGCGATCCGACACTGGACCACCGGGCGCAGGACATGGTTTTAAAGCAACAGCGCTTTCCCAAGGGCGAAGCGGAGACGGTGATGATCACGGTGAACCCCAAGAGTGTGCCCAAGAAGTAACGAGTGGCCGTCACCCGCCCTTTGTTTGCCGTTGCAGCCGGTTCAGTTGACGGGGTGACCGCCGCGCGGGAGCGCAGTCCTGCCGTCGGCACAGATTCAAGTTTGCTTACCCGATCCAAAAGTCCTGCTTGGCAGCCCCGGTGTCGTTGTGGTTCCTTTTGTGCCATGCAGCTCCGTTCCTTCGCCGCCACGCTGGCCACGCTGGCCGGCCTGGCGCTGACCCTCGCCGCTGCCCCGACTGCGGGCGACGGCGCACCGCCATTGCCGCCGGCCGCCGCGGGGCCGGTCGATTTCGCACGGGAAATCAAGCCGTTGCTCGAGGCGAGTTGCATCAAGTGCCACGCGCACGGTCAGAAGAAATCGGGCTTCGCCCTCGACTCGCGGGCCAGCCTCCTTCAAGGCGGCAAATCCGGACCCGCCGCCAAGCCCGGCGACAGCGCCGCCAGCCCGATCGTGCAACTGGTCGCGGGCCAGGACCCGGATCGCGTCATGCCCGCGCGAGGCCCGCGCTGGACGCCTAACGAGGTCGGGCTCCTGCGCGCGTGGATCGACCAGGGAGCGGCGTGGCCGGAAGGGCTGAAACTTGCCCGTGGCGCCCAGGCGCCGCTTGAACCGCGCCGGGTCGAACTGCCGCCCGCCCGCAGCAAGCTGACCAACCCCATCGACCGCCTCCTCCAGCCGTACTTCGCCAAACAGGATTTCAAGCCGCCCCGGCCGGCCGCGGATCACGTGTTCGCCCGCCGCGCGTACCTCGACACGATCGGGTTGCTGCCCACGCCGGAGGAACTGCGCACTTTCGAAAAAGACCACCACCCGGACAAGCGCGCCCGGCTGGTGCGCGCGTTGCTGGCGGACAACCAACGCTACGCCGAACACTGGCTGACGTTCTGGAACGACTGCCTCCGCAATGATTACAAGGGCACCGGCTACATCGACGGCGGCCGGCGCCAGATCACGCCCTGGCTGTATGGCGCGCTGGCCACGAACATGCCGTTCGACCAGTTCGTGGCTCGCCTTGTCAATCCGGACGAGCACTCGGAAGGCTTCGTGAAAGGCATCGTCTGGCGGGGCGCCATCAACGCCAGCCAGACGCCGCAGATGCAGGCCGCGCAAAACATTTCCCAAGTGTTCCTGGGCATCAACCTCAAGTGCGCTTCCTGCCACGACAGCTTCATCAGCGATTGGAAACTGGCCGACGCCTACGGCCTGGCCAGCGTCTATGCCGATGAACCGTTGGAACTGGTGCGTTGCGACAAACCCACCGGTGCCATCGCCGAGCGCAAGTTCCTGTTCCCGCAACTGGGCCCGCTCAACGCCAGCACGAACAAGGCAGAACGCCTGGCGAGCCTGGCGCGCTTGATCGCCAATCCCCAAAACGGCCGCCTCACCCGCACGGTGGTCAATCGCCTCTGGGCGAAGTTCATGGGCCGCGGCCTCGTCGAGCCGGTGGACGAAATGGACAACCCGCCGTGGAACGCCGACCTCCTCGACTGGCTCGCGCTGGACCTCGCGGAACACCACTACGACCTCAAGCACACGATGGAGCTGATCCTGACCTCGCGGGCCTACGCGCTCCCCGCCGTCGGCGGCGATGAACTGATCTCCGACAAGTTCGTCTTCCGCGGGCCGCTCGTGAAGCGTCTCACCGCCGAGCAGTACTGCGACGCCTTGTCTTCGCTGACCGGGCTGTGGCGCGATTTGCCGGCCAACACCGCGATCGACTTTACCGCCGGCAACCCGGCCGCGGCTGACGCCTTGCCGGCGCCGCACTGGATTTGGGCTTCCGCCGCCGCGCTCGAAGGCGTGCCGCCCGGGACGATTTACCTGCGCAAGACTTTCCAACTCGCGGCCGTGCCCACCGAGGCCCTGGTGTTGATGTCCGCGGACAACCGCTTCCATTTGTTCGTCAACGGCCACGACGCCGGTTCCGGCGACGATTGGAAGCAGGTTCGCGTGTTCGACATCCGCGCGCACTTGATCGCCGGCACCAACGTGTTCGCCGTCGAGGCCACGAATGACCGCAGCAATCCGGACGACAAGAAAGACGAGTCGCCCACCCCCGCCGGCTTTCTGCTGACCACCCGCCTGCGCGCGGGTGAGGCCGCGGGCGAGACGCCGGCGAGCGTGATTTCCGACGCCACCTGGCTGTGCGCGACGAACAAGAGCGACGGCTGGGAACAACCCGGCTTCAACGCGGAAGGCTGGTTCACCGCCGCCGAGCTGGGGCCGGCGCCGAGCGGGCCTTGGAACCTGCAAGGGCAGCTCGTCGCGGCCTGGTCCAGCGCCGCGCAATTCGGCACGGTCCGCGCGGTTCATGCCGCCGCCGATCCGCTCATGACGGCGCTGGGGCGACCCAACCGCGAGCAGGTCAACACGACGCGCGCCTCGGTGGCGACCACGCTCCAGGCGCTCGAACTAACCAACGGCAGCACCCTCGCCAAATGGCTGCGGCGCGCCGCCGGGCATCTGGTTGCCGCGCGGACCGATGAATCCCCGCGGGAGCTGGCGACTGAGCTTTACCGGCACGGCCTGAGCCGTGAACCCACGAAGACCGAACTCCAGATCGGCGCCAGTGTTCTGGGTGAGCCACTACGCCGTGAAGGCGTGGAGGATTTGCTTTGGGCCATCAGCGTCCTGCCGGAGTTTCAGTTGGTTTATTGATTCGGGTTCAATCGCTGCTTGGCAGGCCGGCGCGGGTTGCCCTAGCCTGATCGCCCGTGCAATCCGTGCTCCGGTTCATCGCCGTCCTGAACGCCGCCCTCTGGTTGGGCGGTACGGTGTTCTTCACGTTCGGCGCGGCGCCGGCGATTTTTTCACCGGCGATGTCGGCGATGTTGCCGGACGCCTACCGGGCGCGCGTGGCCGAGTTGGTGATCGCCCGGCTCTTCGGGCTGCAACAGATCTGCGGGGGCGTGGCACTGGCGTTGTGGCTGGTGGATTACATCCGGGCCGGCCGGCTCACCCGGCGACTCACCCTGGGCGTGGTCAGCGGACTCTTCCTGCTCAGCCTGATCGGCGGCCACTGGCTCCAGCCGAAGATGCACCAGCTCGAAGCCATCCGGTATTCCACGCGGGCCACCTCCGAGCAACGCGCCCAAGCGACGAGCAGTTTCCGCGCGTGGCACGGATTTTCCCAGGTGCTGAACCTGTTCGCGCTGGCCGGGCTCGCCTTTTATTTCTGGCAAATGTCGCGTCCGCCCGAGAGCCCGCGGGTAAATCCGTTCTTCCGTCCCCACTCGCCCACCGACGGCAGCGTGCCACGGATGCTCTGAACCGGCGCGCCTCCGACCCTCGGGCGGTGTTCCTTCCCGCGCCGCGAGCGCCCTTCAAGCAGTCTGACTCGCTGCGCCGGCACGGTCTTTGCGACCCACTGGTCCGACCCGCGCGGCGCGCTTGAGGTGTCCCCGAGTTGGGAACGCGCGCCCTCGCCTCCAGTCTGCAATGCCCTGGCGTTTGTCCCCCTCCATCAGGCTTTCCGATGGAGATTTTCCACCGGCTTCTGTACGCCGGGCACGCGTTTTCCTTGCCCGGTGGGCGGGCGGGCGCGACGGACATGCCACATTTCGGTTGACGCCCCCGGCAGGCGGTGTTTTTCTGCAGTCGTACATCCAATCGGTGCAAACTACTGGGCCAAACAAATCGTCCGACACGGCGGTCCATCCTTCCCACAGAAGGGGTGTGGCCGCCGGTCGGCGTCTGGCTGGTTCCGTGGACTTGCTGACAGAGGAACCTCCTATGACCAAAACCAAACATACTAGACTGTTCCGTGTGGGGGCAGTGCTCGCGGGTATGGGCGCCTTGGTGGCGTCACGCGCCGGCACCGTAACCATCGACTTCAACACCGACCCCTCGCTGAGTGGGCTCTACCAAGAGGTGGGGGCCACCAGTTCCGAATGGCGTCAGGACGGCGGGGCCACCGGCGCCAATGGCGACGGCTACCTGTCCATCACCGACGCCCGCGGCGGCCAGCGCTCCACGCTGGTGTTCAAAGACCTCGAGCCCGGGCTCGTGGTCAAGGCCTTCATCTTCGAGTGCGACCTGCGCATCGGCGGCGGCACCGCCCGCCCGGCCGACGGCTTCTCGCTGAACTATGTCCGCGAAGGCGATCCGATCATTACCGATGGCGCGCCGTTCGCCGGCACCAGCAACGAGACCAACCTCCCCGAGGAAGGCTCGCTCACCGGCCTGGGCATCGGCTACGACACCTGGCAGAGCGCTGACATCGTGGCCGGCTCCGTGCAGGATGCCGTGGGCATCAGCGTCCGGGTGGACGGCAACTTGATCGCCCAACTGCCCGTCCCGCTCCAGCCCGGTAACATTTATACCGGCACCGGCACCGGCACCCTCAACGAAGTGCCTTACCGCAATCTGGCCACCACCGACGCCAACTACCCCAAGTCCATGCAGACCGGCGCCCTCAGTGACGAGGACCTCAACGGCGACGGCGTGGTGGACGGCGCCGATGCCGGCACCGCCCAGCCGGCCTACGGCGACCCGACTTGGGGCCTCTGGGTCAAGAACCTCAAGTGGGAGCGTCTCAAGGCCGAACTGACCGAAAACAGCACGGTGAAGATCACCTGGAAGGGCGTGGAACTCACGCCCGCCGGCGGTCTGCCGACGACCTTCTCGCCCAGCCCCGGCCGGCTCGTCTTCGGCGGCCGGACCGGTGGCGCGTGGGAAGTGCACCACGTGGACAACATCAAGCTGACCACGGTGGCGGCGGACTCGGTGATCATCACCGCGGCGGCTAGCACGCCGATAGGCTTCACCGTCGGCACGATCGACTCCGGCCCGGCGGTGGCGGACCTCAGCACCGCGGTGCTTAAGTTCGACGGCACGGCGGTCACCCCCACCATCAAGAGCAAGACCGGCATCAACGGCACCGTCGGGTGGGCGGACGTGACCCAGCCGCTGGTCATCGGCTCGACCCACGAAGTGGTCCTCAGCGTGAAGGACACCCGTGGCGTCGAGGCGATCAAAACCAACACCTTCACGGTGGCCAGCTACGTTACGCTGCCGCCGGAATACGCAGCGGCGAACGTGGACACGAGCAAGAAGGGCTTCGTGGTGCAAATTCATCAGACGGCGGATCGCAACCAGGAGACCACGGTGGCGCGCGCGGAGCAGCAACTCGCCGGTCTGCGTGGGGCGAACGTGGCGGACCTCTCCCAGTTCCCCGGCGGCGGCAACGTCTGGACCGAGACGGGCACGATCAACTACAGCCAGCTCGGCACCGCCGGCGTGCCTGAGGCCGCGGGCTACTTCCAGGAAAACCTGGACGACCCGACCAAGAACTTCCCCGACGCGTCGATTCCGGGCATTCCCAGCGCCTCGGAAGTCAACGCGGACGGGAGCATCTACACCGACAACATCGCGGCCGGGATCACCACGTACATCAACTTCCCGGAAGCGGGCGTGTACACGATGTACTTCAACAGCGATGACGGTTTCCGGACCACGGCTTACCAGAGCGCGGACGAAGTCCTCACCTCGCTGGTGATCGGGCAGTTCGACGGCGGCCGGGGCGCTTCCGACACCACCACGACGTTGTACGTGCCGCAGGCGGGCAACTATCCGTTCCGCAGCGTGTGGTTCGAAGGCGGCGGCGGGGCGAACCTCGAGTGGTCGGCCCAGGAAGTGGCGCCGACGCCGACGGCCCGGCTGCTCATCAACGACAGCACCGCTGGGGCGCTGAAGTCCTATCAAGCTCTGGGCTCGGGCATGCTGGCGAGCGTGGCCTTCGTTCACCCGTTCCGCAACTCGGGGAATCCGTACTTCGGCGACGCGGTGCTGCAGGTGAACCTCGAGGATGGCGCCACGGCGGTGGATCAAGGCTCGATCAAGCTGCTCCTGAACGGCAGCGAAGTGGCGGCCACCAAGAGCAAGAGCGGCAAGATCACCAAGGTGACGTTCGATCCGCCCGGCATCCTGCCGGCGGGCTCCCGGAACGAACTCGTGATCCGCTTCACCGCGGGTGCACAGACCTACGACGGAACCAACACCTTCACCGTGGCCAACACCCGGGTGGTGCCGGCCAGCCTGGCGCTGCCGGCCGCGGCGGTGGACAAGAGCAAGGCGGGCTTCCTGGTGAAGACCGTCCAGACCGACTTGGGCCTGAACAACAGCATCTACCGCGCGGAAACGCAACTGGCGGGGCTGTGGGGCTGGCCGAACACGGCCGACCTGACCCTGTTCACCGGGCCGGGCGGCTACTATGTCGAATCGACGGCGAGCTCCACGGGGCTGATCAACTACAACGGGATCAGTGGCGACAGCGGTTTCTTCACCGGTGCCAGTGGCTATCCGGATGCGCCCGTTCCAGGCATGCCGGGGACCGCGTCGCACAACGCGGCGGCCCCCACCGAGAATTACGCGCAAGAGATCCTCACGGTGCTCGACCTGCAACCGGGCATCTATCTGATGAACGTGAACAGCGACGACAACTTCGCGGTGTACTGCGGCAACCCCTACGAGTGGCGTACCCTGCCGCTCCGCCTGGGCATGTTCGGTGCCACCTACGAGACCGACGCTGGCCGTGGCAATGGTACGGGCGTCGGCAGCGGCACCACGTTCTCGTTCGAGATCAAGACGGCCGGTCTGTATCCGTTCCGGCTGGTCTGGGAACAGGGCGGTGGCGGTCACAACGTGGAATGGTCCACGCGCCAGGAAGCCAACGGGCACATGACCTGGTACAACGGCTCCACGCCGCTGGCGACGCTCGTGGGCGACACCACGGCCAGCACGGGGGTCATCAAGGCCTACCAGTACCCCGTCAGCAACGCGGGCGCCCCGTACGTGAAGAGCTTCGCGCCGGGTCGCAGCAGTCTCGACGCGGCTGCGAGCCGGGGCCGCGTGGGACCGGATGCCACCGTGAAAGCGGTGATCGATCAGGGCGCCGGCAACGTTGACACGGCAGCCGTCACCCTGGCGGTGAACGGCACGGCGGTGACGCCGGACGTAGCTAAGAACGGCAGTCTGGTGACGGTGACCTACAAGCCGGCGGGCGGTTTCGCCGCGGGCAGCACGAACGCCGTGGCGTTGACCTTCGGCGACCGCACGGTGAACTGGCAGTTCATCGTCGGCCTGCCGGCGACGCCGGTGTTTTCCATCGAAGCGGCTGACTTCGATTACGACGGCGGCCAGACCAAGGCTGAGGCCAGCGTCATGCCGTACCTGGGCGGTGCCTACGCCGGCTTGGGCGCGACCGTGGGCACGGACTACAAGGATGCCGTGGACGGGAACAACCCGTACTACCGGCAGCCGAGCACCCTGCAAGTGCCGTTCAGCTTCGCCAGCGACCGCGACCGCGGTTTGGGCGAAGTGGTGGTCAACTTCCGCATCGGCTGGATGGGCGGCGCGCACTGGTTCAACTACACGCGCAACTTCCCGGCCGGGAAGTACAACGTCTATGCGGCCCTCTCCAGCGGCACTGCGGGCGACCACATCTACGGCAACCTGGCCAAAGTGAGCGGCGGCCAGGCGACGGTCCTGGGCGTGTTCGACGCTTCGGCGCCGGGCGGCTGGGGCAACAACGCCTTGCTGCCGTTGAAGGACGCGGCGACCACCAACAGTATTGTGGAGCTCGACCTGAGCGGAACCACAACGCTGCGTTACAATGACGGCAGTGGCGACTGGGACTTCCTGCTCCTCACCCCGGCGACGGGCGTCACTCCGGAGCAGCCGGAGTTCACCAGCATCAAGAAGAACGCGGATGGCAGCATCACGGTCGAGTGGACCGGCGGTGGCACGCTCCAGGCGGCGCCGGCGGTGACCGGCCCGTGGCAGGACGTGACGGGGGCCACCAGCCCGTACACGTTCCAGCCCACCGAGGCCATGCTCTTCGGCCGGATCAAGAAGTAAGCCTGCGGGCTAAACTCTCACGGGGACCGGGCGCAAGCCCGGTCCCCTTTTTTGTAGTCATGTGGGTTCGACAAGGGAATGTGGGGAGCATACGCCGCTGGCGTGTGCTGTCCGGCGGGCCGCCGCCACACCCGGAATCCAGCGGCACGGGACCGTGGGACCGAACATCGGTCAACTCCCTGTTAACCCCGAGGCGGGAGCCTTTTTGGTTTTGACTTGATTGGCAGGGTCGTTCGTCGAACCTTCATTCATGCCAAAGCGAAGCGAGCAGAGGTTGACGATGATCTATTGGAAATCCGACAAATTCTGGCTCGGACGCCTCCGTGAATTTCCCGACATCATGACCCAGGGACGGACGCTCAAGGAGCTCGAAGAGAACCTGCGGGACGCCTACCAATTGATGATGCTCGACGACGTGCCGGCAGACTACGCACTCAAAGAAATCACGGTATGAAGCGCCGTGCGCTTGTGCGGCGGTTGACCGCCGCGGGGTGCTTGCTTCTGCGCGCTGGCGCTCGCCACGATCTCTACCTCAATCCGGTCACCGGTAAACAGCAACCGGTCCCGCGTCACACGGAAGTGGACGAGCATCTGGCCCGGCACATCTGCCGCGTGCTGGGGGTGCCGGAATGAGCTAAAAGGCAGGTGGCAGGCCTGACGCTCGGGGCGTGGGCGCGGCTTCTACCGGCACGCGGAACGCCCGGCGAGCCAAGGCAGCCGTAGCTTTGCTTGGCAGCCGCCCCGGTTTACGCTTAAACCCTTGGTGAGTGAACCGATTCCTCGCGCTCGCCTGGCTGCTATGCTGGCTTGCACTGGCAGGCCGGACCGCCGAACCGCCCACACCGCCCGCCAATCTCGCGGCGTACGGCTGGCTCAGCGTGGTGGATCCCGAATCGCCCGCCGCGCACGTCGATGTTTCGTCGCTCGCGGCGGACACCAACGCCGCGCCGGTCGCCTTGTTGAAGGCGGTCGCCCTCCACCTCGAATGGCAACAGCCCCGGCCGGTGCGGACGGTCGCATTGACGTTTGCCGATGACCCGCCGGCGGCCGACAGCATCAGGCTCGAGTGGTGGCATCGCATCTGGCCCGACAACGGCACCGGCGGTTGGATGAAACTCGACGACCCTTTCAACGGCGAATGGACCGCAGCGCGGGCGACCGTCGCCACCCACGGCGCCACATTGAGCTTCCGCTTTGCGCCGCTGGACGCCAGCGAAGTGCCGGGCGTGAAGCGGACCGGCCTGGATTTCCGCCAGACCTACAAATTCCGCATCACCTGCGCGCAGGACGTGCGCCTGCTGCGCGTGGCCGCGTACTCGGACGCCGTGCGGCGTCGCGCCCGATTGCGCTTTGAATGGGGCGTGCGCACCACCGTGCCCGGCGAGTGGGCGCCGAGGTTCGAGGCCCGCAACGGCCGCCTGCTCGCGGTGAATCCGGCCGGCACGAACACCGCCACGGTCGAGGTGGAATACGCCGACGCGCCGGACCGGCTCAGCCCGGACCGCGGTTACGTGGTTTTCCGCAGCGGGGCAACGCGGAGTTTCAGCGTGTTCGTGGATGACGTGTTGCGCGCGGGCGGCCTGTTCGTGCGCGACCTCGGGGTGTTCGTCTCGGACGCGGAAAAGCCGCTGACGTTCCAAGACCGGAAGCCGCCCGCGGGCGCCTGGCCCACCGGCACCATCGCGGAGACGGTGGCGCGGATGCCCGAGCAGACTTTCGCCCAGGCCAGCCGCGCCTTCCCGGCCAAGCCACCGCAGTACTGTTTTTTGGGCGCGCCCAATCTCCGCCAGGAAATCGCCCTCGAACCGCGCGGCGAGGTCGTCCTGTTCGCCGACAGCCTGCGCTCGCCCGGGCCAGACGCGGATGCCAGCCCGTGGCGGAAATGGGACACGCTGCGTTTTCGTTTCTTCACCGGCGAACATCCGGTGCTGGGCGGCGACGGGGTGCCCGCGGTCACGCGTCAACTTGAAGACGGCTGGTTGCCGGTGGTGCATTGTGCCTGGCGCGACGGCGGCCTTGCCTGGTCGCAAACCAGCGTGGCGTCGCCGCTCACCGTGGACCTGGCGCGCCTGGAGAGCCAGACCGGCACGGAACCGCTGGTGCTGGCGACGCGTTTCAGCGTGACGAACACCGCGCCTGCGCCGCGCACGGCCTGGCTTTGGATGGAGCTAAATCATCCCCTGGCCTGCCACCTGGGCGTGGACGGAACGCTCTTGCTCACCCGACCGTCGGATGGCCACAACCGACCTGGGTTCGTGCCGGTGCGTTGCCGGTTCGACACCGCCGGCCACGGCGAACTCGATCTGGGCGTGTTGGTGCCGGCCGGACCCGCCAACGCGGCGCGCGAGGCGGTGCGGTATCGCGTCCAACTCCAGCCTGGCGAGGCGCGCACGGTCGATTGCTTCGTGCCGTACGTCGAGTTGCTCGACGCGTCCGAGGCCGCGGCGTTGGGCGCACTCAGTTTCACAAACCTCCACGATTCGGTGGTCCGGTACTGGCGCGACCGCGCGGCGCGAAGCCTGTCGATCGAGACGCCGGAGCCGTGGCTGAATCGCTTCTTCAAAGCCAACCTCTGGCACGTCCTGATCTCGACCGATCTCGATCCGGTCACGCACCTGGCCGAGCACGGCGCCGCCACGCACGGGTACAAGAATTTCTGCAACGAGACGATGATGGTGGCGCGCGCGCTCGACATGCGCGGCGAGCACGACGCGGCGGGGCGGTTGATCGAAACCTTCCTGGCCAACCAGAGCGTGAAAGGGTTGCCGGGCAATTTCCGCAGCACCAACGGCGTGTTTTACGCGGCGTATCCGGACAGCCCCGACCCTTACACCGCCCAAGGCTACAACCTGCACCACGGTTTCGCGCTCTGGGCGGCGGCCGAGCACTACTTTTGGACGCGCGACAGCGACTGGCTTTGGCGGGCGGCGCCGCGATTGGTGCAAGCCGCGGATTGGATCACGCGCGAACGCCAGGCCACGAGGTTCAAACTGCCGGACGGCTCGCGCCCGGTCGAGTTTGGCCTGGCGCCCGCCGGCGACCTCGAGGACGTGGAGGAATACCTCTATTTCTACGCGACAGACGCCTATTACCACCTCGGCATGAAAACCGCCGCCGCCGCCCTGGCCGCCGCTGCCAGGTCGATCACGGCTCGCGCCTCGCCCAATTCCGCGGTGGGCGCTGCGTGGCAACTCGTGCAGCGCGACGCCGACCGCTTGACCCGCGACGCCGAGGCTTTCCGGCAGGACATCGCCGCCAGCGTGGCCGAAGCGGTGGCCACCTCGCCGGTCGTGGCGCTCAAGGATGGTTCCTGGGTGCCGTACGTGCCGCCGCGGGCTTACGCGCTCACGCATCGCGCGGAAGGCTGGATTCGCGAAGGGCTTTACCCGGCGCTGCACTTGGTCGATGGCGAGGTGTTCGACGCGCGGCATCCGTTCGTGGATTGGATGGTCCAGGATCTCGAAGACAACATTTTCCTCAGCCGCGAAAGCGGCTACGGCGTGGCCGACGAGCGCGCGGAATTTTTCGACCACGGCGGGTTCACCCTTCAGCCCAACCTGCTCGACCTGGCACCGGTTTATTTGGAGCGCGACCAGGTGCCCAACTTCCTGCGCGCCTTCTACAACACCGCCGCCGTGAGCCTGTACCCGGACACGATGTGTTTCGCCGAATGGGTGCCGAAGTTCGGCGAAGGCGGCGGGCCGCTCTACAAAACGCCGGACGAGTGCAAGTTCGTCCAGTGGCTGCGCGAGATGCTCGTTATGGAACGCGGCGACGCGCTCGAATTGGGCCTGGGGGTGCCACGCGCGTGGATGGCCGATGGCCAACATGTGAAGGTCGAGCGGGCGGCGATATACTTCGGGCGCCTGGACTTGGAAATCGAATCGCACGCCGCGGTCGGTGAAATCCGCGCCGTGGTCCGGCTGGAGCCGACGGTTGCACCCAAGGCCTTGCGCCTGCGACTGCGCCACCCCGACGGTCCGCCGATGGCGTCCGCGACCGTGAATGGGCGGTCCGCCCGAATCGACACCACCCGCCAGCTCGTTGAACTACCGCCGAACGCC
Source organism: bacterium (assembly GCA_021823625.1). Taxonomy (GTDB): domain Bacteria; phylum Verrucomicrobiota; class Verrucomicrobiia; order Limisphaerales; family J093; genus DSVZ01. The sequence continues at coordinate 3,977 of JAKANS010000052.1, read as the reverse complement.
ACGCAGTGGGAAGTGATTGCCAGGTTCGATTGAACGCCACGCCGGTTGGACTCACGTCGCGGCGGGGCGGCTCGGGAATTTCAGACCGGGTGAAAAGCGTTGCGGTGAGGCGGGGCTTGTCACACAGTTTCGGCACCTCCCGGCGGAGAGGTGGCAGAGTGGTTTAATGCGCACGCCTGGAAAGCGTGAATGGGCTCATACCCCATCGGGAGTTCGAATCTCCCCCTCTCCGCCAACTTCTTAAGTAGTTTAACACCAAATAGATTCAAAACACGCTGTTCCACGTGTGCTCTCCGCATAACGTCTGCGCATAACGCCGCCAAGGATGTCACTGATGTTTGGCGGTGGTTTTCGCGCTTCGGATTCTGTCCTGTCTAATGCCACGTCCGGCTTCCCCTACCTGTCCGGTGTGCCACACGGGCTGTCCAGCGGTCAACGTGGTGCCAGGCGAGGCGGTTCTGACGGTCATGCTGGGGGATCGTCCCGGTGGTCTCTTCCGCCCGTGACAACACTGCGGAGGGGGGCGAATCGCGCGTCCTGCGGGCGGCTGGGGGCCAGGGCTGGGGGCCAAAACCGGCCTTTCGAGGGTTTCGAGTCCCGACCGGCACGTTGCCCGGCTCGCCAGAAAGGCGCCCAGTGCGACTGGTGGACTTTTCCAAGCTGCCCGATGCGGCCAGCCAACGGCCTCGGAGCTTGCACCCATGACGCCTGGCGTTATTATTGGGGCAGATGATTGCGAGCTTTGCCGGCACGGAGACGGAACGGGTCTTCCGGGCGGAACTCGCGCGCCGGTTGCCGCAGACGATTCAGCGGTCGGCTCGTCGGAAACTGCTGGCGCTCCATGCGGCCACGGAATTGCGCGAACTGACCGTGCCGCCGGGCAACCGGCTGGAAGCGTTGAAAGGCGACCGGGCAGGGCAGCACAGCATCCGCATCAATGACCGGTGGCGCATCTGTTTCCGCTGGCGCGAAGGCAACGCGCACGACGTTGAGATTGTGGACTATCACTGACCATGAAAAGCAAACTGCTGGCAAACATCACGCCGGGCGAAATCCTGGCGGAGGAATTCCTCAAGCCAAAGGGCATCACGCAATACCGGCTGGCGAAGGACATTGGCGTGCCGCCGCGGCGGATCAACGAGATCGTACACGGGCTGCGGGCCATCACGGCGGACACGGCCTTGCGGCTGGGGCGATATTTCGGGATGACGGCGCAGTTCTGGCTGAACCTGCAAACGCATTACGACTTGGAGCGGGAACAGGAGCGTTTGGCTCCGCGTTTGGAACGGGAAGTCAAGGTGCTGGCGCCGGCGTAGGCCGCGCATGACGGAGAAAGCGAACAAGCGAAGGCTGATCCTTCCTGGCGAGATTCTGCACGAGGAATTCCCAGCCCCGTTCAGAAGGTGACAGAATTGGAATTCGGCGTTGACAACGAACTATCGCTTGGATGGAGTTTCCCTTGTGCAAACATCTGGCGGAGGAGAAGTCAACGTCCCGAAATGCCACTGCAACAACTGCTCGTTGCACACCTGGAGTTCTCGCCGGAAATGGTGGGCCAGACGATTCAGTGCCCACGGTGCGGTCTGGACACCATTCTTTACTTCACGCCATCTGAAAGTGCCAAATCCGGTCACTGAAACGCAACCTGATAAAATCTCTTCGGATGCGTCCACCGTCCCGGCCCAGCCAGTACCGCCGCCCTCACGCAGCCGACGAACCATCGGCGCTGTAATGGCCATGTCCAGTACAGTGATTGCGGCGCTTTTCGCCGGTTACTTGTGGGGAAAGGGCAGTGTGGAAGACACCGAAAGGAACAAACCCAGGCTCGCGTCGCTGCCACGTGCCGGCGTGCCAACCGTGCATACCAACCCGCCAGTCGAGAAACAAGCACCGGCGCCTACCGAAGCCAAGCTAAAGTTCGTCTGGACAAGCAACCACCAAAGCCCGTGGGTGCAAATTGGGGGCACGAACTACTTTCTCCCAGGTATAAGAATCGACCAAGAAGGATGGATACGGACATATGGCGACGCGACGGTTTATCCCGTGGCTCGCGGCGGATTGTACGTGAGCCTTGGGTCGGGTACATTCTTCCTGAAGAATCACCCCCAGGAGGCTACGGCAGCGGAAGGAATACATCGCACCACCTTCAAAGCACTCCGCACGGGACGGCATGAGACGACCGACTTCTTTGGAACAAAACGCTTCTACTCAGAGTACGATTGTGGAGTCCCGATAACCGCTCCTTTACCCCGCCCGTGAGACAAGACGCCGCCCACACCAAAGCCCGGCGCCCACAGCCAAAGCGCTCGCCAACGGTCACTGTGGCACCACGGCAGGGCATTCAAGCTTGTGCCGTGGGGCTTTCAGCCGGGACGGCTCGATGGTTTGTTGTGGCCGTGGGGCGTCACGAGTTGCTTTAATAGTCCGTCCGACCATTTGATGAAGGCAACGAGATCGGCTTTCGCTTCGGCCACATCCTGCATTGCGAATTCAACGTCGTCTGCGAGTTCGTGGGCAGCTAGACGCTTCCCCAGACGGTCGGTCTGATGCTGCCAATATTCGATCCCGTCCCCAACTTCATCACGACATATATCGACATAGCTTCCTTGATGTCCGCCATGCGCTGATCGAAATCCTCCTTAAGCGTCTCTCGTTCATCTTCGTCGTCAAACGATGCGTGCTGGACAATCTCCGTGAAGCGACGTTCCAGTTCTGTCAACCAAACCAGGCCATCCTTGCATTCATCACGCAGCCTTTTCGCCTTTTCGCCAATGCCCTTGGTGGCAGGGGTTCGCCGCATTTCTTCCGCAAGCTCAAAGCTACACCGGGCGAGTGCTAAGTTACGCGGAATATCGAGTTCGATCTGACGCTCCCGCGCCTTCGGATCGCTTTCGAGCCGGTAGAGCAGTTCGGAGGCTTCGGCAATTGAGATGTTGGGTTCGGGCTTCACGCCGAAACTGCGAATGTAGGCCAATTGCTTGTCCGTGGCCGGGCGCCAGTTCTTAGGCGGCGAGTTCATTTTGTGTCCAATTGCCGAAAGCGGTTGCCAATCCTCCAGCTTTCGGACCACCAAAAGGCTTGAGAATCGATCATCCCCGCCATCGCCGATTGCGTCAATGTCGCCCATAGTCGCGCGCGTGGCTCTACCGGCGCGCCAGGCTGTGGCGGAACTTACGAACTTCGTCGTTGCCATAGAAACAGAACGCCCTGACGCCAACCCTCCGCGGACCATCGGCCAAAGAGATTCCTTACCGGGGGGGGCGTTCAATGCCTTTCGACGTGCCTGAAGCCAGCGTCGCGCGATGGCGGTGTGCTGTGGAGTGCGGCGGCAATGGACGCAGCGTTCATCGGGAGCGCGTCGGAATGTCTTCCGGGGCGATCTTGGAGGCGCTTTCAAAGCGGGTGAATTCCTTGCGGAATACCAGGTCAACGACACCGCCGCCGCCGGACCGATTCTTGGCGACGATCAGCTTGGTTGTGCCCGCGGCGTCGGGATGCACGTCGTGCGCCAAAAGCAACTGTGATCCGGACGGCGGGCGAAGGGGGCTTCGTTGCGCCCCAATGGGGGGTACCCATTTCTTCCCCCTCATGGGAAACGAAGGAAGCCGGGGCCCGGGGGCAGTCCGGCCTCCCTCGTCCCGCTCTGGGGTCCCGTGGCGTAAGCCACCGCCCGCGTTTTTTCAAGCCCGCCGCCGCCGCCGCGCCTCAAGCGCTTGCTTCTGCCGCTCAATCTCTCGCCCCAAGTGAAACGGGTTGAGACTCCCCTGCTGCCGCCGCCGTTCGGCTTTCTTGGCGGCCGTCAGCGCCGCCGCCGCCAGCACGCGCGTATAAGGCGTTTGCGCGCGGCCCCCTAGCCCGACTTCCGCTATTCGGGGTGGGGTGCAGGCGTAAGTGGTTGGAAATCATGTCAGCGGTCGAAAAGGTCTGCACTACGGCGACTCACTCGGCCAGCTTGCCGGCTGCCGTAATCCGAGGCG
>JAKANS010000232.1 GCA_021823625.1 bacterium | reverse complement strand
CGGGGCTGATGCCCAACTCCTCGCCAATGACTCGGGCGGACTTCCCGCTGGAGAGCCAGTTGGCGACGGCTTCACGCTTGAAGGTCTCGTCAAACTTCTTGTGGGTCCGGCCAGATGTATCTTTGATGGGCTGTATCATACACGGTCTTGCCCAATTCACCGTCCGTCATTTCGAGGCAACCTCAGGTGGTACAGGCGCTCCAGCCGCAAGGCGGGCACGCAGCCCGGCCTTCTGTGAGCGCAGTGCTAAATTGATACAAGCCAGGCAGTGGGCGGAAGAACGCAGCAACCTGTGACTGTCCGATGAATTTGTCGCAGGTCCGGTCTGTCAAACCGAACAATCATCTTAAACTCCCGTATGGACGAAGCCTTGCGCCAGATCGCGAAGCAAGCCTTGGAGGATCTCCGCTTGCACTGTCGAGCCGACAACCTCACCTGCCACTTCTACAACCATTACTCCGGGGTGTATTGGCTCTTCGGCACCCAAGGCGACATCCGTTATCCGTGCCACATGCACGGGCCGCTGAGCCACCCGGATCAGGTCACCCGTTTCCGCGCCGGTGGAGTTCCGTACCTGGCGGACGGCGGCATCGAGGTCTGCTTCTTCGATCCCCTGCCCATCGACTTGAGTAGGGACGTGCTGGGCGGTGTGTCGTTCGTCCGGCGCGAGCAGATCACCCGTTCAATTAGAATCAGAATGGGTCCGGAAGACGCCAAGGGCGGCGCAGCCAGCGATGCCGCCGCAGCCAATGCGGCAAACAAACAGGGGGGCACAGCGGCGCTTGATGGCGTCGAAGTATTCATCTACCTCAACTACAGGGGAGCCAAGATTCCATTTCAGCCGGACGCAATTTTGGAGGAGCACTGGTTCGAACTGGTCACCCTGCGCCGGATGCTTTTGGAGTTGGCGCGACAGCCCCGGCTCAGCGCCAGGGAGGCCTGGCGACTACGCAGCACGAACCTGCGCTTCCGCGGCATCCTCGGCAGCCTCAAATGGCGTCCGGGCGGGGACCTGAAGAAGCAGCGGGCGGAGCTGTTCGAGGAGATCACCCGCTGTGTTCGGACATTGATCCAGCCCTTCGACCAAGGACGAAACACTCTGTGCACGCTCTCCGTGGTGGACGTGAACAACGAAGTGAAGATCGAGGCCAGCAGTCCGTCGCTGTCCACCAACCCGGAGCCCGGCATCGTTTCGTACGTAGCCCGCACGGGGCAACTTCTCTTCCTCAGCGATGTGGAGGAGTACAAGCGGATGCAGAACAGGTCGGGAGAAGAAGTACCGGATTTCTTGCCGCAATACGTGGAGTGGGATCCCAAGACCCGCTGCGAACTGGCCGTGCCGCTGGTGGTTCAGCGAAGGGTCGTGGGGGTGATCAACCTCGAGGCCGACCATGCCGGCGCCTACGACGACCGCCAGGTGCTCATGCTGTTCCAATTCGCTTCGACCGTGGCGTTGATTATCCGCATGTTGGGGCTGTTCGACGACCTCAACGCTGCTCTGGGATTGCAGCAACGGATGCTTGCCTTCGAATCCGAACGGGAAGTGTTTCGCAGCACACTGCGCTCCTTCGAGAGCATCGGGTACAGTCTGCCGGCCTTGTGGGACAAGCAGACCGAGGAGTGGATCAAACTGCCAGGGGACAGCAGCGAGCGACAACCACCACGCAAAGGCGGTTTCACCCGTTGGGTGCTCGACTCTGGTTGTGCCGTGGCCTTGGCCGACCTGGTGCCGCCCAAGGATGGGAAGCCAGTCTATCCGACGAGCTGTTATGTCGGTCACTTGGCGGCGGAGACACTGGACTTTCTCGAATGGACCGAGCCTGCGGCGGAGGACGCCGTGCCCGATGGACCGGTGAATCCGGACATTTTCCGCCTGGCGGGGCCGCAGGCGCGGGTGATCACTGACTTTGCCTTTCCCATTTTCTCCGGCACGAGCGAACCGGGAAAACGGGAAGTGCGTGCGGTGCTGTGGGCCAAGTGCCGCCGGTTCTTCCGCGCCGTGCTGCCCGACGAATGGTGCTGTCTGGCCCTGTTCAGCAAGACCGCCTCGGAGGCTTTGAAGGTGTGGCGCACGCTGTACGACAGCCGCGCCCCGGCCCGCCAGATGGTGCTTGCGTACCATTTCGGCGAGCACCACGGCGGCGAGATCGCCGAATTACTGGAAGCCAATCCGCACGCGCTGGAGGCACGGCTGGCGGAGGATGTGGTCTGTCTGAACCTAGACATCCGCGGTTCAACGGGCTTCACTCGCCTCCTGGCCAGCCAGCGTCGCGGGGAGGAGTTCGTCAGTTTCTTCCGGGACTTTCACAAGATGACCCACAAGGCCGTGCTGGCCGGGCAGGGGGCGTTTGACAAACACACGGGCGACGGGGCACAGGCGCTCTTCAACGTCTTCCGTGGCGAGGTGCTGCCGGGATATGCCTGGCCCTCGGCCGACCGGGTGGTGGAAATGCAACGGGCGTTGCGTTGCGTGGCAGACGTTTTCCAAAAATGGAACGACCTAGTGCGACGGCACCTGCCGCTCCTGTCGATCGAGCCGCCCCACGATTTTGGACTCGGTGCCGGCCTGGCAATCGGGGCGGTGTTTGTGGGTGGACTCTATGCACCGCCGCAGGTGCCGGGTTTTGAGTACAGCGCCCACGGGGATGCCATGAACACCGCTGCCAAGCTGCAGGGGGAGGCGCGGGCGAACCTGTTGCAGACACTGCTTCGTGCGGCTTACCAGAGAAACCCGGAGTCTGTCCTGGCGTATCCTCGCAAGACATCGCTGACCGAGTCCGAGTTGGAGGAACTGTTGAAGCGGCTGGGCGATCGCTGGCGGTGCGTTCTGCTTATGGACATCGAGTTTGAAACCGCCATCCAGGAAACGTCGCTGGGCTTCCACTTCTATCGCATCCCGCTCGAGGGCCCCGGCAAGCCCATGAGAATTCTGGGCATTCTGGATTCATAGATTGCATGAAAGCCGGCGGACGCGCAACGAAGCTGCTACGTGCCCCAGCAACATGAAACACAAGGCGGTACTGCTGCTCAACTTGGCGGAGGATAAGTCACCAGCGACCCCGAGCCGCGCCGCGAGTCGAGAGAGGCTTCCCGCCTTGCCGCCAAATCAGAACTAACCCTGCATGTCCGTGCGGCCAATCTGATGGTTGGTCGTGTATTGGGCGCGGCCAACCCCTACCCCCCGCTGAAGATGACACATCCCGCCTTTTGGAGTGGGGCGTCAAATAGAAAAGCCAGGCGAAGGAGATGACCAGTTACTACGAGGCCGGTCCGGCCGGCTTCTGTCTGCACCAGCAACTGGCCGCCCGCTTGGGCCGGTTTCCGGCCGGCGACAACAAGTCGCTGGCCAAGTGACCCTGACTCCAAAGGCAGCCCCGGCGGCTCCAGTCGCAGGTGGCACTCGCCGATTTGGAGATGACCCGCTCGAACGTGAGTTGCGGTCGCAATCGCCGAGACGAACCACGTTTCGGTTGGACTTGGCCGGGCGAGGCCACCATGCTCGCGCCTCGAACAAAAGCACATTTTCAGCCATGAGAACCCTGGTCATCGGCATCGACAGCGGCACGCAATCCACCAAAGCCCTCGTCCTCGACGTGGCGAAAAAGCAGGTCGTCGGCTCGGCCTCGGTCGCTTACGGCTTGATCCCCAAACTGCCGCCTGGCGCCAAGGAACAACATCCCCAAACTTGGCGCGACGCCACAACGAAGGCCATCAAGGCCGCGCTCAAGGAAGCGAAGGCCACCGCCGGCGAGGTGAAGGCCATCGGGGTCAGCGGCCAGCAGCACGGTTTCGTGCCGCTGGACAAGGACGGCAACGTGATCCGCCCCGCGAAACTTTGGTGCGACACCGCCACCAGCGCCGAGTGCGACCAGATCACGTCCGCGCTGGGCGGGCCGGACGCGACGATCGCCGCGTTGGGCAATGCCGTTTTGCCCGGCTTCACGGCGTCCAAGGTCCTTTGGCTGAAAAATCATGAGCCGAAGAATTTCGCGAAGCTCGCCACGGTCTTGTTGCCACACGACTATTTGAACTGGTGGTTGACCGGCCGCGCGGTGATGGAGTACGGCGATGCCAGCGGCACGGCGCTGCTGGACGTGCGTTCGCGCACGTGGTGCGACGTCGCATTGAAGGCCATCGATCCCGACCTCGCCGGCAAATTGCCACCCCTCATTTCGAGCGACCAGCCGGTGGGCACGTTGCAGCCCGCCACGGCAAAGGCGCTGGGCCTGAGTACTGACGTAGTCGTGAGCGCGGGTGGCGGCGACAACATGATGGGGGCCATCGGCACGGGCAACACGCGGCCGGGCACGGTGACCGCCAGCTTCGGCACCAGCGGCACCATTTACGCTTGCGCCGGCCAGCCGGTCGTGGACCCGAAAGGCGAGATCGCGGCGTTCTGCGACTCGACCAACCGCTGGCTGCCGCTGCTTTGCACCATGAACGTAACAGTGGCGACCGAAATGGTCCGGAACGATTTTGAAATGGACCACGCCACGTTCGAGAAAACCGCCGCCAAGGCGCCGCCCGGCTCGGCCGGTTTGGTCTTGCTGCCGTACCTCGAAGGCGAGCGCACGCCCAACGTGCCCGACGGCACGGGCGTGTTCTTCGGCGTGCGACCAGCAACGTTCACCGCCGCGCACTTCGCCCGCGCGGCGATGGAAGGCGTGACGCTGGGCATGAACTACGGCCTGCGGCGATTGGCCGAGCTGGGCGTGAAAGCAAAGCAGATTCGCGCGACCGGCGGCGGCGCAAACTCGAAGCTTTGGCGCCAGATCATGGCCGACATCTTCAACGCCGAAGTCGTCACGCTCAAGGTGGGCGAAGGCGCGGCCTACGGCGCGGCGCTCCAGGCGCTCTGGTGCTGGCGCAACCAGCAGGGCGAGAAGGTCGGCATCGAAGCGATCACCGACGAATTCGTGGCGCTGAACGCCGCCCAGACGGCCACGCCCAAGAAGGCAAATGTAAGGGCTTACGCGGAACTCCAGGCGCTCCAGGATGAGTTGTCGCTGGCCCTGCGCGGCGCCTTCGGCCGGCACCGCAAGCTCGTGGCGGGTTGAGGTCGGTGGGGCGGAACTCTGTCAGGCCCGGCAGTCCCGACTCGGCCGGGAGCCGGTACTACCGCGATCCTCCTTCGGCGCGCGAAGAATCCGTGTCCATTCGTGTTTATCCGTGGTTAACTTCCGCTCGCATTTTATGGACTACGAAGCCGTAATCGGGTTGGAGACGCACGTCCAGCTCAGGACCCAGTCGAAGATGTGGTGCGGGTGCGCGAACGCGTTCGGTTCGCCGCCCAACACCAACGTCTGCCCGGTCTGCCTCGGCCTGCCCGGCGTGCTGCCCGTGCCTAACGACGAGGCCCTGCGCCTGACCGCGCTCACCGGCCTGCTCCTGAACTGCGCGCTCCCGCCCCGCGCCAAGTTCGACCGGAAGAGCTACTTCTATCCGGACATGCCCAAGAACTACCAGATCACCCAATACGACCAGCCCAGCACCGCGAACGGCTTCGTCGAGTTCGAGTTCCAGGGCGGCACCGCGCGCGTGCGCATCACCCGCGCGCACCTGGAGGAGGACGTGGGCAAGAGCACGCACTTCGAGCGGAACAGCGGCGTCGATTTCAACCGCGCCGGCGTGCCGTTGCTGGAGATTGTTTCCGAGCCAGACCTCACCAGCGCCGACATGGCCTACGAGTATCTCAACGCGCTCAAGGAGATCCTCATCTATGGCGGCGTGAGCGATTGCGACATGGAGAAAGGCATGGTCCGCTGCGACGTCAACGTGTCCGTGCGCCCGAAAGGCACGCAGGAACTCGGCGCCAAGATCGAGATCAAGAACATGAACTCCTTCTCCGGTGTGCGGAAGGCGCTCGAGTACGAAATCCCGCGCCAGATCGAGGTGTTGAAGAAAGGCGGCCAACTCATCCAATCCACGCGGCGCTGGGACGACGTGGCCGGCATCACCGAGGAAATGCGCACCAAGGAACACGCGCACGACTACCGCTATTTCCCCGACCCGGACCTCATGCCGCTCCAGCCGAGCGAAGAATGGCTTGCCGCCGTGCGCGCCCGCGTGGTGGAACTCCCGCTCGCCCGCAAGCAGCGCTTCATGCGCGACTATCAATTGCCCGCCGGCGATGCCGAGGTGTTCAAGAACGACGTGCCGCTGGGCGACTACTTCGAGACCCTTGCCAGGCAAGCGAAGAACCCGAAAGCCGTGGCTAACTGGGTCATCAACAACCTGCGGGCGAAGCTGGCAGAAAGTGGCAGCCGACGTGAGTCGGCGCAAACTCCTGCATCCAGCATCTGGCATCCGGCATCTGAAGTTGATGAGAGCGGACTCACGTCCGCTGCTACGGAAATTTCACTGTCCTCGCTCAAATTCAAGCCTGAGTCCCTCCTCGAACTCGTGGCGCTGGTCGAAGCCAAGACCATCAACAGTTCGGCCGCGCAGCAGGTCTTCGCCGAGATGTTCGACACCGGCAAGTCCCCGGCTGCGATCGTGCAGGAAAAAGGACTCGCTCAAGTCAGTGACGCCGGTGCCATCGAGGCGTTCTGCAACCAGGCCATCGCCGCGAATCCCGGCCCCGCCGCCGATTTCAAAGCCGGCAAAGCTGCGGCGCTCAATTTCCTCAAAGGCCAGGTGATGAAACTCAGCAAGGGCAAGGCGAACCCCGCGCTCGCGGGGGAGGTTTTGGAGCGGAAGCTGAAGGGGTGAAGTCCGAAATATCGAACTTGTTTTCCTGAGTATGTGCCTTAATTTGCAGCAAAATCTGACCGATGAACCAACTGTGAAAACCAAAGCTGAAAAGAAAACAGTGACGTCCGCTCAAAAGGCCAGCCGCCTCATCAAGGCGGCAGCCGAACAACCAGGTGTTGCCGAGTTGTTCAAGGTTTACGAAGCTTGGCAGCGGTTTGACCAGGTTTCCGAGACTCAGAGTCGGCTTCTGGCTCCCAAGCAGCTCGTGACCACTTCGAGTTCGTGCGATCCCGTGTTGTGCCCGGCCTAACGGCTTCGTATGCCGACGTGGGGAGGAATTCTGAAAGAACTGGCCGGCTCCCAAAAGTCGGGAGGAGCACCTCAGTTTGATCGAGTTCGGAGGAAGTATCTCGTGCTGCTTCATCAGCACGAGCAGCGGGCCATTATTCTCTATGCCGCCAAGTGGACGCAGCCGGATCCAAACGTCTCTCCGCAACTGGTCAGCATCGTGGACGAAGACTTGCAGGGATTGATGGAGGTCATCCACGGTATTTCCGAGCCAAACCTTGATCTGATTCTGCACAGTCCGGGCGGCTCTCTTGACGCGGTTGAGGCGCTCGTCCTCTACCTCCGGTCGAAATTCAACCACATCCGCGTCATCGTGCCGCAGTTGGCCATGTCCGCCGCGACCATGATCGCGTGCGCTGCCGATGAGATCGTGCTCGGCAAACACTCGTTCCTTGGCCCGATTGATCCGCAGTTGATTCTCACCACACCGCTCGGCCCGCGGATGGTGCCAGCCGAAAATATCCTGCAACAATTCGAGCAGGCGAAAGAAGAATGCAAAGACCCCGTGAAACTTGGGGCGTGGCTCCCGATGTTCAACCAGTACGGGCCAGACCTGTTGGTGAGCTGCGAAAACGCGAGGGCACTTTCGAAGAAGCTGGTGCGCGGCTGGCTTGAAGAATGGATGTTCAAAGGCGAGCGCGACAGGAAAACCAAAGCGAGGCGAATTGCTGACTGGCTCTCCAACCACGGCTATTTCAAGAGCCACGGCAGGCATACTGATCAGTCCTTAGCATAGGCTACACTT
>JAKANS010000051.1 GCA_021823625.1 bacterium | reverse complement strand
GTGGGGCAACCCAGCCTTGCGTCTGGCCCAAGCCAGGCTCCTGGCCGCCAGACGGAACCTCTCCACGGGAGCAGTCAACAAGCCGCGAACCTGGCACTGTCCAGTTCGGATTTGACACGGACCGAACCGACTTTAGAGCGGCCCTGAGCGGTCAGCCCCATCGCTTATCGCCTCCGCGCGCCCGCGTGGCAAGAGCCGGCGGTGTCAGCGCCAGCCACCGTATCGCGGCGTAACTCCGCGTCGCGCGCCTGAGCGGGGTTTCTGGCTGGGTTCACAACCCCCGGCGGGTCGCCAAGCCGGGCGTTCCACTCAAGGCTTCGGCGGAGCCGGCTTCAAATGCGTTTCGAACCAGGCGAGCGTGTGGCGCCACATCTCCGGCAAATAGACATGGCCGACGCCAGGAAAAATCTCGCTCCGAAGATTCGTCGTGGCACCGTAAAGCGCCCAGACGGGCCGCGCTCGAGCCTCGATTTCGCGCACGCCGTCCACGGGCGAACCTCCGTCCTGGTCACCCGTCATGAACAACAACGGACGCGGCGCCGCCAGAGCCACCACTGCCTCGGTATCGAAGTGCGCCAGCATCCCCGGCACATAATAATAGATGCCGTGGTGCTTCAACCCTTCGCCGGCGATGAGGTTTTGGTAGCGGGTGAGGCAGGCCACGGCCACGCCCGCCTGGAGCCGGTCATCCAGCGCCATCAACCACCATGATCGCGTGGCACCCAGGCTGATGCCGGTGACGCCGAGGCGGGAGGCATCGACCTCCGGGCGCGACGCCAGGTAGTCGAGGGCCATCAAATCGTCCCGGAGGATCATCCCCCAGAGCGAGCGGCCGAGCCACAGGTTGAACTTGCTCGCGGTGAGTTCGCCGGCGCCGCCTCGCTCCTCCGAGCCGGGTCCCTGGCCGTTGCGCTCGCCGAAGCCATAGGCGTCGATGGCCAGCACGGCGTAGCCGCGTCGCGCCAGCGCCGGACCCGGCTCCTCGGGGGTGTGGTTGCGCTCGAACAGTTCGCTCTTGCCCCGGTCGTACTCGCCGCCGTGCCAGTGGCAGTACAGGATCGCGGGCACCTTCGCGGTCGTGCCTTTCGGCAACAGCAGATAGCCCGGCACGGTCGCGCCCGCGCCGTTGTCGAACCGGAACTTTTCGACGACGAAGCCGTCGCGGTCGGTGCGCGTGAGCGTCTCGACTTTCGGCACGGCCGGACGCGGTGGCAGCTTGCCGAGCAACTCCCAGAGTTGCGTGCGGATTTGCTGGCGCTGGTCTGCCCAGGCCTTGCGGCCGGGCGGCACGATCAACTGTGGGACAGACGGCATCGTCGCCAGCCAGCGCGGCGCGGCGTCCCCGGACCGGGCGGTTTGGGTTGCAGAAATCATAAGCAACGCGAGGCCGAGCATAACCGCTGAAGCACCAAAAGTCTTCCCGCGAATCGAGCGCCACGCCGGGCGAACGGCGGCCGCCGTAGCTGCGCCCGTCCCGTTTGGCACCGGGACGGCAGGCGGCTCCCCGTCGCGCGTGAGGTCTGTACCACGCGGGAAAGAAAGCCCTACGAGGTGGTTAATCATGATCCCAAGGTATCCATCGACGCGCCGGATCGGAAGTGGATTGTTGCCCCGGAGAACGATCGCCCGGCCTCTGACAGCATCGGCAAGGCCGATTTGCGTTCGCGCACCGCGCACTTCAAATTGTCGCCAGGATGGAAACCAGAAATCCGCACATCGTCGTTCTGGGCGCGGGTTTCGGCGGCCTGACGTTTTGCCAGACGTTCAATCACCGTGCGGCGCGCGTCACGCTCCTGGACCGGCAGAATCACCACTTGTTCCAGCCGTTGCTCTATCAGGTGGCCGCCGCCGGTCTCTCCGCGCCGGAAATCGCGCAGCCGATTCGCTCCATTGTTTCTGACCACCCCAACGTCACCGTGCTGCTCGATCAGGTCACGGGCCTCGACCTCGCGGGGAAAGTGGTGCGGCTCGCAGGGGGCACGCTGACTTACGACTGCCTTGTGCTCGCGCTCGGCGGCTGCACCAGTTACTTCGGCCCCCCGGAGTGGGAGCCGTTCGCACCGGGGTTGAAATCGCTGGATGACGCGCTGGGCATCCGCCGCCGCATCCTGCTCGCGTTCGAAAAAGCCGAGAACGCCAGTACCGCCGCACCGTAAAGAGGATGTCGCACCCAGCGGTACGGACCGGTGTTGACCAGCGTATGCACCTTCCTCGTCACCACGGTATCGGTCAGGTTCCGGCCCAGATTGCGGAACGTTCAGGTCAGTAACAACCCGGCGCGGAGCAGGAGGGTCACGCCTTTGATCAGCGGATGGTAGATTACCAACCAACCCCGACTCGGGCCGGCAGATTCTCTTCGGACCGCCCGTTGCTCAAAGTGGAAATCCCGCAAGACAGTGTGGCCCGCGCGCTGGAAACCGGCAACCGCCGCCAAATCGAATTGCTGGAGCAGACGTTTCCCGCGCCACCCAACCCCAATGAACCGTCGCTTTCTTTCGCACTCCTGCGTTGCTCTGCCCGTGCAAGTGTGAGACTACGTAAGCCTGACATGACCGACATCGAGTCAAAGCTTCTGAACCTGCTCGGGCAGCGGGATTATGTTCCGCTGAACGTCCCCGAGCTGTTGCGTCGGCTTCGCTTTGCGCCGCCGCGCCAGCAGGAATTCCAGCAGGTGTTGCGCGGACTGGAGCAGTCCGGCCGCCTCGCCCGCATCAAGGGAAATCGCTACATCCAGCCCCACGAGGCGGACCTCGTTCCGGGGCGGATTCGCATGAACCGCCAGGGCAAGGGCTTTCTCCAGCCGGACGACCCCGGAGAGAAGGAAATCGCCATCCCGGAGAGCGCCACCTCCACGGCCTTGCACGAAGACCGGGTGTTGGTGCGACGGGAAGTGCGGCCGAAAGGCCTGCGTCCGGACACGCTGGCCCCCGCCACCGGGACCGTAGTTCGCATCCTGGAACGCCGTCGCACGCAGATCGTCGGCACGCTGCAGCGCAGCCGGCAGTTCCTCTACGTCGTTCCCGATGACCCGCGCATCCCGCACGATATCTATGTGCCGCCGCCCGGCCCGGCCCGCGGCCCGGCGGTCGTAGGCGACAAGGTGGTGGTCAAATTGCGCGAATGGCAGTCGCGCCACACCAATCCCGAAGGCGAAATCATCGAGGTGCTTGGCGCCCCGGACACCTCCGGCGTGGACATGCTCTCGGTGCTGCGCCAATACGCGTTGCCGTCCCGCTTTCCCAACCCGGCGCTGCAAGAGGCGCGCTCGTTTGGAGCGACCGTCCAGCCTCGCGACCTCGCCGGCCGGGTGGATTGCCGCCGCCATGCGGTGGTCACGATCGACCCGGACGACGCGAAGGATTTCGACGATGCGATCTGCCTGGAGCAGGCCGGTGAGAATCAATGGCGGCTGTGGGTCCACATCGCGGACGTCTCGCATTACGTCAAGCCCGGCAGCGCGCTCGATGTCGAGGCGCGCCAGCGCGGCAACTCGACCTACCTCGTGGACCGCGTCATCCCGATGCTCCCGGAAGCGTTGAGCACCGAACTCTGTTCGCTCAAGCCGGGCGTGGATCGCCTCACGAAATGCGTCGAGTTCCTCCTATTGCACGACGGCCAGGTGCTGAGCACGAAGTTCCACTCCGCGGTGATTCATTCGCAGCGTCGCCTGGCCTACCCGGAGGCGCTCGCCATCTTGCAGCGCAAACCCGCCGACCCGATCGAACAGATGCTGCACCAGGCGCATGAACTGGCCCAGCGCATCCGGCGCGCCCGCTTCAAGGCCGGTTCGCTCGAACTCGATGTTCCGGAGATGAAGATCCGGCTGGACGCGCAGGGTCGGGTGGCCCGCATCGAAAAGGTGGAAAACGACGTGTCGCACCACCTCATCGAGGAATTCATGCTGCTGGCCAACGAAGCCGTCGCCACCCGTTTGATGAGCCTGCGCCGGCCGGCCGTGTATCGGGTCCACGAACCGCCGGACGAAGCCCGACTGCAGGAGTATCGCGAGGAAGTTCTCAGCCACAACGTGCCGTGCGGCAATCTGGGACACCGCCCGGAGGTGCAGCGCCTCCTGCACAAGCTCACTGGCCTCCCCATCGGTCCGGCGCTCAGAATCGGCTTCCTGAGATCGCTCATGCGCGCCCGTTACGCCGTCGAACCGCTCGGGCACTACGGTCTGGCCAAGCCGAAATACACCCACTTCACCTCGCCGATCCGCCGTTACGCCGACCTCGTGGTGCATCGCGCCCTCTTCGACAAGGGCCCTGTCTCGGCACAAGCCCTCAAACAGACCGCCGAACACATTTCGACGACGGAGCGCAACTCCGCCGACGCCGAGCGCGACAGCAAGGACGTGAAGCTCATGGCGTTTCTCCAAGGCCAGCTTCGCTCCGGCCGGCCGCAGTCGTATCCGGCCCTCGTCACGGATGTCCGCAACTTCGGCTTCTTCGTGGACGTGCCGGGATTGGCCATGAGCGGCCTCGTCCCGCTCTCGACCCTGGAGGACGACTTCTATGTGTTCGACGCGGCGGCCAACCAGGTCGTCGGGCGCCGCACCCGCCGCGTGCTCCGGCTCGGCGACCGTGTCACCGTTCAAGTCTTCAGAATGGACACGTTCAAGAAGCAGGTGGATTTCCGGCTGGCCACCGACGGCCGGGACAGCGCGAGCCGTTCTGGCCGGCGCCGGAGTAATCCGCCGGCGCAGGCTCGGAGCCAGGATGTCAGAGACACGCCTCGCGCCGGCCATCGCTTTGCTGGTCGAACCCCGCGCCGCGTTGGTGGCGCGCAAAAAGGGCAAGCTCTGCGTCCGCGGCACCGGGGCGCTGTCGATTGATTATGCCACCGAGACCCTGACCGTGGACGGCCAGGCCTTCAAGGAAGGGGATTTCCTGTCCAGCAACGGCATTGCCGGCAACGTCTATGCCGGCGAACTCATGATTCCGCCCGTCGGGTTCAAGCAGGAACTCGACCTCCAGGCCGAAGTCGTCCGTCGCTGGCTTCAGCGCGTTGCACCCAAACGGCTGTTCCTGCAGGGTCATCCGGAGAAACCCTATGGATGAACTTGGGTTAGAAAACCGGATTGACGGCGCCGATTGATCCGCAGGGCGGGCGGTATCCTGACGCGAGCCAGGCAACCGTCAACCCTGCTCTCACGGTGCAGTGCCAGTGAGAGTGCCAGAGGCGCCGGCCGTGAGTGCCTCGAGATCGTGGAGGATCAGCCCGCGTCCCTGCAAATCGAGGGGATCGCCAACATCGAAACCTGGCGCCAAACCTCCGTTGGTGAAGATGGCGGCGAGGGCGTCCGCGCCGGCGACATCGTCGAACGTGGAGTCCCCCCAACGTTGCCAAGTACGACGATGTCGCCGGTCGTGGTTCCGTTTGCTTCGATGCCGCCGAGGCGCGTGCTGCCCACAGCGGCTCCCACATCGCCCTGCACGGCATCAAACCATCCATCCCACCGTCCAGGTTGACCTGGCTGATCAAGTTGTCGCGACTGATGAGACTGCCCGGCAAACCGCCTCCCTGAGCGCTGACATAGGTGATGGTCTGCACCGGTCCACCGCGCGTCAGGATGGTATAGACCCGTCCCCGTCCGCCGCGACCGCGCTCGTCTGGCCGGTGATCGGGTCGTGCGAGTCGATATTGCCAATGCCTGCTCGGATCCAGCCATTCGGCCCTGTAAAGCATCAGTCGCCCATGTCAAAAACCTGCTGGTCGTGCTCCCCGGTGACAAGGCCATCTACAATTCGTGGACATACGAAACCGACCCGGCGAACCTGCAACCCAAGGTACCCAAGCTGAACCGCGACATCGCCGAGCACCTGCGCAAGTACCCACCGCCCGACTTCGAGCAAGCCCGCCTCACCCGCGCCCTCGAAGCCGTCGAAGCCCCGTGCTCGTTGCGCGAACAGAAGCTCCTGCGGGTGATCTTCGAGAAGGACTTCGCGAGCCACAGCGCCAAATCGCGGGCGCTGGTGGAAGAAATCGAACGCATCGGTCTGGAATCCTTCCACGCCCCCGAACCGCTGCCGCCCATCACGGCAGACAAAGTGCATTTGATTTGCTGGATGGGGGTGGAGACAGCGTAGCAACGGCGGGGGACCAAGACACCCAAGGGGCAGCAGTATGAAAGCCGACCCGGAAAGCAGTCGCTTGGCGGTGAATCGCTGGGCGTACCTCGATCCTAAATTGTACAGTTGAAGCGCCGATAGACGCCAATCAATGCAGATGGGAAAAGGGTTGGCGTTGCGGGTGCTTTCACCCGCGAAGTGAACCGGCTTCAGCGGTTCAACCTCCTGACCGGCTCTGTCTTATCCGCGTTCATTGGCGTCCATCGGCGGTCTCAAGGTTGAATTTGCCGCCAGGCCTGAAGCCGGCGGCTCAACGCCGCTCCGCCGCCGCCCAACCCTGTCGCATCAGCTCGAGCAGGTGCCGGAGCGCTTCCTCGTACGAGCGCCCTTTTTGGGTGGCAAGTTGGTGGGCTCGCTTGTCGAGCTGGGCGGCCATCTCGGCGCACCGGGCGGGCGGGCACCCGAGTTGCGCGAGCAGCGCGGCGAGGGAGTCGAGCGGGGCCGGACTCACGCGAGTTCCGCCCGCGTCACGATGCGAACGCTTTCCAAGGCGATCCGCGTGGTGGGACGGCTCATTTCGCCGTCGGGACTTTCGGCCACCGGGGTTTCGCCGATGCGGCCCAGCACGTCGTCACCGCGAATGAGCTGGCCGAAGGCGGTGTATTGCCCGTCCAGGAACGGCGCTTCGGCGAGACAGATGAAAAACTGGCTGCCCGCCGAGTCGGGATCGGCCGAACGCGCCATCGAAATCACGCCGCGAACGTGCGGCCGGTTGTTGAACTCCGCCTTGATCGAGTAACCCGGATCGCCGGTGCCCCACAGGCGCTCGTGCTCGGTGTGTTTCGTAAGCGGGTCACCGCCTTGGATCATGAAGCCTTTCACGATCCGGTGGAAACAGGTGCCGTCGAAGAAGCCTTCGCGGGCGAGCCGCTTGAAGTTCGCGACCGTGGCGGGTGCCACCTCGGGCCAAAAGCCGAGCGCCATTTCGCCGGCGCTGGTGTTCAGCACGGCAATCTCTTCGGCTGGATCGCCTGACGATTCAGCCGCGGCCGAGTCGCTGCCACCCAGCGCGCGGCGCATCTTGTCCCAAAGCCCGGCCACTCCGGCTTACTTGATCGAGCTGGCGGGAACGATCTTGATGCTCTCGACGCCGACGCGCTCGAGCGGTTTGCTGCGTTCGCCGCTGCGGCTCGGGCCGACCGGTGTGTCACCGATCTTGAGCAGCACATCCTCGCCTTTGATCACCTTGCCGAAGGCGGTGTATTTGTGGTCGAGGAACGGCGCCGGATCGAGGCAGATGAAGAACTGGCAGCCGGCGGAATCGGGAAGCTGGGAACGCGCCATCGACAACACGCCGCGCACGTGTTTGCGGTCGTTGAACTCGGCCTTGATCTTGTAGCCGGGATCGCCGGTGCCCCAGAGCGTTTCCTTGCTGGGATCCTTCGTCAGGGGATCGCCGCCTTGGATCATGAATCCCTTGATGATGCGGTGGAAGCAGGTGCCGTCGTAAAAGCCCTTATTGGCGAGCTTCTTGAAATTCTCGACGGTGCCCGGCGCCACGTCGGTCCAGAATTCCACCACCATTTCGCCGGCGGTCGTTTTGATGACCGCCACCTCTTTTTCAGCCGCCGCGGGGGCGGGTTTCGCTTCGTCGGTTTTCACATTTTTGTCCTGCGCCAGGGCGAGCGAGGCGACGCCCACCAGACCAAGGGCCATAAGGCCGCCGAAGAAAGCACGTTTCATGGCCTCAGCATGAAGACCGGCCCGCGGTTGTCACGCGCAGAGTGTGCCGCGCTCAGAAGCCGGCCGGCAGTGCCAAACCGGTGGCGTCACCGAAAGCGCGTTCGGCAAGACGAACCGGCACGACGCTGTGCGCGCGGCGCGATTTCATCGTGGCAACGCCAGCACGTCCCGCTCTTCGATCCACCCCGGACCGCGCTTCAGGCTCGCCACTTCCAGCCAGCCGTCCTTGCGGTCGGTGACTTCGAGTTCGGTGCCACCCGGAACCGTTTCCAGTTCCGGTGACACCTCCAGCGGACCGTGCCGCACGACGGCGGTGGCGTCTTTCACGATCACCACCCGCTGCCCGCTCACCTCGTGCCAGGCATCCCCAAGACACCCGGCGGCCAGGAGAGCGACGACGCCCAGCATGACGGTCCAGCGCCGCAGGCTGGCGCGCTGCGCTGGCCGCAGTTCGCCCAACGCCAGCAGCGCGCAGCCGGCCCACAGGAGACTAACCACGACGAAGGTCCATTCGTTGATGGTCAGCCGGGGCACCCAGCGGCGCCACCCGGAAGCCGCCGGCAACGGCCCACCGTTCACCAACTCCCGTGCCATCCGGAGGTTGACGCGCAGGTCGGGATCGCGCGGCGCAAGGCGTTCGGCCAGCCGGTAATTGAGGATCGCCCGGCCGAGATCGCCGGCCTTGAACCAGGCGTTGCCCGCGTTGAAGTACAGGGCGCTGGAGACGCGACCGCCGGCGACCAGCTTTTCGTAAGCCTCCGCCGCGGCCTTGAACTGGCCTTCCTCGTAAAGCTTGTTGGCCGACTCGAACGCCGCGGCGGCATTGGCGTCCGCGGCGCGCGCGATCCCCGCCAGCGCCAGCCCGATCACCCAGACCGACAAGACGAGCGCCAGCGCCAGCCTGCGGGCCGCCAGCCGACCGACCGCGCCGAAGCACGTCCCGCGGAAACGTCGCCCACCCTGGAGTCGGTCTCGCATCACACCTGGATCTTCTGGAGTTCGCCCAAGGTTCGCTGGACCCGCCCCGCCAGGTTCTGCAAATCCTGCACCGAACCTGCGGGGGCGTACCGCGCCTGGTTGCAGGCCTGGAACAAGGCGCGCACTTCCTCAATCAACTCCTCGGGTAAGGCGAGCGGCTTCAGGTGCTCATCGACGACCGCCTCGGTGATCGAGGCCGCGGGCAGGTCCAGCCGTTCGCCGAGTTGTTCCTGGAGCAGGCGGAACGTGATCACGAACACCTCCGCGGCGTTGCCGTCGGCGGCGTGCCGCGCGAGGTCGGCCACGCCGGCCCGCACCAGGCGCGCCACCATTTGCCGGCGCACCAAGCGCGGATGCGCCGCCAGGTGCTCACGGCGTTTGCGCCCATACCACACCGCCAGCCACGCCAGCAGCGGCGCGGTTGGGAGAACCCAAAACCACGGGCGGCTCACCAGCGGCGGGGCCACGAGCGCCAGCACCCCCGGACGTGGTTTGATGTGGACGATCTCTTTCGGCGGCGGGCCACCCGCCTCCGCGGTCGCGGCCAACCCGCGGCTGCCGCCCGCCGGGCGAACCAGCAGCGGGATCGGCCGGTTGGTCAGGGAGACATACACGGCGTTGACCGGATCGAAGAAGCTGAACGTCAACGCCGGAATTGCCTTCACCTCGGTGTTCTCCGCCACGATGTCCTGTTCGAAAATCTTGGAGCCCTGCGTGCCGAGCGTATCGGTCGTCTCCACGCGGCTCACGGATGGGTAAACGCGAAAGCCTTTCCAGGCGTCAAGCGACGGCAAGGTTAGCGAGTCCAGGGCGCCCTTGCCGGAGATCTGGATTCGCAAATGCACCGGGTCGCCCACCGCCACGTTCGTCGGCGCCGCACTGAGTTCCAGCGAGTAATCGCCCACCGCCCCGGTGAAACCCGGCGGCACGTTCTGGGTCGGCAGCGACAACACGTGGATGGGCACCGCGTCGGCGGTCACGTCGGCAACTTCGCTCGACCGGTTGAGAAACGGGTCGTTGAAGAAATCCTCGAAGGGGTCACCGGTCCGGCGCCGGGGTGTCTGCACCAGGACTTCAACGCGCCCTTTCAGCGGCCCGAGTTGCAACGATCCCGCTCGATTCGGCACCACCGTGGTGCGCGTGCCGGCGCGCGTGTAGAGCACGCCGTTCATCGGAACGCGTCCGGTGTTCATGCGCTCCGTCTTGCCCACGGTGCAACCGTCGGCAGGGAGCTGGCCCAACTCATATTGCCGCGGGTTGATGGCGTACAGCGCCAGTTCCACGGGCAGGAGCTCCCCCACGAAGACGTTGGTGCGCGGCACTTCGATGCGCAGGAGGGCGCGCGGTATCTGCGCCCCACTTGTGCCCGGCGCGGCGCGGCTGTTGGCGGGCAGCACGGTGAGCTGGAGCGGCTTCGAGGTCAACGTCTGCCCCCCCACGCGGACACTGAACGCGGGAATAATGTACCGACCCGGTTGCGCGGGGTTGACGAAGTACTTCAGCGCGAGGCTGGAACTCTGCCGGCCGTTCACGAAGTTGATCCGCTGCTCGCGACTGCTCCCGCCAAAGCTCAAACCTGGCACGCGCGGCAACTTCGGGTCGTTGTCCGGCTCGCCGCCTTCGAACTCCAGTGAAAGCGTCGTGGCCTGCCCCGCATAAATCGTGGCCGGATCCAGCAACGCCTGGAAGCTGGCGCCCAGCGCCGTCAGGGCCAGCCATCCGAACATAAGCAGACCCAACGCCGCGCCACGCCAGGCATAGCGGAAGACGCGAAAGCGAATCGCCGGCGACCCCGCGGGGCGGCGCGAACTTGGCCATGCATGGGACGGCTTACCAGTCACGGATGTGGCGCGTGAGGCTCTGCGTGTCGCGGGGCGGCAAAGGCTGCCAGGGTCGTTCGTCCATACGCGCGGCTTCGAGGATTTGCCGCGCCTGTTCGGGCGACATCTGGCCCGTGAAAGTCTGCGCATTGCCGGTGGCGTTGGTGCCATTGGCGTCCCGATTGTCGGCCTGCCCAGGTTGGGGCGAGGCTTTGGCAGCGTTCGCCTTGTCCTTGTCTTTCGACCCCGCCTGGCCCTTTGGGGAATCCGGCTTTTGGTCGCCTTGCGGTTGGGCGGATTGGGGCTGCGGTTTCTGCTCCGCGGGCGACGGCTTCTGCCGGCCGGCATTCTGGTCCGATGGTTTCGGTTCCTGGCCTTCCTTGCCCGACTGCGGCTGCGATTCCTTGCCAGCCTGCGGTTGCTTTTGTTGGTCTTTCCCGGATTGCTGCTGCTGCTGCTGGTCCCCGTTCTTTTGGTTCTGCTGGTCTTTCTGGCTTTGCTGGTTCTTCTGACCCTGCTGATCCTTTTGGTCCTTTTGGTTCTGCTGGCTCGACTGCGGTTGCTGCTGCAACATTCGCTTCAGCTCCTCGAGTTTCGTTTGCACCACCTCGCGGTTGTACTTCGCCTCCGGATCCTTGGGATCGAGCTGGAGCGCGCTGTCGTAATGCTGCAGCGCTTGTTCCCAATTGGTGAGCGTGTTGCCCGGGTCGGAAGCGTGCTCGCCGATCCGGAAGAGCGAGTTGGCGAGATTGTAATAGACGCTTTGAAGCAACTGCGGGTCGTGCGCCAGCGTGGCGGACTGGAGACGGTTGGTCGCCGTCTCGAGGTCGCCGCTTTGGTACGCGGCGGTGCCGGCGTTGAAGCGCAGGCGCGGGTCGTCCGGGTGCTTTTGCGCCAGGCGGTCGTACTCGCGCTCCGCCTCCTTGAAGTCATGCTTTTCGTAAGCCTTCAACGCGCTGGCCGAAGACGCGCTGGCCGGTGCCGCGGCCAGCAAGAGCGCCAGGCAGCCGATCAGCTTGCTCAACGCCGGGTTGCCTGCGCCAGGCGCGGCCGGGCGGCGCCACACCCGCTTACGGTCGGGCAGGAACATCTCCAAAATCAGCAGGCCAATCGCCAGCCCCAGCGGCCATTGGAACCGCTCGTAATACTGGCGCAAAAAGCGCGAGGAAACGTCGCCTTTCGGCAGCCGGCCCAGCCGGGCCTGGTAAAGCGTCTGCATCGGGTCCGCGCCCCTGAGCGCCATAAAATCGCCCCCGGACTTCTCGGCGATTTCGCGCAGCAACGGCAGGTTCAGCTTGGAAATCACCGGCTTGTTGTTTTCATCCATCACGTAGCTCGTGCGGCCTTGATCGTCCTTGATCGCCAGCCGGTCGCCGGTGGCCGTGCCCACCCCGATGGCGAAAATCTTCACGCCTTGTTCCGCCGCCTTCTTCGCGGCTTCCAGGGCGTCGTCCTCCTGGTCTTCGCCGTCAGTGAACAGGACGATCACCTTGTGGTTGTCCCCGCTGTCCTTGAGCGCGTCGAGCGAGACTTCGATGGCCCGCGACAGATCGGTGCTGCCCTGCGGCAGGAGCCCGACTTCGATCAAGTTCAAGCCTTGCTGAAAGGCGCTGTCATCGAGCGTGAGCGGACATTGGAGAAAGGCGTTGCCCGCGAACGCCACCAGGGCCAACCGGTCCGCGCGGGCCTGTTTCATCAAGTCCAGCGCCGCCAGTTTCGCCCGCGCCAACCGGCTCGGCGACACGTCGGCGGCCAGCATGCTCCGGGAAGTGTCGATGGCGACCACGATGTCCAGCCCGCGCTGGCTGACTTCCTCCCAGGCATAGCCCACCCGCGGGCGGGCCAAGGCGAACAAGATCAAAGCGGCGGCGCAGCCCAGCAAAACCAGCCGAGCTTTTTGTCTCCCCTTCGAGACGCCCACGGTGAGCTGGGCCAGCAGCCGGGATTGCACGAACTGCGCGATGGCCTGTTGCCGCTTCCGCCAGGCCGCGACCAAAAACCACGTCAGCAGCGGCGCCGTCGCCGCCAACAACCAGAGCATTTCAGGCTTGGCGAAGGTCATGGCAGCCGCCTCCACACCGTGTTGCTGAGAATGATTTCCAGCATCAACAGCACCCACCCGGGCATGGCGACCAGCGGGAAGAACTCGGCGTAATACCGGTATTTCTTCAGCGTGGCTTCGGTGCGCTCCAGCTTGTCGATCCGACTGTAGATTTCGCGCAGCGTGTCCGTGCTGTCGGCCCGGAAATAGGCGCCGCCAGTCCGCTGGGCGATCTTCCGCAAGGTGTCCTCGTCGATGTCCACGTCCACCTCACGGTAGAGCTTCTGCCCGAACGCGTCGAAAAATGGCACCGGGGCCTTGCCGCGGGTGCCCACGCCGATGGTATAGACGCGGATCCCCAGCGCCTGCGCGGCTTCGGCGGCGGTCAGCGGCGGCACCTTGCCGGCGTTGTTCTGGCCGTCGGTCATCAAGATCACGATTTTGCTCTTGCCCTGGATGTCGCGCAACCGGTTCACGGCCGCGGTCAACGCGGAACCGATGGCCGTGCCGTCCTCCACCGCGCCAATCTGGAGCCGGTCCACGTGTTCGAGCACAAAGTCATGGTCGAGCGTCGGCGGCGCCACCACGTACGGGTAGCGCGCGAAGGCCACCAGGCCAATGCGATCGTTGGGGCGCTTGCGGATGAACTCCCGCAACACGTCCTTGGCGACCACGAGGCGGTTGACCCGCTGGCCCGCGAGTTTGAAGTCCTCGGAAATCATGCTCGTGGACAGATCCAGCGCCACGACGATGTCCACGCCGCTCGCGCGCACTTTGTCCTCGCCTTCCCCGCTCTGGGGCCGCGCCAGGCCCACGATCAAAAGCGCCAGCGCCAGCCAGCGGAGTTTGGCCAGAAATCCGCGGGCGTGCGACCGCGTGATCCCGGTCATGCCTTTCACCAGCCGAACCGAGGAATAGAGAAACGCGGGCTGGCCGCCCCGCCGCCCTTTCAGCCAGGCGAGCAGTGGCAGCGCCAGCAGCAACAACAGAAACCAAGGATGGGCGAACCGCATATCAACCTGTCGTCGGAAGGGGCGCCGCGGACACGACAGGCGCCGCCTGGGGGTTCAACAGCGGTTCGGTTTCCTCGACGAGGCGCACCGCCACGTCGTACAGCTCGCGCAACTCCGGTTCGCCCATCTCGGCGCGGGCGAATTTGACCAGATCGCAGCGCGTGAGAAAATCGCCCATCAATCGCTGCTGCAATTCGGAGAGCAGCGAGCTGGCCTGGATTTCAGCCAGGAACTCCTCCGTGGTCCGCTCGGGTGCGCGGAGGTCGAACCGTTCCTCGAGGTACACCCGCACCGCGTCGGACAGCGCCACGCAAAAGCGCTCCGGATTGTGAATCATATCCAGCGCCGCGCGCAGGCGCTCCAAGGCGCGCCGGTAAGGCGGAATCACGATCGCGGGCGGAGGTTGCTTCTGCTGTCGTCGATAACGCCGCCACGCGTAAACGGCCGCCGCCGCGAGCGCCGCCACCACGGCGATGCCGATCACGGCCGTCCACCACGAGGGAATGGCCACCGGCGGCTTCACGTCGCGAATGTCCGCCGCCGCCAGGGCATTCGTGCCCACCGGCTGGGCCGGCGGCAGGAGGACAGTTGGCGCGTTGGTGGTCATGCTTCAAATCACGGCCAGGAGGGCGGTTGCCAGGCTAACCATGCCGTCTCCGCTTCTCGCGAGTTTCGAAGAAGCGGCCCAGTTCGGCCGCGTATGGCCGGTCCGTCCGCACCTGGACCGAATCGATGCCGGCCGCGGAAAACAGCCGGCGCAAATCGCGCTGCCGCTCCGCCTGCCGCTCGCCAAAGGCACGTCGCCGCCGGTCGTCGCCCGTGTTGATCTCGATCACTTCGCCGGTTTCGGCGTCTTTGAGCACCAGGTAGCCCAGGTCCGGCAGCACCAGTTCGAAGCGGTCGGTGATCTGCACCGCCACGACGTCGTGTCGCCGGTTGGCCTGGCGCAAGGCGGTCAGCGAGGCCTGGCCCAAAGTTTCGGAAAGAATCACGCTGCGGCGCAAATGGGCGGCGACTTCGCGGCGCGTCGGCGCGCTCTGACCGAGGAAGTCCGACAGGACCGCCACGATCGCGCGGTGCGGCAACACGCGCCCAATGAAATCGAGCGCCAGGTTCAGATCCGTGCCCGCCCGGCGCGGCTCGTAAAACAGGATGTCGCGGATGACACGCAAGACGTGGCTGCGACCTTTGCGGGGCGGGATGTACTTCTCGACGACATCCGTGAAGAGCAAGAGGCCGACCTTGTCGTTGTTGCGGATGGCGGAGAAGGCGAGCACCGAGGCGATTTCGGCTGCAAGTTCGCGTTTCGACTGTTCGCCGGAACCGAACAGGCCGGAGCCGCTCAAATCCACCATCAGCATCACGGTCAACTCGCGTTCCTCGACGAATTTTTTGATGTACGGGTGGTTCATCCGCGCGGTGACGTTCCAGTCGATCGAGCGGACGTCGTCGCCGGGCTGGTACTCGCGCACCTCGTCGAAGTTCATCCCCTGCCCTTTGAAGACGCTGTGGTACTGGCCGGCGAGCGTCTCGCTCACGAGCCGGTTGGTGCGCAGCTCGATCAGGCGGATCTTCTTGAGGATTTCGCGGGGGATCATGCGCTTGCCAAAGGTTCACCGCTGACTAAGTTCGGTCCCATGAGTGCGGCGGAAATTCTGGAAGAACTGCGCCGGATGCCCGAAGCGGAACGGCGCGAATTAGTCGAGACCATCGAATTGGAATTTGGTGACCTCGACGATGATCTCACGCTGGAACAAGCCGCCGAACTGGATCGACGGGCCGAGGACGCGCTGAGGAATCCCGGACGGGGCACGCCGATTGAAGAAGTCTCCGCTGAAATCAGAAAGCGTCTCCTCGCCCCCAAATGACGTTCAAAGTCATTGCCGAGGCCGAGGCCAAACGGGAGTGGAACGAAGCGGTGGACTGGTATGAACACCGCGAGTACGGGGTGGGGCTTCGGTTCGACGATGCGCTGCGGTCGTTTCTGCAAACACTGGCGCATAACCCGGAACGTTTCCGGCTCTACACACGCCTGACGCGCAAGGCCAAAGTGCCGCCGCCGTGGCCCCACGCGGTTTACTTCACCATCAACACAGAGCACCGCGAGGTCAAAGTCCTGGCGATCTGGCATGGTGCGCGGAATCCGGCGGAACTGCGCCGGCGACTGAAGTGATGCTACCGCGAGCGTTTCTCTAACGAGCCGTTTCGTGCGCAGCTCGATCAGGCGGATCTTTTTGAGGATTTCGCGGGGGATCATGCCACAGGATCTTGGCCCGGGGGCTGGCCT
The DNA here is from genome assembly GCA_021823625.1 of bacterium. Taxonomy (GTDB): domain Bacteria; phylum Verrucomicrobiota; class Verrucomicrobiia; order Limisphaerales; family J093; genus DSVZ01. The sequence goes on along the minus strand of JAKANS010000051.1, from coordinate 19,069 downwards.
AAATGGCGTCAGTCTGTGGGCTCAAGGCACCGGCAGTTCATCGAAGATTTTTCGGATGACCGTTTCGCTGGTCTTTTCCTCGGCCTCGGCCTCGTAGGTGATCGCCACGCGGTGCCGCAGCACGTCCATGCCGATCGTCTTCACGTCCTGCGGCGTCACGTAACCGCGACCGCGCAGGAAGGCGTGGGCCTTGGCGCACAGCGTCAGCGCGATCGTCGCCCGCGGCGAGGCGCCCAGTTGAATGAAGTCCTTGACCTGAATCTTGTACTTGTCCGGCTCGCGCGTGCAGCAGACGAGGTCCACGATGTATTCCTTGACCTTGTCGTCCACGTAAATGTGGTTGAGCACTTCACGCGCCTCGAGAATCTGTTTTGGCTCGACGACTTGGTGGGCGCTGGGCTGGCCGCTGGTGCGCGCCATCGTGTCCAAAATCTGCCGTTCCTCCTCGCGGGACGGATAGCCGATCCGGAGCTTTAACATGAAGCGGTCCACCTGCGCCTCCGGCAACGGGTAAGTGCCTTCCTGCTCGATCGGGTTCTGCGTCGCCAGGACGAGGAACGGCTCTTCAAGTCCGAACGTCTGGTCGCCGATGGTGACCTGCTTTTCCTGCATCGCTTCGAGCAAGGCGCTTTGGACCTTGGCCGGCGCGCGGTTGATTTCGTCGGCAAGGATGAGGTTGGCGAAAATCGGGCCGCGCCGGACCGCGAAGCCGCCGGATTGCGGGTTGTAGATCTGGGTGCCCACGACGTCCGCCGGCAGCATGTCGGGCGTGAACTGAAGCCGGGAGAACTTCACGTTCAAGCTGGAAGCGAGGGTCTTCACGGCCAGGGTTTTGGCCAGGCCGGGCACGCCTTCCAACAGGACGTGGCCGTTGGCCAGCAGACCGATGACGAGCCGTTCGACCAGGTACTTCTGGCCGATGATGACCTTGCCGACTTCGGTCAGCAGCGGCTGGAGGAATTGCGCGGCCTGCTGGACTTCAGTGTTCAGGGCAGTGATTTCCAAATTCATTGGCGACGATAGTAACGCCTCATGGACAGAGGCTCCAGCCTTTGCGTTCAGCTTTCGTCCCCGGCGAATCCGCCGCCGGAGCCGCCGATCAACCGGAAATGGCGCGTGCGGCGGCCACATCCTGCCGGATTTGAGCCTGCAACGCCGCCAGGGAGTCGAACCGCATTTCGTCCCGGAGCCGTGCGAGCGGCGTGACCGTCAATTCCTGATTGTATAGCTCCAGCGCGGCATCGAGCAGATGCACCTCCACCCGCACCGGGCGTTCGGCGCCGGGCACAGTCGGGCGCAGACCGATGTTCATGACGCCGCGGAATTCGGCTTCCGCTGTCGCGGCCCGCACGGCATAGACGCCGTTCGGGGGCAGGATCAAGCCCGCCACGTCGAGGTTGGCGGTGGGAAAACCCAGTTGCCGGCCCAACTGGTCGCCACGAACCACCCGGCCGGCCAACGAATACCGGCGCCCCAGCAAGCGGCCCGCCGCGGCCAGGTCGCCTTCGCGGATCGCGTCGCGAATGCGGGTGCTGCTGATCGTTTGGCCGTCCACCGCCAGGGGATCGACCGCCTCGACGGCAAAACCCAATTCGGCGCCCAAGCGGCGCAGCAACGCCACGTCTCCGCTGCGACGGTGGCCGAATTGAAAACCGCTGCCCACACACACGGCAACCACCCGCCTGAAGCCGCGAGCCAGCGCGCGCACGAAAGCCTCGCCGGTTTGCCGGCTGAAGGCTTCGTCGAATCGAATCAGCCAGGTGGCGTCGGTCCCCAAGTCGGCAAACACGCGCAAACGTTGCGTGGTGGTCTGGATGGCCGGCGGTGTGCGGTCCGGGGCGATGACGGCGTTGGGATGGCGGTCGAACGTGGCCACCACGGCGGAAGCCTGGTGGACGCCGGCGTACTGGACCATCCGCCGAATCACCTCCTGGTGACCGAGGTGAACGCCATCGAAAACGCCGATGGCCAGCGCCGCCGCGCCGCTGCCGAGTTCGTCTGGCCGCGAGAGGATTTTCACGGAACGGCGCTTCGTTTGTCCGAAGACTGCGGGTCCGCGGCGCGCGGCGGGCGGCCCGCCAGCCTCGCGAAATCCCAACCTGTCCGCCCCTGGCTCATTCCGCCGCCGCCAGCTTGAGAAACGGAATCACCCGCGGGGCCAACTCCGCCGCACTCAGCTCGAGCAACTGCGGCAGCGACACGGCATCGTTCACCGAGAACTTGCCGGAGACGGTCCGCCGCAAGGTGGCGAGGTGCGCGCCGCAACCCAGCTTCTGGCCGAGGTCGTGCGCCAGGCTCCGCACGTAGGTGCCTTTGGTGCAGGCAACGCGGAACGTGCCGATGGGTTCCCGGTAGTCCGTGAACCGGAAGGTGTAGATGTGAACGAGTCGCGGCTTCCGCTCCACCTCCACGCCCTTGCGGGCGAGTTTGTACAGCGGCACGCCTCCAACCTTCGCCGCGGAAACCATCGGCGGCGCCTGCATGAGGTCGCCGACGAACGGCGCGGTGGCCTCGTTCAAGGCCTCCACCGTCAACGGCGGCACCGGCAACGTGGCCACGATTTCGCCGTCGGCATCGTAGCTGTTGGTCGCCTCGCCGAACTTCATGGTGCCTTCATAGACCTTGTCGGCGGACATCAGTTTGTCGGAGAGCTTGGTGCCGCGGCCCAGCAGCATGATGAGCAGGCCGGTGGCGTTCGGATCGAGCGTGCCGGCGTGCCCGACTTTTTTGATGCCGAACCGCCGGCGCAGGCGGTCCACGATATCGTGCGAAGTCGGCCCGGCCGGCTTGTCCACCAGCAGGGCTCCGTCGAAGGGATCGTAATTGGTCAGCGGCATCAGACAGCGGAGTTCAAGGCTTTCTTGATTGCGTTGAGAACCCGGCGCTGGACCCCCAGCGGTCGGCCGGCGATGCGCGCGCCCGCGGCGGCCGCGTGCCCCCCCCCGCCGAACAGCGCGGCGATGCGGTTCACGTCCACGCGCGCGCTTTTGGAGCGCAGGCTCACGCGCACCACGGCCGGCTCGACTTCCTCGAAGGCGCACGCCACCACGACCGGTTCGATTGCACGGATGTGGTCGATCAGGCCCTCGGTGTCCGCGTGCTGGGAGCCGGTCCGGGCAAAATCGCGGGGCTTGAGCCAGAAATAGGCGGTCCGGTCGCCGTGGACCAAGCGGAAGTTCATGTACACGTGCCGGAGCAGGCGCACGCGGGCGAGCGGGTAGGATTGGTAAATCTCGTGGCACACGCGGCCCAGGTTTGCGCCGCGTTTCACCAGTTCGCCCGCCACCGCGAACGTGGAGGGCCGGGTCGAGGCGTACTGGAACGACCCGGTGTCGGTGGACACGGCGGCGAACAGGCAATCCGCCATGTGCGGCGTGATGGACCAGCCGGCGTATTTGAGCAGCCGGTGAATCAATTCGCCAGTGGACGGCTCCCGCCGGCTCACCCAGTTGATGTCGCCGAACCGGGTGTTGCTCGCGTGATGGTCGATGTTGATGAGCACGCGGCGTTCTTTGAGGCAATCCCCCGCACGGCCGAGCCGTTCGTAGTTGGCGGCATCCGTGGCCACCACGCAATCGAAGGTCTGGCCGGACTGGGGTGGCGACCACAGGTTTTCGGGATCGAGAAACTTGAGTTTGGTCGGTGTCGAATCCTCGTTCCAGACCGTCACCTGCTTGCCCTCGGCGCGCAAGGCGAGCGCCAGCGCGAGTTGGGAGCCGACACAATCGCCATCGGGCCGAACATGGCCGACGACGCAAATGGTCTGGCTCGCCTTGATCGCCTCAAGGATGCGGTCAACGATTTTTGGGCGGGGTTTCATCAATGTCGATTAGCGGCGCGGAGCGTCTTGCCGAACAGCCTGAACCACGGCGGGCGCCGGTCACGAAGACCCGGCGGGCCGCGTTTTCTCGAGGTCGTCGAGGATCTGGAGCACGCGGTTGCCGCGGTCCACGGCATCGTCGGCCACGAAGCGCAACTCCGGCGTGTACTTGAGCGTCACGGCGTGTCCCAGCAGGCTCTGCAGCCGCGGGCGGTGTTCGCGCAACAGTTCGAAGGCACGGTGACGTTGCCCCGGATTCCCGACCGTGCCGACATAAACCGTGGCCCGCTTCAGATCGCCGGACAACCGGACTTCGTTGACTGCCAGCAAGCCGGTCTCGGCGATGGGAAACTCGCGCAGCAGGAGGTTGCTCAGTTCACGTTTGAGCAACTCCCGAACCCGATCATGACGGCGACCTTGCATGTCGAAAGAACCGGTGGGCGGCGCGGGAGGCAGCCCCTAGAGTTTCTGGGCAACCTTCTCGATCGTGTAACACTCGATCGCGTCGCCCGGCTCGAACAGGTCGAAGCCCTCCAGGCGAATCCCGCACTCCATGCCGGCGCGCACTTCGTTGACCTCGTCCTGGAACCGCCGCAGCGTCTGGATCAAGCCTTCGTAAATCGTGTTCCGGCGGCGCACGATGCGTGCCTTGCCCCGGACGATCCGCCCGCTGGTCACCACGCAACCGGCCACGTTGCCACCCTTGGAGAGGGCAAAAACCTTGCGCACTTCCGCGGAACCGAACACCGCCTCCTTGAGCAGCGGTTCGAGCAAACCCGCCATGGCTTCCTTCACCTGGTCGATCAGTTCGTAGATGATGGCGTAAAGCTTGATCTGGATCCCTTCGCGCTTGGCGAGTTCCGCCGCGCTGCTGTCCACGCGCGTGTGAAAGCCGAGGATGACGCCCTTGGAAGCCGAGGCGAGCACCACGTCGCTTTCGGTGATGGTCCCCACTGCGTTGTGGATGATCTCGAGGTTGACCTTGTCGTTCTCGACCTTCTTCAAGGCATCGACGATGGCCTCGACCGAACCTTGGGTGTCCGCCTTGACGACGACTTTGAGCACCTTCGCGTTTTCCTGCGAGAGCTGCTCGAACAAGCCTTCGAGGGTGCGCAGCGGACGGGCTTCCTTTTCCTGGCCTTGGACGGCCAACCCGCGCTCGGCGGCGATTTCGCGGGCCACCTTTTCGGAAGCCACCACGTTGAACTCCAACCCCGCTTCGGGCACGCCGTTCATACCCAGAACTTTGACCGCCACGGACGGGCCGGCTTCTTTGAGGCGTTTGTTCTCCTCGTTGATCAAGGCGCGCACGCGGCCGTAATGCCCGCCGCAAATCACGACGTCACCCAGCCGCAGCGTGCCGTTGCGCACCAACACGGTGGCGGTGGGCCCGCCCGGCTCCAGGCCGGACTCGACCACGTTGCCCTTGGCCTCGCGGTCCGGGTTGGCTTTGAGTTCCAACAGGTCGGCTTGGAAGCAAATGATTTCCAGCAACCGGTCCACGCCTTGTTTCGTGAGCGCAGAGACATCCACGAAGAACGTGTTGCCGCCCCACTCGTCCGGAATGAGGCCTTTTTCCTGAAGCTGGTTGCGCACCAACATCGGGTTCGCATTGGGGTGGTCGCACTTGTTGACCGCCACCACGATGGGCACCTTCGCCGCCTGGGCGTGGCTGAGTGCTTCGAGCGTCTGCGGCATCACGCCGTCGTTGGCCGCCACCACCAGCACTACGATGTCCGTGACGTTCGCGCCCCGCGCACGCATGGCGCTGAAGGCCGCGTGGCCCGGCGTGTCGAGAAAAGTGATCTGCTGGAGTTCGCCCTTCCGTTCCGGATGCGGCACGGAAATGGTGTACGCGCCGATGTGCTGGGTGATGCCCCCGGCTTCGCCGGCCGCAACGTTCGACTTGCGGATGCCGTCCAGCAAGGTCGTCTTGCCGTGGTCCACGTGGCCCATGATAGTAACCACCGGGGCGCGCGGTTTGAGATCTTCGACCTTGTCGTCGAGGACGGCCGGTTCTTCCTTCTTGGGTGGCGCGTGGACGCCTTCGCCTTTGGCCCGCCGCTCGACCTTGAAGCGGAAATTGTGCTTCGCGCAAACCTTCTGGGCCACCTCGGGTTCGATGGCCTGGTTGACCGTGGCAAACACCCCCAACTCCATCAGGTCGGCGATGACTTGGAACGGTTTCTTGCCCAGCTTCTCCGCCAGGTCGCGCACAATGACCGGCGGCCGCAAAATGATTTCCTCGCCGGTGGGCGCTTCCGGCGCGGGAGCGCTGCCGACACGTCCGGCTGCCCCGCGGGCAGGCGGTCCGCCTGCAGCGCCGGGTCTGCCGGCTCCCATCGCAACGCCACGGCCCCCAAACGTTGCGCCGCGACCGTCCCGGCCACGCGCGGGTTCGGGTCGGGGTGGCGGCGTGGAACGAGCCGGTGCCTTGGCGGCGCCCCGCTCGGGCGGCCGCGGGCGTGGGGTCAATTGAATGAATCCCACCTTCTCGCCAATCTTCGGTTTCGGAGGCGGCGGCGGGGGAGGCGGCGGCAAGGGCGGAGCCGGTGGAACGACGACCTTCGGCGGTGCTTCGGCGGGGGGCGGCGTTACCGGTGCCGCCGGCGCGGGGACGGTCGTGATCGGAGCAGCAGCGCTCGCTGGCGGCGGCTCAACGGACGGCTGGATCGGCACGGCCTCGGCCGCCACTTCGGGTGCAGGCGCGGGCGGCGTGGCAACGGGCTGGCTGGCCGCCGGTGCCTGCAAAGGCTCGGCTACGATGGCGGGCGGGGGCGCAGTAACCGCCGGCTCGGCAACGGGAGCCTCGGTGGCCACCGGAGGTAGCGCAATCGGTTCAGCAACGGGCGTTGGTTCGACGGGCGCGGCGGGCGGCGGCGGTTCCGTTGCGGCCGGCACGGCTTCGACCGCCGGTGGGGAAACAATTTCCACCTTCGGCGGTTCCGGGGGGGGCGGCGGGGGAGCCAGTTTGAATCCGAATTGCTCCTCCAAATACTCCGCAGTGATCTTGTCGAGCGTGCTGGAAGGCACCCGCGCAGTCGTGATGCCAAGCTCCTTGGCCTTGGCAAGAACAGCCTTGCTCTCGATGCCAAGCTTCTTGGCGATGTCGTAAATGCGAACGGGCATACTCGATTGCTTTCCAACGCCGTGCACGCCGCCTCGAACGCCGGCTCACCCACGCGCCGGCACCAGAGGGGCGCGGTGCGCCTATGCGGCGCTTGCAGGGGTGATGTTGACCATGCGGCGCTGGGCCTCCGCTCGTGCGGCTTCCAGCACCGTCGGGGCGGCCTCGCCGATCTCGGCGATCTCCGCCAGGTCGGATGCCTCGGCCTGGAGCAAGTCCTCCAGACTCAAAAAACCGTGATGGACCAGCGCGTCGGCCTGCACCTCGGTCAAGCCGGGAATGGCCGCCAGGGCCCCCACCGCTTGGGCCACCTTTTGCTCGAAGCCGCTGACCGGCGCCGCTTCCGCGTCGATGTCCACCTGCCAGCCGGTCAGGCGCGAGGTCAGTCGCGCATTCTGGCCCCGCTTGCCAATGGCCTGGGACAACTGGTCCGCGTTGACGAGGAGCCGAACGCGCTGCCGCGCTTCGTCCACCTCGAAGCTCCTGACCGTGGCGGGATTCAGCGCGGCCGTGATGAAGGTTCGCAGATCGGACGACCACGGAATGATGTCCACGCGCTCGTTGTTCAGTTCGCGAACGATGTTTTTGACCCGCTGGCCGCGCAGGCCCACGCAGGCGCCCACCGGGTCCACTTTGGGGTCCCGCGAATAGACCGCCAGCTTGGTGCGAAAACCCGGCTCGCGCGCGATGGAGCGAATTTCAATCGTGCCGTCCGCAATCTCGGACACCTCCAACTGGAACAGCTTGATGACGAACTGCGGATCCGCCCGCGACAGGATGATCTCGGGTCCGTGCGGCGTGTTTTCCACCGCCTTCACGTAGCAGCGCAGGCGTTCGCCCACTTGGTATTCCTCGGTGGGTACCCGCTCGCGGTTGGGCAGCAAGGCCTCATACCGGCCCAGGTCGATCGTGACATCCGACCGCTCGAACCGCCGCACCGTTCCGGCCACGATGTCGCCCACCCGGTCTTTAAACTCTTCAAGGATCAACTCCTTCTCCGCCTTGCGGATTTCCTGCATCAACGTCTGCTTGCCGTACTGCGACGCGATGCGCCCAAAAATCTGCTGAATCTGCTCGGAGCCGATCTCGACCTGGATTTCTTCGCCCAGTTGAGCCTCAGGTTTGATGCGGCGCGCTTCCGGGAGCGAAATCTGGTCATGTTTGGAAATCACCTTCTCGCTGACGATGAGTTTCGCCCAAGCGTGGATGTCGCCGGTTTTCTGGTCCACCATACAGACCATGTCGCGGGCCGGGCCGATCGCCTTCCGCGCAGCGGTAATCAGCATGTTCTGGACAGCCGCGACCAAGACATCGCGTCGGATGCCCTTCTCGCGCTCCCAGAAATCAAGAACCGCCAATAGCTCGTTGTTCATATCCGATCCACCATCCGGGAAACAAAAAAGTCGGCAGATTTTGCTCTCCGACTTGGCCGTGCTGGACAACCAGCGGTGTAATCGATTGCATGAGTAGCGTATGGGGCGGAGTAAGGAGCGTCAAGACGGTTTTCCAAACCAGACCGGCGTCTCGCCTTGTGCGGGTCCCTTGGCGGTCTCGCAGCCAGGCGCCACCCGGGCAGGCCGCTCACGGCCGCGCCAGACTCAGCCCAACCACCGCCAGACCGCGGCGACGGCCGCGCAAACCACCACCCCCAGCGCCAGCGGCAACAGCGAGGCGACCACGGTCCAACGGCGGCTGCCGGTCTCTTTGTATATCGTGTAAATGGTTGTGCTGCAAGGATTGTGCAGCAGACTGAAGAGCATCAGGTTCACCGCGGTGAGGGTGGTCCAACCGCCGGCCTGCAGCAGCGTTTTGAGGGTCGCTTCATCCCGGAGGTCGAACATCACGCCCGCCCCGTGGCCCAAACCGGTCATGCCCGTTACCATGACCGTCAACATGAGCACGGTCGGAATCACGATTTCGTTCGCCGGAATGGCGATGATGTAAGCGAGCAGGATCACCCCGTTGAGGCCCAGCAACACCCCTACGGGGTTGAGCCAGTCGATGGCGTAGTTTGCGAGACTGACCCCGCCAATCCGCACGTTCGCGAAGAGCCAGATCACCGCCCCCGCCGGCAACGCGAAAACCACCGCCCGCCACAGCACGAAGATCGTCCGATCGATCAGCGACGAATACAGCGTCTGCCACAAGCGCGGCGGCCGGTAAGGCGGCAATTCCAGGCTGAACGTGGAGACCTCGCCACGGAGGACCGAGCGCGACAGCCCCCAAGAAACCAGGAAGGTCATGCCAACACCAAGCGCGGCCACGGCGGTCACGGCGACCGCGGCGGTCAGCCCGCCGAGATGCGACGGCGCCAGACAGCCGATAAACACCGTGGCCATGAGCACTTGCGTCGGCCAGCGGCCGTTGCAGAGCGCGAAGTTGTTCGTGATGATGGCGAGCAACCGTTCGCGTGGGCTGTCGATGATCCGCGTGGCCACCACCCCGGCCGCGTTGCAGCCGAACCCCATCATCATGCTCATCGATTGCTTGCCGTGCGCGCCGGCTTTCTTGAACAAGTTATCCAAGTTGAATGCCACCCGCGGCAGATAGCCTAAATCTTCGAGCAAAGTGAACAGCGGGAAGAAAATCGCCATCGGCGGCAGCATCACGCTCACCACCCAGGCGGTCGCCAGGTACATGCCGTCGATCAACACACCGCGCAGCCACCACGGCAACCCCACGCTGGCCGCCGTTTCGCGCAACCAGGGATAGAGGCGGTCAACCAACACCGAGGAGATCATCTGCGAAGGCACGTTGGCTCCGCTGATGGTCACCCAGAACACCACCGTGAAGAGCACCAGCATGATCGGAAAGCCCCAGACCCGACTGGTAACGATCCGGTCAATGGTGCGGTCCACGGCGGGCCGCGCCGGCGCCCCCGGACGCGTGACCGCGCGGTCCGCAATTCGCGCCGCATCTCCGTATATGGCTTCCACGACGTGCTCATGAAGGTCGCCGGGAATACCCTGGCGGAGGCGCTGGGCAGCGCTGAGGAGATCCTCGACTGAAGCGGCTTGGAAATTGGCAATCGCGTTCATGGCACCGTCAATTGAGGTTGCGCGTCTGAAGCGTCCGCCGCTTCCAGGCGCGATTCGGTTTCGAGCCCGGCGAACTCCCCGCGCCGCAACGCCTCGGCGATGTGTTCGTCGCCGCCCAGCAGGCGCAGCGCGAGCCAGCGGACGTTGGGCAGGTGCGGATAGGCGGCCTGAATCCGCGCCCTCAATTCGCGCACGGCGTCGCGGATTGCGGGTGGTTCGGCGGCGAGACGGTGCGGCCGGCAGATCAACCTGCCCGAGGCCACTTCGCTCACCGCCTCCAACAGCGCCGGCAGGCCCTCGCCGTGACGGGCCGAGGTTGGCACGGCGGGCACACCCAGATCTCGCGCGAGCTGTCGATCATCCACCTGCACGCCGTGCCGCCTCGCCTCGTCGATCAAATTCACGCAAACTACCGCGCGGTCGGTGATTTCGAGGACCTGTAGGGCCAGGTTCAAGTTGCGTTCCAGCCGCGTGGCATCCACCACGATCACTGTCACGTCCGGCCGGCCGAACAAGATGAAATCGCGCGCCACCTGCTCGTCCACGCTCGTCGAAAGCAAGGAGTAGGTGCCGGGCAGATCGACGAGCTTGAATCGCCGCCCGGCGTACTCGAACCCACCCTCGGCGCGCGTCACGGTTTTCCCCGGCCAGTTGCCGGTGTGCTGCCGCAGGCCTGTCAGCGCGTTGAAGACCGTGCTCTTGCCCGTGTTCGGATTGCCCGCCAGCGCGACGATGTAATCCCATTTGTCCACGGCGACGCCCAGTTTCTTGAGGCGGGCGGCGCGATAAACCTGGCAATCGGCGCACACCTTGGAAGGCGGCGCGGCCGTCGTGGACAGCGATGTAGATGCCGAAGTGTTCATGCCGCGATGCGCCTTTCTGTGGCGATGCGAACAAGGCCCGCCTGCTCGCGCCGCAACGCCACCACCGTGCCCCGAACCCGATAAGCGGTCGGGTCGCCCGTCGGGCTGACCAGGTCCACCTCCACTGAAGTGCCAGGCACGAAACCCAGATCCAACAACCGCCGCCGCTCCGCCCCCCGGCAGGCGGGCGACAGGCCAATCACCTTTGCGACCTGGCCCCGCTGAAGCCCGGCCAGGTATTCCTCTTCGAACAGATCGGCCGGCCGGAACTCGCGCAACGCTGATACCGCGATGTTGTTGGCGAAAATTGGGGCCAGTACGTGCTCCCGGCCGTCCGCCCAAAAGCGGATGCGCTCGGGAGATTTTTCCAACACACAGACCTTCATGCCCGCCCGCAAACCTTGCGCGGTAAGCTGCGCGTAGATTGCTTCCGGCTCGTCTTCGATGTGCGTGATCATCACCGGCGTGTTGATCTCGGTGGCGCCCAGCGGCTGGCCCGGCTCGGCCGGCAATTCTCCGGTGGCATCAGGAATCGCGTCGCCGTGTGGATCGCGGGTGGGATTGCCGAGCGCAGCCGCCAGGGCGCTGATTTGCTGGGGCGAGAGCAGATGCTCCTGCCGGTCCGCCTGCCGATGCCACTCCGCCTCCGCCACCCCGGTCTGATCCGCCAGGTAACTTTCCCACAACCGGTGAGCGCGGATGACGTGCAGGGCCAGTTCATGTCCCGGCTCGCGCAAACGCAGCCGGCCGTCCGAGAAGGAAACGAGGCCGTGCGCTTCCATGTCGGCCAGCAACGCGGCCACCTGGCGTTGCCCCTTCTGCAATGCGCCCGCCACGCTGATCAGCGTGGGCACCTCCTGGTTCGCTTCGCACTTGAGGATGTGCTTCAACGCGTCTTCGCGGTGTACGCGCGCGGACCAAGCGAGCGACGCCCGCCAGCGCGCGAGCAGGCCCCGCCGGGGCCAGACCAGCGCCGGGAACGCCACCACGGCCAAACCGGCGAGGAACAGCCAGCCGCTCATAGGCGAACAACCTCCAAGCGCTCCGCGGCCGGGTTCGATTCGACCGCGGCCCCGGCCCGGCTCTGCCCCCGCCGTGGGTGTAAGAACAAAATGTTAGGTATGTCTAACATCGATGAAATCAGTAGGCGACATTGCCGGGGTTGTCAACTCAGCAGCCGGGCAGGTGGTGTCCTGATTTGGTGCCGGCGGTACTGTCGCGCCACCGCAGCGGCGCAGCCGCCGATTTGCAATCGGGACACTGCCTCCGGGCCGGTGCGCTCGCGTTGTGACCCGTCCGGGCTTTCGCACCGCGAACCCACGCAGCGCGGTGGCCCCGGATGGGGTCGCCCCAATTGACTGCTTCCCAGCCGTCGTTCGATCGGGCCGGCCACGATTTGCGGAAAGCAGCCGGTGAGGTTCATGTAGTCGAGAAAAGGCGATCGTAGATGCTTGAAGGCCAACGTATCGATTACAAACGCGACTCTTTGCAAGGAGCAGAACGAAATTCCGACGAAGATCAACAACCCGCCAGGCGCCGTCGATCTCCACCGGAGAACACGGATCGGCGCCCAGCGCCCGACGCTTGCAGGCACGGCCGGGTTTCGTCCCCCGGAGAGCTGGGTTTGGGAAGGCAGGCCAATTGCCTGTTCCACCCGCGGCGGGCGAGGTCGGGCAGAAGGCAAAAGGCCACGACCGCGGCGAGCGATCATGGCCTTGGTGCGAATACTTTGGCGAGGGGACTACTTCGCGGCGGCGTAAAGCCGGGCGACTTCCGCCCAGTTCACCACGTTCCACCAAGCCTTGAGGTAATCCGCGCGCTTGTTTTGGTATTTCAAGTAATAGGCGTGTTCCCAGACATCCACTCCCAGTATCGGCTTCCCTTCGCAGCCGGCAACGGCTTTGCCCATGAGGGGGTTGTCCTGGTTCGCTGTGGAGGCGATTTCGAGTTTGCCGCTGTTGATCATCAGCCAGGCCCAGCCGCTGCCGAACCGGCCCACGCCTGCGGCCTCGAACTTGGCCTTGAATTCGTCGAACCCTCCGAACGCAGCCTTGATGGCGTCGGCCACGGCGCCGGTGGGTGTGCCGCCGGCTTTCGGAGCCATGATTTTCCAAAAGAAACTGTGGTTCCAGTGGCCGCCGCCGTTGTTGCGTACCGGGCCGCGGATGGCGTCAGGCACACCGGCGAGGTCGGCAATCAGCGCGTCGAGCGGCCTGGCTTCGAGGGCGGCGTTGCCCGCGAGGGCCTTGTTGAGATTGTCCACGTAAGCCTTGTGGTGCCGGCCGTGATGGATCTCCATCGTCAGCGCGTCGATGTGCGGCTCCAAGGCCTCTTTGGCGTACGGCAATGCAGGTAATTCGTGTGGCATGTTGCGATTCTTTCAGGTTTCGGTTTCGGTTTTAGTTCGATCCCGAAAGTAGCATCTCACCCTGGAGACTCAAGCCGGCGGCGGTGACTTGTTTTGCCACACAGATGATCGTTGCCCCGCCAGCGGAAGCTCCTGCCCGAGTGGCGCGCCTTGCGAACGTTTGAAGCACCGCTCAAACGCGCGCAGCCAAGACCTGGCGCATTCAGCGGACACCTCGGAATCCACAATGACCCGGCCGAGTTCCGCGGTCGTTGCGCTGCGAAGACTTAATCTTTGGGGATCCCCGTGCTGACAGCGCCAGGATCGTTCGCCCGGAGATGCGTGTAGTGGCCTTGGGCCTTGAGCGGCAGCCGCCAACCGAAGCGGTCCAACAAAGTCAGCAGCGCCGGCAGCACGGTCAACCCCGCCACCATGCAGGTGGCCGTACCGATGGCCATGATCAGGCCGAGGCTGGCGATGCCCTGATGTTTGGCCAGCAGCAGGCTTCCGAAGCCAGCCGTGGTGGTCAGCGCCGAAAGCAGCACTGCCTTGCCCGTGCTGCGGGAGAAAATGCTGGCGTTGCGCTCCTCGGCGAACCGGTTCAGCACGTGGATGCCGTTGGTCACGCCGATGCCGACCACCAGCGGCAACGTCATGATGTTTGCCGGGTTGAAAGGCTCGCCCACCCACCCCATGAATCCCACCAGCCAGAGCGTGCCCAGCACCACCGGGAGCAACGCCAGCGCCACGCAGACCAGACTGCGAAAATGGATCAGCACGAGCAGCACCACGGCTGCCAGCGCGTAGTATGCCGCCGTCACGTAGCTGTCCTTCAAGAGCGTGGTGTACTCGTAAAGTTGCACCGGCTCGCCGGTGGCGTCGGGGTACACACTGCGCAGGTCGCGCACGAAGACCGCCTGGTTTGCGCGGTCCCAGACATTGGATTTCGGATTGACCTGGAGCAGGTAGCTGGTGCCGGTCTTGCTCACGAAACGGTGCCGCAACGGCGCGGGGATGTCCTCGGGACGCAACGGCGCCGTGTCGTCTTGGTTCTGGATCGCCGCCAGCGTGGATTCGAGGTCGCTGAGCAAGGCGCGTTGGAACACGCCGAGCTTTTGCGCGGCGACGTCCGGGTCGGCATCGCCAACCGCCTCGTTCAAGCGGACCAGGGCGGCGCGCACGTCGCGCAGCGAGGTGGAAACCGCCTCCTCGCCTTCGCGTTCCGACGCCGAGACGCCCAGCCCGAGACAGGCCTGGAGGGTGCGCACGGTCAGCCGCAAATCGGCCAGGTTCACGGGGTCGGGGTCGAGGTCGGCGAAGCGCAGCCCCGCGAGCTGCGCACGGACCTGACGGATCAGGCTCAACTTCCGGCTTTGATCTTCGGTGAGGTACGGGATCATCGAATCCACGCTCGCCACCGACGGGAGTTTCTCCAGGCGCTGCTGCAGTTCGCGGGCTTGGTCGAGCGAATCGGCCGTGACCACGCCGAAAATCACCGAGCGGTTCGCGTTGTCGATGAGTTTGTGCTCGTACACGACGGCCGGCAAACCGGCGGATTGCATGTGGAGCAGGTTGTAGTCGAACCACACCTTCGGCACCTTCCAGGCCGCCAGCGCGCACAACGTCAGCGCCGCACCCACCGCCAGCCAGGGGCGGTCCAGCCACAACCGCTCCAGGCGGGCTCGCGGATCCATCTCGGGCGAGTGCGGCAGATGGTCGAGCGTGTTCTGCCGGCCGCGGAGCAGGAGCACCGGCAGGAGCGTGATCATCGGCACCAGGCAGATCACCAGCCCCGCGCCGCTGATCACACCCATTTCCTCAATGCCTTTGAAGTCCGTGAGACCCATCGCCAGGAATGCGCCTGCGGTGGTGAAACAGCCAGTGAAAATGCCCTGCCCCGTGTTGACCATCGCGATCTCCATCGCCTCCCGCTCGGTCAAACCGTGCCGCAACTCCTCCTCGTAGCGGCTGACCAGGTGAATGCCGAAATCGATCGCCAATCCGATCAGCATCGGTAGAAACGTGATCGTCAAAATGTTGAGATGGCCGATGACCAGCGTCGCAAAACCGAACGTATAAGCCAGGCCCACGACCAGACACAACGTCGCCTTCACCGGGCGCCCAGTCTCCTGATAGCCGTAGATGAAGAGCGCTGCACAAATCACCAGCGACATGATCGCCGCCACCGTGGTGTCGTGCTGTGACTGGGCCATCTCATCCACCTCGAGCACCGGCCCGCCGGTCAGACCAACGTTCACCCCCGGTACTTCGGCGCGCGTCTGGGCGAGCAATTGACGCAGCCGCTCCACCGCCCGCTCGTTCAAATGGTCGTTCCGCGGGCGCGCCGTCACCAGATAAAGCCGGTTCGTCGCGAAGGTGATGTATATTTCCTGCTCCGCCTTTTCGCCGCCGCCAAACAACGCGGTGATGCCCGGCGACGGCGGCTTGCCCGGCCGGCTCAACGCGTCGGCCGCCTGATCGGCGATGCGCCCCAGCGCCGGCAAAGCCTGCATCAGCGCGTCGGCCTGCGCATTCGGCCCCGGCGCCGTGGACCGCATCTGCGCATAAAACTGGTTGATCACCATCCGAAACAACGAATTCAGGTTGGTGACCTGCGTCAGGTGGTTGAGCACCGGGCGCGCCTCCTGGAGCCGTTGCGCCATCTCGACCAGGATCGTGTCGTTGGTGACGAACAACAGCGCCTTCGGCCCCATCATCGGGAGGTCGCCTTTGTAAAAGACGTCGGTGAAGATGTTCGTTTCCCGCTCCAACCGCGCGCCCAAACGTTCGACGAACTGGCGGTTCTTCTCGATGTCTTCGCTTTCGACGATGGTCACCAACTCGTCCTGCGAGGCGAACTCGCGTTTATACTTCAGGAAGGCCTGGTGGTACTTCTTGTCCTGGCCGACGAGATGGTTGCGGTCCGTGTCGAATTCAAGGTGCCGCACCGTGAAGAGCACGCTCGCCAGGAACAGCACCGCCTGCGGGTAGAAGAACCACCGCGGGTAGCGGAACACCAGGTCCGCAAGACCTTTCAACGCCCGCACAACCAACGATTCGCGGGGCTCACGCATGCCGGCGAGAACGGCGCGCGCGTTCGGGTCCTGGGCGGAGCGGTTCCATCAGTCGGTGGCGGGGAATTCGGCGTTGGCAAAGACCTCCTTCACGTCATCGTGGTCTTCGAGTTCCTCGATCAGACCGGTCACCGTCGCGACCGCCGCGGGATCGGCGAGCGGCACCGACACTTGGGGCCAGTGCGTGACTTCAGCGCTGGCGAACTTGATGCCTTGAGCTTCCACGCTGCGGTGGACGGCCTCGAACTGCGCCGGGGTCGTCAGGATTTCAAATCCTTCCGGTTCGGCCTTGAAATCTTCCGCGCCGGCCTCGATCGCAAGCGTCATCAATCGGTCTTCGTCGGCCGCCTCGCGCGTGACGATGATCTGGCCCTGCCGGTGGAACAACCGCGTTACCGCGCCCGCCGTGGCGATGCTGCCGCCGTGGCGCGTGAGAATGCTGCGGATTTCCGCCGCCGTGCGGTTGCGGTTGTCGGTGCTCACTTCGATCAACAGCGCCACCCCGTGCGGGGCAAAGGCCTCGTACGTGAGGTCTTCGTAACTCGCAGTTTCGCCGCCGCCGGTGCCCTTTTTGATGGCGCGCTCGACGTTGTCCGACGGCATGTTCGCGCTGCGGCACTTGAGCATGGCCAGGCGCAGCCGCGGGTTGAGGTCAGGATCCCCGCCGCCGATCTTGGCGGCGATGGTCACCTCGCGGGACAACTTGGCGAAAATGCGCGCGCGCTTGGCGTCGATCGCACCTTTGAAATGCTTAACCTTCGCCCATTTGCTATGGCCAGACATACGAACTCATTCAAATTGCTGCTCGAACTCGCACCCAAACAGCGACCGCCAGCGACCGCCCACCGTACCCGCTGCCCACGCGGAGTTGAATCACAAAGATGCACCGCTCCAGTCCCTACGCGAATCTCCGTCAGCCGCAGGGCTTCATTGGCTTCGAGGTGGTGGCAATCAGTCTGGGGTCACCCCCAGCAACTCGCTGCGGCCAACAAACACCGGCGTTGCTCCCAGCGCCTCGGCAAATTCTGGCGGCGCGACCGCGGGTGCCACCGGCTTGGCGGGAAAGTCCATTTCGATGCGCGCGTCCACCGCCCGCACGTTCAAGACTCCGCTGGCAGTCCAAAACCGGATGACCTCGCTGCGCGGCACGCGACCAGTTTCCCAAAGCACTTGGGCGCTGGCCAGCGTGGCGTGCCCGCACAGCGCCACTTCGATCTTCGGCGTGAACCAGCGCAAGTCCCAGCCGTCGGCTCGCGGCGAGACAAAGGCGGTTTCAGACTGGTTCATCTCGGCGGCGACCCGCTGCATCCAGCGCGGGGCCGCCGGGGCGGGCAACACACAAACCGCGGCCGGATTTCCCGTGAAGGGGGCGGCCGCAAACGCATCCACGATAAACAACGGCGGCGTCATCGTGGCCGGCATGCTTCCGAACACCCGCCCCGCCGTCGAGCGCGATTCGGCGCGGGACCGATAGACGGCGGCGGCCCAAAACTGCTTGCCCGTTTGGCGATTTCTCGCAACATATCGCCATGCGGAACCGGGTGGTCTGGGGTTTGATTTCTGCCCGTTTTCGCGAGGTTGCGCCCGTAGCTCAGTTGGATAGAGCACCTGCCTTCTAAGCAGGTGGTCCCGCGTTCGAGTCGCGGCGGGCGCGCCACCTTGCCTTGGCTTTCTCACGCCGCAACCTAGACTCCTGTTCATGCTGACCTTGGAGCATCTGGCCGATCTGCTGGCCGAACATCGCGCCGCCGCCAAGTGCCCCGTGCGCGAGTTCGCCGTGGGCAACCACCTCCTCGCCTTCAATTCGCGCCCGGCCATCATGGGCGTGGTCAACCTCTCCCCCGATTCGTGGTATCGCGAGAGCGTCTCCCTGACCGCCGACAGGGCCATTCGCCGCGGACGGGTATTGGCGGCGCAAGGCGCGGAGATCGTGGACGTCGGCGCCGAGTCATCGCTCGCCCAGGCGGCGCGGGTGGATGACGCTGGACAGAACAACAAGCTGTTGCCCGTCGTGAAGGAACTGACGGCCGGCGGCATCCCGGTGTCGGTCGAGACGTACCAGCCCGCCGTCACCCGCGCGTGTCTCGAGGTCGGGGCCGCGGTGTTAAACCTCACGGGCACGGAACGCACTGCCGAAATGTTCCGGATGGTGGCCGATCACGACGCGGCGGTGATCGTTTGTTACGTGCAAGGTGCGAACGTCCGGGCAGTCGGCGATTTCGACTTCGGCGCCGACCCGATCCAACTGATGTACGATTACTTTGCGCGGGCGATCGAATCCGCCGCCGCGAACGGTGTGACCAAGATCTTCATCGACCCGGGCTTGGGCTTTTATTACCGCAACCTTCAGGACAGCGCGGTGCGCGTGCGGCACCAGATGCAGGTTTTTCTAAACAGTTTTCGGCTTCGGGCATTGGGTTTTCCGCTCTGCCACGCCCTGCCGCACGCTTTCGAGTTTTTTCGTGAGGAAGTGCGATGCGCGGAGCCGTTCTTCGCGGTGCTGGCCGCGCTGGGAAAAACCGATCTGTTCCGCACCCACGAAGTGCCCCGCACGCGGGCCGTGCTGGAAACGCTGGCTGTCTATTGAAGGCAGTGCGGCAGCGGCGACATCGCCATCACGGCGGCACCAGTCCGGAGTTTTGCGGAAAAATGTGGTACAGCAGCAGGTAAATCGCCACGCCCGTCACCGAGACGTACAGCCAAATCGGCCAGGTCCAGCGGGCAATCTTGCGATGCGCCTCGAACCGCCCACGCAGCGCCCGCCACAGCGTGACCAACACCAGCGGCACGATCGACATGG